>JBGAJL010000002.1:0-107187 GCA_044224935.1 Flavitalea sp.
GTGCAGAAGCTTCGCCGGCCGGATAATATTTCGTGATGCCTTTCATTTCCAAAGCATCGGTAAGAATAAGTCCCTCGTGTCCTAATTCTTTTCTTAATAATCCTGTTACCGCATTATAGGAAATGGAAGAAGCCCTATTGGAGGTGTTGTCGATTGCCGGAATGGAGAGATGCGCCACCATTACCGCGCCCACGCCGGCTTTTATGAGCTGCGCGAAAGGATACAACTCCAGCGAATCCAACTGGGCTCTCGATTTTTTAATTACGGGAAGATCGAGGTGAGAATCAACGTTTACGTCTCCGTGACCCGGAAAATGCTTTGCACAGGCCATCACCCCCACGTCCTGCATACCTCTCATATACTGAATTCCATAGAGGGTGACCTTGTATTTATCCTGGCCGAACGACCTGTCGTTGATGATGGGATTATCGGGATTATTGTTGACGTCTACCACGGGAGCGTAGTTCATCTGTATGCCGATACGCTTGCATTGTTCACCTACCAGCCTGCCATAATCATACACGAGGGTGGGATCGTCGACAGCGCCGAGCATCATCTGGTGAGGTAAGGGGATGACGCTGTCCATACGCATGCCCAATCCATTTTCACCGTCGATGGACACCAGCAGCGGTGTTTTGGCCATTGCCTGCATTTCATTGATCAGGCTGGCCTGTTTCAGCGGGCCACCCTGGAAAAGACAAACGCCACCGATATTGTATTTCCGGATGGCGTCTTTGATCTCCTTCTCATAAAACACCACGCGCCGTCCGGCGTCGATACCCGACACCCGCAGCACCATCAACTGCGCTATTTTCTGGTCATCGCTTAACGTCTTGAAAATACTGTCCACCCATTTTGTTCCATCCGGCCTGGCGGGCTGCTGCGAATAGAGCTTCAGGGCGAACAAAAGAAAGATCAGGCACAACGGTCTCTTCATAATTAAAGGATTTAACGTGCTTATTCGCAGTAAATTGCATTCACAAATTAAGTTAGAATTGGCAGACATCATTCAATTATTGCCCGATAACATTGCAAACCAGATCGCAGCGGGAGAAGTGATACAACGTCCGGCAAGCGCGGTGAAGGAACTGCTCGAGAATGCAGTGGATGCCGGCGCCACAGAGATCAGGCTGGTGGTACAGGATGCAGGAAAATCGCTGATACAGGTTACCGATAATGGCAAAGGCATGAGCGGAACCGATGCCCGCATGGCTTTCGAAAGACATGCCACTTCTAAAATCAGGGAGATCGACGACCTGTTTCATATCCGCACGATGGGTTTTCGCGGCGAGGCGCTGGCCTCTATTGCCGCGGTGGCGCAGGTGGAATTAAAAACAAAAAGAGCGGAGGACGAAACGGGCAACTATCTTGAAATCGATAACAGTGTGGTGAGGGCGCAGGAAATCATCGCCTGTCCGAACGGTACGATGATTTCCATGAAGAACCTGTTTTTCAATATTCCCGCGCGCAGGAATTTTCTGAAAAGCAATCCTGCCGAAATGCGGCATATCGTAGATGAATTCATCCGCGTGGCGCTTTCATTTCCCGATATATTTTTCTCACTCGTAAGCAATGGTGAGCAACTATTTCATCTCGCCAGCGGTACGCTGAAACAGCGGGTGGTACAGCTGCTCGGAAACCAGTACGGCTCCAAACTGGTGACGGTGCAGGAAAAAACCGATTACATGAGCACGTACGGGTTTGTGGGAAAACCCGAAACAGCAAAAAAAACCCGGGGCGACCAATACCTGTTCGTAAACAACAGGTTCATCCGCAGTCCCTATCTCAACCATGCGATCATGTCGGCCTACCAGGATATGATTCCGGCGGATAGCTTTCCACTATATGTGCTGTTTATCGACCTGGACCCCACCCAGGTGGATGTGAATGTGCACCCGACAAAACAGGAAATAAAATTTGAAGATGAAAAAATAGTTTATGCCTTTGTTCAGGCAGCGATAAAACATGCGCTGGCACAATTCAGCGTAACGCCCACTCTCGATTTCGATCTTGACCCATCCATACAAAAACTCGAAGCGGTAAGCAGGCCCGTTAGCGAAACAAAAAGATCAGACGTTATCTCTTCCCCACTCTATCAGTCGTTCACCCAGAAAAACCAGGCGCATTTTATCGATAGCAGGAACAGCGGATTGAAAGAATGGAAGAGTTTACTGGAAGAAATCAGGGTAACGGAAACGCCCCCGGGCGAAAGCAGCTTTGAGTTTGAGAAAAACAGTGCTGCTCCGCAGGTCGGTATCGCTTTAAATGAAGCCAGTGCCCTGATACAGGTGTTTAAAACTTATATCCTGGCAGCCGTGAACCGTGGATTCGTGCTGGTGCATCAGCAGTTGGCGCACGAAAGAATATTGTACGAAAAATTAATTGCAGCATCTTCGGGAAAAGCCGTTCCCTATCAGCGCAGTTTATTCCCTGCCACTTTACAATTGTCGGCGCCGGATGCCGTGTTGTTAAATGAATTGCTGAATGAATTACTGCAGCTCGGATATCTTGTTGAACCATTTGGACAGAACAGTTTTGTGATCCAGGGCACTCCGGCCGATATTCCCCAGGGCAATGAACGGGGCGTTATCGAAAACCTGCTTGAACAGTTTAAGCATTTTACCAGCGAAGTAAAATTTTCACGGAGAGAGAAGGTGATCCGCTCGCTTGCAGGACAGCAGGCGATAAAGCCCGGAACTGAATTGGGCGCTATCGAAATGATGACGTTGGTGAAAGAGCTGTTTGCCTGCCAGACACCCGGGGTCACTGCCAGCGGCAGCCCGACTTTTATTGAATTCCGGAAAGAGTATATGGACCAGTTGTTTAAGAGAATATAACCGGCGTACCGCTACTTCGATTTAATATTTATTTCTTATCTCTTTAATAAACTTTTCTATCCTCCTTTTAATTGGCGCAGCGCTGCCTTTAAAATTATTTACCAGCACAGAAAACTCGAGAAGTCTTCCCGATTTCGTATAGAAAAAGCCGCTGAGCGCGGTTACTCCGCTCATACCGCCGGTCTTCGCATAAATATAATTGCCCTCACCCCGGTAATAACCTCTCAATGTGCCGGAATCGCCGGAGGGAAATATCGACTTAATCCTTTCCATCCCGAATTCTTTTTTCATTTTGTCAAGAACAGAAATAAAAATATGGGGGCTGAATAAATTATACCGGCTCATACCGCTGCCATCCACCCACACGGGTTTATCCTTCAGGGCTGACAGGTCCGTTTTTATTATCTCTCCGGTAATTCTTTCATCATTCATTATCCCGTATCGCTCTGCAGAAACCATCTCGAGCAATTGTTCCGCAAAGAAATTATCGCTGCGGTGCATCATCGGCCGCAAAACAGAGTCGAGAGGCTGCGAGCCAATCTGTTTTATAAACCGGTCGCCGGTTTTAAAATGGTCCGACAACAAAATGTTTTTGCCGGTTGTATCGGCCAGTAACGTAAGCGCCGATTGTATTCCCTTTACGGCAAAGGGCACTTCTTCTTCCGCATGATTTTCACTTCCCTGTGTTATATAAAAAATATTTTCGGTCCTGTCTCTTTGCACATGAAATTCGTTACTGGTACTATCCGCTTCAAATTTCAATTTCCAGTTGATCTCGGGCTCGGTAAATACCGACACGGGATTGCGCAGATCATTTTCGGTGGTCAATAGTTTTTCCTGAATAAACCTGATCGTATTTCCATATACGGGCAAGGCGTTCCGCTCGACCATAAAGTCTTCGTTATAATCGTCCCATGACCAGCCGCGGCCCAGCGCCGTATCTTTGAAATTGAGGTCGGTTATGTATAATTTCTTTTTTTGCTGCTTCAGAAATTCAATGACCGGTTGTGAAGGAAAATCGCGGTGCAGTAAAGTGGGGTCGCCGGTTGGAATTAAATAGACCGCGGTATCGTCTTCATAATATTTTATTCCGGTCAGCAGGTGGCCCAGGTATTTCATCGCCGCATAGCAGGTGATGATTTTTGTATTCGAAGCAGGCACAAAAAATTTATCGCCCTGGTAATCGAAAATAAATTTCGAGGATAAAGGATCAAAAACGCTTACGCCGGTATGCGCCTGGTTCAACACGGGATCATTGACCAGGCTATTTAACAGTTGCCGATTATCAGGAATGCGTTTCTGCGCAACACCGGAGACACTAAACAGGATGGTAAAAAAATATAAGAAATATTTTATCATATTCAAACACTTCTTTCCTGCGCTCTCAGCCATCTTTCGGGCAATTCATTATTGCGGGCAAGAATATAATCATTATATGAACAGGCGATAAACTGCTGGTCGGGGAGCTGCATCCACCACCGTCCGGTACGTTTGCTTTGCAGGAACGTGGTTTCTATTTCACCAAATGCAATATGATATTCGTTGAAAGCATCTTTTTCCTGGATAGCGGCCTCCCGCGTTCCGCGGCTGCGCCCTTCGAGAAAATACCAGATCATCTGGCTGATCTGTTTTGCCGTCATATTGCTGACATCCTTACTGGAATCATATCCATAGATACCTATCGACTTCGTTACAGGGCTCATGCCCGCATAACGCAGCAGTGCGCAGGCTTCGTCGCCGGTAAATCCATTCGGGGTAATCGTATTGGCCGGTGCATATGCATTGGAAATAGCCGAAATATCGAAACTGAAAAGATCCGCATTGCGGATAACCGGCTCCATCTCCTCCATATTTTCACGCACCTTGCCTACCCGAAAACAATCAAATCTCAATTTGTCGAGCGTTTCAAGCATATGCGGATGTACGAGGTAGCTCTGGAAACCAATATGATTATAATGCCGGATGAAATTCGGTTCGCCCGTAAGCATATCCATTAAAAACGTATCGCTTCGGGCCGGAGAGCTGTTATCCAGGTCCATCTTCGCATCAACACAAACGGCTTCGATCATTTTTCTTTTCACCGCAAACGCTTCGTACTGGGCCATGGTGAGATCATGCGAGCCACCAAGGATAACGACCGTTTTACCGATACCATTGATTTCGGCAAGTACTGTTTTGAGCGCCGCATACGTATCGGTAACAGATGCACCGGGCAGGACATTGCCGATATCAGCAATCCGCAGGTTGTTGTGCCAATAATATAGCTGGTAAAACTCTTTGCGTACCTGGTCGGGGGACTGGCTTTTCTTTGAGGGCCCGCTTCCCCGCTGTTCGCTGCAGCCCAGCAAAACCACATCGGCCTGTAAAAGATCGGGAAACTCACTGTCGTAAACTGAAATTATCCTGCCCGCCTGCCCGTCGCGGTAATCCTGGTCGCCGGAGATAACGGATAATTGTACGGGCTCGAGAAAATCGGTGATGTTCAAGATATCGGGCATGCTGCAAATGTATAGATTATATCGGGGCGCGCCCTATCTTTTGGACGAGCATATTTGCGGATGCAGCCCTTATCTTTGCGGCATGGAAGAATTGTTAAGGCAGATCGAAGAATACAGAACAGAGATCGGCAATACGAAACCGGAAAATGCCGCAGCGCTTGAAGCGTTCCGTATCCGTTTTCTTGGTACAAAAGGAATTTTGAAATCTCTTTTTACCGAAATCAAAAATGTGCCCGGCGATAAGAAAAAAGAATTCGGCCTGATCCTCAACGATTTTAAACAATTCTCCGAATCATCTTATGAAAACTGGAAGGCCGGCCTCGAAAATAACGAAGCCGGCGATACATCGGGAACCGACCTGACCCTGCCCGCAGACAAAATTGCCACAGGCAGCCGGCACCCGATCAGCATCATGCGCAGTAATATTATAGAAATATTCCAGCACCTGGGTTTTGCAGTGGCCGAGGGGCCGGAAATTGAGGACGACTGGCATAATTTCACTGCTTTAAATCTTCCCGAACATCATCCCGCCCGCGACATGCAGGACACTTTTTATATCAGTGATCCCGCGCAGGGTGGAACAGCGTGGTTATTGCGAACACATACCAGCAATATCCAGATCCGCGAAATGGAGAAAGGGAAATTGCCATTACGCATCGTTTGCCCTGGCCGCGTATACAGGAATGAAACGATCAGCTCACGGTCGCACTGCTTTTTCCACCAGCTCGAAGGATTGTATATCGATGAAAACGTTTCCTTTGCCGACCTGAAACAAACCCTGTATTATTTTGTACAGGAGATGTACGGCACGGCAGTAAAGATCCGTTTCCGCCCCAGCTATTTTCCATTTACCGAACCGAGCGCCGAAATGGATATCAGTTGCCAGATTTGTCATGGCGCGGGCTGCAATGTCTGCAAACATACAGGCTGGCTGGAAATCCTGGGTTGCGGCATGGTGCATCCGAAGGTGCTGGAAAATTGCAATATCGACCCGGAAAAATATACGGGCTTTGCATTCGGAATGGGCATTGAACGAATGACATTGCAGAAATACGGCATCAATGATATCCGGCTGTTCAGTGAAAACGATGTCCGTTTTCTCAGGCAGTTTACCTCAGCTATATAAATTATTTCTTGAACACATCATCTTTAAAAATTTGCGTTTGCGGGGCCGGTACGATGGGAAGCGGCATCGCGCAATGCTGCGCACAGCATGGATTTAACGTGGTGCTGTTCGATCTGGATCCCGATACGGTTGCCGCTTCAAAAAGCAGGATGGAACTGGCCATCCATAACCTGGTCGCGAAGAAAAAGATCAGCGCAGATGATCAGGTGTTTGAAAAAATTCATTTCACCTCGGATATCCGCGACTGCGTGGCAGACCTGATCATCGAGGCCGTTATCGAAAAAGCAGATGTAAAAGCCGACCTGTTCAACAAACTGTCCGGGATCAATAAGGAACATACGGTTTTCGCAACCAATACTTCTTCCCTGTCGGTCACGAATATAGCGGAACAAGTTTCAAGACCCTCGCAACTCGCGGGGATGCATTTCTTTAACCCGGCAACGATGATGAAACTGGTTGAAGTGGTCAAAACAAAATATTCTTCCAAAGAAACGATCGGTATCCTTGTTGCGCTCGCAAAAAAAATGGGCAAAACTCCTGTACTATGCAACGATGCCCCGGGATTTATCGTGAATCATGTTGCCCGCCCCTATTACCTGGAAGCTTTATATCTTTCCGAACATCAGCAGGCTGGAATGGAAACCATTGATGCGCTGATGGAAGCCAGCGGGTTCAGGATGGGACCTTTTAAGCTGATGGACCTGATCGGCAACGATATCAATTATTCCGTCAGCTGCATCGTATATGATGCATTAAATAAACCCGAGCGCCTTAAGCCTTCTGCAATACAAAAAGAAAAAGTGGATTCCGGGCAGTTGGGCCGGAAGACCGGTAAAGGATATTATGTCTACAATCAATAACACGATACTGGTTACGGGCGCCACCGGCTTTGCAGGATCGTATGTGATCAGGGAACTTGTGCAGAAAGGTTATCGTGTAAAAGGCCTGAGCAGAAGAAAGGCCCGTCCGTTTTATATCGATCAGGAGATACTTAACCAGGTAGAATGGATCGAAGGCGATATCCTTGACAGGGGGCTTCTCGATGAAATCATGCAAAATACCGGCACCGTTATTCATGCGGCAGCAATGGTATCCTTCCATGCAAAAGATCACAGGCATCTTTTTACCACCAATGTTGAGGGCACTGCTAACGTGGTCAACGCAGCGATTGAAAATAATATTGCAAGGTTCGTACACCTTAGCTCTGTTGCGGCATTCGGAAGAAATAAAACCATTATGGTAAACGAATCACAGTCCTGGGAAGACAGCAGGCAGAATACGCAGTATGCCATTTCAAAGTTTCACGGCGAGCTGGAAGTATGGCGCGGCTTCGCGGAAGGATTAAATGCAGTGATAGTAAATCCCTCCACGATATTGGGCTATGGCGATTGGAACCAAAGCAGCAATACCCTTTTCAAACTCGCGTCCAGGGGATTTCCCTGGTATAGCAACGGTATCAACGGATTCGTGGATGTAGAAGATGTGTCGCGTGCCATAGTGCTGCTGATGGAATCCGACATTAGCGGCGAACGGTTTATTCTGAATAGTGAAAACTGGAGTTACAGGCAATTATTCGATACGCTTGCCGAAGGATTTAACCAGAAAAAGCCCTCCTTACACGCCACCCCTTTCCTCGCCGCCCTCGCATGGCGGGCCGAAAGCATCAGGACATTTTTCACAGGTAAAAAATCACTGATCACCCGGGAAAGCGCTAAAGTTTCAAGACTTCACACCGAATACAACAATTCCAAAATAATAAATGCGTTGCCGGGTTTCCGATTCCGGCCATTGAAAGAAACGATCGCAAAAGCCTGCGGGCAATATCTTAGTCGTAAATTTCAGTCATGAAAAACAGTATCCTGCCTGCATTGTCTATACGCGCTTTAGCGGCATGGCTTTTGTTCATGCCCGCTATCTCTTTTGCTCAGCAAAAAACTTTTCTCATTATGGGAAAAGTAGTGGATTCAGCAACGGCTCAGCCACTCGGTGGCGCATCAGCTTATTGCCAGAATTCAACCTACGGAACTACGAGCAACAATGAAGGCCTGTTTGGCCTTCGATTACCGGCAGGCGGTTATGATCTCATCATTTCTTATACGGGCTACGATAAAAAATCTATCCGCATCAGTAACACGCTGGCACTCCCCGACACAATGATCATTGCGTTGAACCAGATAGATAAGACGCTTGCAGAAGTAGCGGTAGTAGCCACCAATGAAGTGCCGGATGGCCTTGAGAAATATGGTAAATTCTTTACCGATAATTTTATCGGCACCACTCCGAATGCAGCACAGTGCACTATTGAAAACCCCCAGGTGCTGCATTTTTTCTATACAAAAAATAAAAAACGTCACCGGTTAAAAGTTACGGCTGCAGAAGACCTGATGGTACGCAACAATGCACTCGGATATATGATTCGCTACCAGCTCGATTCATTCAGCTACGATTATAACAGCAATATCAGCCAGTATACGGGTTATCCCTTTTTTATTGAAACCGACAGCACGCCGGAAGTGAGGGAACAGTGGGTAAAAAACAGGGCGCGCACTTATCTCGGCTCAAGATTGCATTTTATGAAATCGATGTATGACAGCACTGTTAACCAGCAGGGCTTTATTGTAGAAAAGCTGGATCTCCCCGGCACGGGCGGCACAGTAATAAACAATCTTTACGATAGCACGCTTTATCTGCTCGACAGCAATACCGTTACCGTGAACTGGGACGGAAAATATCGTATCACCTATAAGCGGGTGCGGCCCGACAAAAAATTCCTGGAAGAATTTAAACTACCCGCCAACAGTCCCGCCCAGGTAACATTGCTGGATGTGAATGATGGTTTCGCCATCGAACAGAACGGCTATTTCTACGAGCAATATGATGTGATCAGCACGGGCTACTGGGGATGGAAAAAACTCGCGGAACTATTGCCTTACGATTATATTTACCAGTAAAAACGCTTACAGGTTTTTTATTTTCTCCCAGATTTCGGGGATGCGCTTTACCCAAACCAATTCCCGTCTCTTCAGCGATGCCTCGATGGAGGGTGTGCCGAAATAGGTTTTATTTCCTTCGAGCGACGAGGGTACTCCGCTCTGCGCAAGCAGCACTGCATTATCGCCTATTGTTAATGTTTTTGAAACGCCCACCTGTCCCCACATGGTAACGCCATTGCCAACCCTGGTGGCGCCCGCAATTCCAACCTGTGCAGCGATCAGGCAATTATTGCCGAGAACAGTATCGTGGCCGATATGCACCATGTTGTCGATCTTACAACCTTTGCCGATACGTGTTTCATTGCTTACTCCGCGGTCGATGGTGCAGCCGGCGCCGATCTCTGCGTAATCCTCAATTACCACCGTGCCGCAACTTTCCATTTTCTTATACCATACCTCACGGTCTTTCCTGGTGTTGTAATAAAAAGCGTCGGACCCGATAACGGTGCCCGACTGGATGATCACATGATCGCCGATCACACAATGATCCATGATGGTAACGTTGGGGTGAATGATACAATGGGAGCCGATCTTAACATGATTGCCGATATAAACATTCGGGTAAATAAACGTGTTTTCCCCTATGGCCGATGATTCACCCCTGACTGCGGAAGATGGTTTGAACGGCCTGAAATGCCTCACGATTTTCAGGTAAGCTTCAAAGGGCTGATCGTGAATCAGGAGCGCTTTCTCCGGGGGAAAATCTACTTTTTTATTGATGATGATAAAGGTCGCGGCCGAGTTAATGCAGGTATCGTAATACTTCGGATGATCGACAAATACGATGTCTCCTTCTTCAACGGTATGCAGTTCATTGATGCCGGTCGCGTGGCCGGCGGTGTTGCCGACGAGCTCGGCGGAGATGATGTCTGCTATCACACCAACAGATACTGGTTCCGGAAATTTCATGAGAATTTGTTTTGCGCAAAAGTAAGACAAGCTTTTCCACAAAACCGAAAACGGAATGTTGATAAAATAGATAAAAAATTTTTTTCTAAAGAAAAATTCTTTTTAATATTGTGTAAGGAAATTTATTTCCTGTACTTACTAACCCATCTACATAACGATCCTCCTGATTTTTCAGGGGGATTTTTTTTGGGGCTTATCCTGTTATCTTTCTTGCGAGTGTGGGCAACGTTATTGTAAACACGATTTCATCAGAAGCTTCTTTTTCCATGTTAATAGTGCCTTTATGTAATCCTACGATATGCTTCGCCAGGGCAAGGCCCAACCCGAAGCCACTGGTACCGGCTGCATTCACGGAACGATAGAAGGGTTGAAATATCTGCTCTTTCTCGTCGTTCGAAATTCCCCGGCTAAAACTTTTCACCTCGATAATTGTAAACCCGGCTTTAAAGAAAAGGCTTACCCGTGATGTATGGTCCCCCGAATATTTACAACCGTTTTCAACCACGTTCTTTACGGCAATGTACAGGAGGTCGCTGTTTCCGAAGACCACGAAATTACTTTCGTCGCCTTCGTTAAAGTTGAGCTCCACATCATACTCCTGGTTCACTTTCCGGATGTCGGCCATTACCTTAAAAAGCACTTCGTCCACTCTCATCTCATTGAGCTCTATGCTACCGTGTGTGCCTGTTCTCGCAATATCGAGAAGGCTTTTGGTGAGGGCGCGCATATGCATCACGTCGTCCTGTACCGACTGCATCACCTGGCGGTATTCTTCAGGTGTCCGGTCGCGCTGCAGGGTCACCTGGAGCTGGCTGGAAATGGAAGTAAGCGGCGTGGATAGTTCGTGAGATGCGTTGGATATAAACCTTCGCTGCGAAGTAAAACTTTCCTGTATCCGGTCGAGAAGTTCGTTGAACGTGTTAGCGAGCTGGTTCAGTTCATCCTGCGTATTGCCGGATTTAATTCGCAATGAAAGGTTATGGGTAGAAATATCATTTACCTCTTTAATAATCTGCGCCACCGGCCTTAACAATTGTTTGGAGAATATGTGCCCTGCAACAAGGGCAATGGTGGCGCCCACCAGCAGGCTCAGCAAAAAAATCTGTTTCAGTTCATGCAATTGTTTCCATCCGTCTTCATCATAAGCGGCCACCGCCACTATCAATGCCTCATCGGGATAAAAGCTGGAAAGCACCTCGCGCTGGTCCTTGCGATAAAAATATTCGCCATTGGAAATCGTCTCGCCAATCACCTTCTGTGAAAGATCGATCGGACCCTCCTTTGTTTTGTATTGATACAATAATTCTCCCCGCAGGTTATAGATCTCTACGCTTTTCCTGGGCAGCAGCTCCATCGTAGACACATTGATCCTGTTGAGAATGGCCCGGTTGGTGTCGGTGGTATAAGAAAAGATCTGGACATTATTATTGGCACGCCCCTTTAAGCGTTTTGAAAACACGCTTTTCCTTTCGAGAGATGCAAAATAGTATACGGTACAACTCACCACCAGTAATATTGCGGTGACCAGCAAGGTGAAGAGTAATGTTATTTTGTGCCTGCTTTTCAATCAGGAATGTTCCTTTAAAATATATCCAACGCCAACCTGGGTATAGATAATTTTCTTCTCGAAGTCATTATCGAGCTTTCTGCGCAGGAAATTTACGTACACATCGATCACGTTGGTTTTGGTATCGAAATCGATGTCCCAGACATTGAGTGCAATATCGGCCCTTGAAACCACTTTATTGCGGTTGCGTACAAGATATTCGAGGAGTTGAAATTCCTTGGCTGTAAGTGAGATGCCGTTCCCGCCACGAAAGACCTCCTTGTTATCGAGGTTCATGACCAGATCGCCGACCCGCAGAATGTTGCCCGAACCGGGAGCATTCAGGTGTATGCGTTTTAAAAGCGCCCGGATGCGAACCAGCAATTCTTTAAAATCGAACGGCTTCACAACATAGTCGTCGGCCCCTGCGTCAAAACCTTCAATCTTGTCATCCGTTGTGCTTAAAGCAGTGAGCATCACGATAGGAATCTGGGGATTGCGGTTACGAATCTTCTTACAGAGGTCGTAGCCATTCATGCCGGGAAGGTTAATATCGAGAATGATCAGGTCGAAGTGATGTGTTTCGAATAATTTCCGCCCTGCGTTTCCGTCGTATGCGGCTTCGACATTATATCCGTATTCGGTTAACCCTTTTTTGAGGGAATCTGCAATTTTCTTTTCGTCTTCTACGAGTAATATCCTGATATCTTCCATGCCGCGAGGTTAAAACCGCAAAATTGACGAATGTTAAAGCAATATTTGCCCCATGGTATTAAAATGATATTAAAATCACTGATATTTAGACTATGAAGCCACAAAACTATTCGAATCATACCCGGTACTATGCACCGCATCATTTTATATTCTATCCCGTCATAATAATATTGCTGGCAGTTGCTATAAAACTTGCAATCAGCCATTCCGGCCATGCCTGTGAATGGTATGCAATTGCCGTGCTGTTATTCCTTATCGGATGGCTGTCGTTCATGCTCCGTCAGCACTATGCGTTGAACAATCAGAATCGTATCGTTCGTCTGGAAATGCGTTTGCGCTATTACCAGCTAACGCAACAGCGGCTGGAAGATATCGAACCGCAGTTATCCTTTGCCCAGCTCGCCGCCCTCCGGTTTGCTTCAGATAGCGAATTGCCTTCGCTGATCAAACGGACACTGGCCGAACACCTTTCTCCTGCCGATATAAAAAAGTCCATCCAAAACTGGCTGCCGGATCACATGAGAGTGTAAGTTTATTTTATTCCTTCCGCAGTGCCGTTAAACGAAATAGGCTGGCGATTGGTAAGCGTCGCCTGCAGCGAGGCATAGCCGTCTTCCGAAATACTCAGCGAATAACTTTGCACCTCGCTCACGTCGTTGAACCGGATCGTAATATTCCAGCCCTGTTTTTTCCCCGGCGCACTGTTGTAATCAAACCGGGTGGAGTTGAATTGCAAAACGGATTTTGTAACATCCATTGGAGCGGTGTAGGCCCTCCCGAAATAAGGCAGATCGGAAATCAGCGTATCGCCTTTGAGGGTGACGGAATAGGCTGAGGTAAGCTGGCGATTTCGCCCGCTGGTGGGCTGTACCGTTTGTGCCTTAAAAACATACCGTTTCTGATCCATGGCCGATTTAAGAGCGGCGCGCTGCTCTTCCTTATTAAGGAGTTTGGATGGTGATGAGCATCCGAGGGCAGCGATGACAAACAGCATCAGGTACCTTGTCATAAAAGAAATTTACTACAAATGTTCAATCAGCATGCCAGTTTGGGGAGTTTGTTTTTGGTTAAACTTCCGGGGCAAGGGAGTATTTTAACAATCGGTACAGGGCTCATCTTCTTTTGGCCTGCAAAAAGGTGCTCAGCGAGTCGCCTATGGCAGTAGCCACCATCAGGTTTCCGGTATCGTTCAGATGCACGCCATCGAGGGTCAAAAGACCTTTATCTGTGTTTTCAGGATTATGATCGCTTAAATAATCGAGGAACATTGTTCTCAGATCGATCAGCTCACAATTCTTTTTCTGGGCCAGGAAACGTACAATGCCCGCGTATTGATTCAGGTCCTTATCCATCTCATTGCTCATATCGTTCTTTTCGCCGATAACTGCGGGCGTACACAAATACACTTTGATTTTCTTTGCCTGCAGCTTGTCGATGATCGCCGTATAGAAATCGGCGAATTTATCAGCATCCGTACCGGTATGCGCTAATTTTTTATGCCATACATCGTTAACACCTATCCAGATTATTACGGCATCGGGCTTTTTATCGAGCACATCTTTTTCGAGGCGCAGATAGAGATCATATACTTTATTGCCGCTGATTCCCGCGCCGATCAGTTCGTAATTATTGAACTGCCTGGCTTTTAAGAGTGAGTCCAACTCGGTAATATAACCATGGGGCTCCACTCCTGCCTGGGTGATCGAGTCACCGAAGAAGATGATTTTCTTCTTTTTCGGAGGGGTGAATGAAACAGAAACCATCATCAATGTAATAACCAGGAGTCGGGGAATAGATGCTTTCATTTTCAGATGTTGAAGGTTAAAAGTAAGACTAAAAACAGAATTGGCCGGTAAAAGCAAGCGGATACCCGCACGTTACCTGGTTAAGTTCGTGAAATGCTTTTTTAATAAAAGGCCATGCTCCTTCGCTGTAATACTGGTGCCCTGCCGGCCCTTCATACAATTCTGCTCTTTCGCTATGTCCCGATGCTGCATAAATTTTTTGCAACTGGCTAAAAGCCTTTCTTGTCTCTTCTATCGGGAAGATCCGGTCTTTAACGCCATGCAGGAAGCGCAGGTACCGTGGTGCAACGAGGCCCGCGATATCACTCATCTCACCCAGGTCGAGCAATCCCGGAATATAATTACAATCGCAGTGGGAAATACTTCCGATGCTTCCTGTCACCGTGCAAAAAGAGGATGAAGGCACCGCTACTTTGATCCGGTCGTCGCATGCAGCGGTGAAAAGAGAAACCGTACCCCCGCCTGATTGTCCCGTAATGGCAATCCTGTCCGGATCAACGGGAAAATTTATTAACATCCAGTCGAGCACTTTCGTCATATCCCAAACCCTGTCGCCGATCACCGTTCTGCCCACCAGCAGGTCTCTCATCAATTGCGTATGACAGGAATAAGCATTTCCCTGTCGTTTATCATCATCGGTGCGGGTGCTGCCGAAAGCACGCATCGTTGGTGCAACAACTAAATAGCCCTGTTTAACCGCCTGCATGGGGATCGTTTCCAGGGAATCCGAAACATTTTTAATGATTCTGGGATAAATACCCTCGTATAAAATGCTGTCTTTCGCATGTCCATGGGTTACTATAACGAGGGGAATCTTTGCCTTTATCTTTTTCGGCCGGAGTACCACGAGGGGCAGGGGAATTTCGGGTTCAACCCACAAAAACCATTTTTGTATAACGATATCATCCCGGGTGATGGTTTGCTTTAATTCAGCTTTGGGCACATAACCCGGAAGCCTTTTCTTTATTTTGTCGAGGCCGAGCGTTTTTTGCAGCAGGGGCAGAAACGCATTGTGCCAGGCGCTAACGCCGGCTGCTGATTTTTTATTAAAATCAAAACTATCGGAGGCCGACCGGTAAAGCGAATGGAAATAGGAGGAAAAATTAAAACCGGTGGCCGCTGTATCTGCGGGTTCAGCCGTCTTTAAACCGGTCACCTGGCAGATGCCCATTTGCCCGAACAACAGGATGAGCGCACATAAAAAAAGAAATTGACGCGGATGTCTCATGCAGCGAAGGAATTATCTTCTAAAGATATTAAAGCATTGCGATGACTGCGTTTGGAAAAGCGGCGGCGCTGCGAAGTATTAAACATCCCTATTCCCCTGCTGTTCTTCATGCAGAAATGAAAAAGCGCGGCATTCTGAAAACGATTAGTTGAATTATTTTTAAGTTTGATGCATGAACGCCCCTGCTAACGGCAATCCGGTAAGCCGTATTCTTTTGGCCAGCCTCATAGGCACGACCATCGAATTTTTTGATTTTTATATTTATGCAACTGCCGCCGTGCTCGTTTTTCCCAAATTATTTTTTCCCGAAACAGATCCTGCATCTGCCACCCTGCAATCGCTGGCCACCTTCGCCCTGGCTTTTTTTGCCAGGCCGCTCGGCGCTGCATTATTCGGACATTTCGGGGACCGCAAGGGCCGTAAAGCCACGCTGGTAGCGGCGCTCCTGACAATGGGCCCTTCTACCGTAGCCATTGGCCTTTTACCAACTTATCATTCCATTGGCATTGCGGCTCCCATTTTGCTGGCTGTTTTTCGTTTCGGCCAGGGACTGGGACTTGGTGGAGAATGGGGCGGGGCGGTGCTGCTCGCCACCGAGAATGCACCACCTGGGAGAAAAGCCTGGTACGGCATGTTTCCGCAGTTGGGCGCGCCGCTTGGATTTCTTATTTCGAGCGGAACATTTTTTATCCTTGGCAAAACGCTGAGCGATCAGCAATTTTTTGATTATGGCTGGCGCATTCCGTTTATCGCCAGCGCCGTGCTCGTTTGGGTGGGTTTATATGTAAGGCTAAATATTTCAGAGACGCCGGACTTTGTGAAAGTTCTTGAAAAAAATGAGCGTGTGAAAGTGCCAGTGGCGGATGTATTTATCCGCCATACCCGCGCCATTGTATTGGGTACGGCTGCTGCCATCACCACATTCCTGTTGTTTTACCTGATGACGGTATTCACGTTGAGCTGGGGCGTGTCGGCGCTGCACTATTCCAAAACCAGTTTCCTCGTGGCCCAGATGATATCCATGTTATTCTTCGGTCTGGGCATTCCGCTTTCCGCGCTGCTGGCCGACCGGTATGACAAAGGTTGGATATTAATGCTGGCTACTGCCGGAATTTTCATATTTGGATTATTTTTTTCGACGCTGTTTGTGGGTGAAAATTTTTTTATGATCAACCTGTTCCTGAGCACCGGCATGTTCCTGATGGGGCTCACTTATGGGCCGCTGGGTACGGCGCTGGCAGAAATTTTTCCACCTGCTGTACGTTATACTGGATCATCACTCGCGTTCACGCTCGCCGGCATATTAGGCGCTTCACTGACACCGTACCTCGCCACTACGCTGGCTAAAAGCTACGGGCTAAGCGCTGTGGGGTATTACCTGGCGATCGCTGCGGCTATTACTTTCGCGGCGCTCATGGCGGCGCGGTCGTCGATGCGGGGAAAATGAGGACGTATTATCGGGCAAACATTTTGCCATTGTGATCCCTTTTATAAAATCCCAATCCCTTCACCGGCAAGCGGCTGCAGGGTTTCCGAAATATAAAAAAGCTCCCCGGGCTCTTCTTCACCAGAGATCACGGGCGCGGATTTATAATTATCCATATAGAGGGTTTTTAGGAAAAACAGAATACCGTACATATTCTCGTTGTTTTTCTCTGTTTAAATGTAAGACACCTGATGGGCGGTTGAAAGAGAATTCGAAATTATAGGCGAGGCTATTGGTAATTTTCACACCGCTTTTCATATTCATCAGTTTTTCATTTACATTAATATTTTGAAGGATCCACTATTATAAAAAATCTTGAATCCCTGCCCGCCATATATAATAAACCATTTGCAGCAGCTATACCGTATCCCTTCTTCAGTTTCCAGGAAGGAACTATGTAATCAATAAGCGGTTTTTCCGGAGATGAAATATCTATCTGTGAAAAACTGTCGCCGACAGAATTGATTGTATAAGCCTTGTTTCCTGAAACAGCTATCCGGTTTGGAAAACCTATCAAATCGGATTTCAGGTAGCCCACCTCAACCGGAGCAGCAGGATCCGAAATATCCAGCACAGAAATGGAATTGGATATCCAGCCAACGCTTACAAGATATTTTTTGCCATTTGGCTGAAAGTTGCACACACAGCCGTAACGTGCGGAATCAACAAGGCTCGCAACTAATTTTGGATTCCTTTTATCGGAAATATCCACCACCCGCATCGACCTGCCCGTGCGCCCGCTGGCAGAGAAACAACCGCCTGTGTAGGCATAGTTACCGTTTATAAACACGGCAAATGTTCCGTCATTTCCAGTTGAAACGCTGCTGATAATTTCCGGCCGGGCAGGATTATGGGCATCAGCGATATACAGCTTGCTTTCGTCATCATGTGTTATGTATAAATAATTGTCGTGATACACTAATTTTCTTATCTGCTCAGCACCGTCGCCACCTGAACCCACAGGGAATGAATAAAGCTTTTTAAGTTTTTTCGGATTGGATGCATCCACCACCAGGCACCTGCGGTTGGAAAAAGAACTTATATAAACGTAGTTTTTGTATTTCGATACCCCCATGGCATCAATAAGGTCGGTGTCCCTGAAACTGGAAGCCAGCACTGGCTTACGGGGATTGGAAATATCTATAACGGCCAAATTATTACTTCCCCTGCAGGGAACGTATGCAAAGTTGCCATCTATCAGCACATCTTCCGGTTCGTCCAATTCCTTTGAATCGTACAAAGAACCAAGCAACCCTTTATCCAAATTTCTTTTTAAAGAATCAGGATAGCTGGTCTTTGAGTCGCATGTCTTTGCATAAATATCGGCACGGGCAAAAGCTGCCCTTACAATAAATCCTTTGTTTGTGCCGCCTATTGCAATCACCGAGTCTTCCAGTTCCAAAGAGATCACATGATCCAGCCAATCGCCGGGCGCCGCGGTTGGCACGGGACCGTCATCAATCCAGTTATGCCCTTCATCATATGAAATAAAAACGCTTTTAGACGCCGTATAGGTTGAATATATCAACGTATGATACCCGAGATACACAAAATCATCTGCTGCGCCGCCCGGCTTCGCCAATTTTCTGAATTGTCCCGGCCTGTCAATGTTTTCTTCATACACATATCCCGCTTCACTTGCCTGTACAATTGTTTCCGGCCGCATATATTCTGTTGCGTACAAAGGAGTGGAATCCATCCTGCTCCAAAGTTTCCAACGCTGTCCGTCATCCTCAGATTTATAGATGCTTCCGGCCCAGCCATTCACCATAATCCCATTTCGCACCAGATCAAACCTGTAAAGAGCCGAGGGAGATACCGGTCCTATTGCAGTGAAAGTTTCTCCGTTATCCGTGCTCCTGAAAACATAACCGCCACCTTCATTGGTATCGCTGATTAAAAGCGTTCCCAGCCTGGTGATGCAAAGCCCGTATGACAAAGCCTGGTTGTAAGTCCGGTTATGCAGCCGTGAACCGGACGACACTTTGCATACTCTTATCCAGGATTTCCCGTAATCAACAGAACGATATAATTCCGAACTTTCATTGAGGGCAAAACACAATCCGTTTTTTGAACAGGCAATGCAGGTAACTCCCGTGAGTTGCTCAGACGAATTAAGATGCTGTCCTTTTTTCCAGGTAACACCATTATCGGCACTGTAAAATATCCAGCCCGGGTTGGGGCCCCTTGTACCACATATCACCACACTGTTACCTGCATAAGCGATGGCATCGATGCGGCCGCCGTTTACCAGTTCCATAATTTTCCATGGTATTTCAGAACAAAAGCCCTTTTGACCCGCAAGCACAAAGAACATCACCGATATACCTAAGAAAGCACGCTTCCATCTTACCGTATTCATATTGTGTTTCACTTTTATTTTAATAAAATACAGACCATGACTGATTGCCATTGCCCATTTTAAGGCTGCAACACCCACATTTTTTCCGTGTTAACATCACCACCGGAATATTGATTTTTCACCGCGGCATTTACATTATCTCCATTCAGCGTGTATTCGCTTACCGGGTATTGCCATCGCAAAGCCTGCCGGTGGCCCGGAATACCATCGCCTGCCACTGCCATAGCAGGATATCCCGTGCGTCTTTGAGTGTAGTAGGGCTCAAAGCCGGAATTGTTCAAAGAAGCAAGGTATCGCTGAAAAAGTATCTGCTGCAAACCTCTTGAACTGTTATAGACAACATAAGAGCCGGTAAGATACCGGTTGGTAGTATCTTCCGGGATATTATAATAAGACATTGACGCTGCAATGCCCTTTTTATAATAAAGTTCCGCATCGCCGTTATTCCACCAGTTGCGGGCGATGCCTTCGGCGATTGCAAAATTGACTTCACAAAATCCAAGAAAGAGATTGGGCTCGTAGCCTGCCTGGTAAAAATAATTTACACTTGGTATGGAAGCCTCCGTTGCATGTGCTGTATTGTAATCGCTGGAGGCATCTGCCGGTAAGCCTTTATAGGCAGAATAATCATAAACAGATTTTCCCGCAGCCTTGGCGGCAGAGGTTATTTCCGCCCAATGCACAATTCTAGGATCCTGAAAAACAATTAAGCTGTCAGCGAATGCTTTAGCCAAACCATAATAAACGTAAGCCGGGTTGTTATAAAAAGGTGTTGGCGTCACCGTATTAGTGGTTTGCTGTGCATTATCGCCATTGCTTCCAAAAACAGGATATTTGTCTGGATTATTCAGCATTTCTGCAAAAAGAGTCTTGGGATTGAGGTCAGCATCGGCTGTTTTATTGGATAACGACAGAATAACACGCAGCCTGAAAGAATTTACGAATTTCCGCCATTGCGTAAGATTGCCGCCATACATGAAATCACCTGAAACAACATAACCCTGTCCGGATGCCGATGACAGCAGGTCATTGGCTGTATCCAACTTCGATAAAATAACCTGGTACACTTTTTTTTGCGCATCATAAACAGGTTTTCCAATGCCATTTGTAAGCTTTGCAGCTTCTGAACAGGGAACATCTCCAAACTTATTGGTAAGCGAATAATACTGTATCGCGATAAACAAATGGCCTATAGCCTTATAACCGTCATTGGCGCCGGGTGCACTAATCATAGCCTGCGCGTCGGAAATCTGCAGGTACTCGTTCATTGTAGTGGTAACCCATTGATACGACTGCGATATCTGGCAGTGATAAGAAAATCCTACATAATACTGCATTGCTGTTGCTATATCAAAATAGCGTTCTTCATTCGCTCCGATACTTGCCACGGGCGAGTTGATGAAAAGATTGGACTCGAGGCTGGTTAACAGCGAGCTGGGAACAGGCGAGGAAGGTGCGTTAGGGTTGGTTTGAAAATATTCCATCTTCTTACAAGCCGATAAGCCGACCCCGATCAGTATTGCAAATAAAATAATATGTTTCATATTTGTGAACTTTAAAATCAAAAGGTGAGTTTAAGTTGAATGCCAAAGGATCTTGCCGTAGGCGATTTGAGATTGGAACTCTGGCTCCCTTCGCTGATCAGCCAGCTGGGATCATCACCCCATGAAGCTTTTTTTGTGAATAGCAGCAGGTTCTCTCCAAATAGTGATACTTCTGCAGAGCTTATCTTCGTCTTTCCCAACATTCCTTTGGGCAGGCTCCATTCAAGGGTCACTTCTCTCAGCTTTAAATAATCGGCATTAAGAAAACTTTCCGCCCGGTCTCCCGCAATATTTCCTATAGATTTCTCCCAGGCTTCATAACTGACAGCTGTTGTATTGGAAGCATATTTACGGCTGTCCGAGACAATATTTCCCAATCCGTCATACGTAACAGTGCCACCGGTAACCACCACACCTTTCCCAACATAATTCACTAAGCCGTTAGCAGCATCCTCTCTTGCTTTAGAGTCGTAATCGGTGCTGGTGCCTGCACGAACCATCCTGGGCAACATCGAAAAATATTTGCCGCCGGATCTTCCATCCAAAGAAAAACTGAGCATAAAATTCTTATATCTTACCTGGCTTTGAATACCATACATGAAATCAGGATCGTAATTACCTGTATAGCGCTTGTATGGGTCAAGCTGGTTCAGGCCATTGTTGCCGAGAATCATTTCTCCATCCGGATTTTTTAAAATCGGAGTAGCGTATATCTGGTCTGTTCTTGAACCAAGTTTAATATAACCATCTTGCGTCAGCGCGTTTTCCAGTTCTCGCAGGTATTTATGCCATTTGAAAGCATTCACATTCAAATCCCATTGAAAATTCGCTGTTTTAACAGGCACTGTGTTAAGGGTCAGTTCCAATCCTCTTGTTTCATATTTACGCCCGTTAGCAATGACCGAGTTGTATCCTGATGCTATCGAAACCGTTTCCGATATGATATTATTGTAATCCAACCTGTTGAAATAGGTTGCATCAACACTTAGCCTGTTTTTAAAGAAGGCGATATTGCCACCAAATTCGTAGCTCCTGCTTGCTCCAGGTAACAGGTTGTCGGGTATCAGTGATCTTGGAGCAGTCATTATGGGCATATTGTTATACATACTTACCGGATAAGTTTGCACCTGGCCATACGTACTGCCCGTATTGCCTGTGTTCACCTGTGCAACAGAGGCTCTCACTTTTAAAAAGTTCATCGCCTCCGGCAGTTTCAGCCAATCGGAAAGAACAAGGGACAGTGAGGCAGAAGGATAGAAATAAGAGTTGTTGGCCACAGGCAGTGTGGAAGCCCAGTCGTTTCGCCCGGTAATTGATAAAAACAACGGTTTCCAAAACTGGAAATCAACATTGGCATAAAGGCTTTTTGTCTGGCTCTCGGCTATAGAATTAGAGGCCGTGACCGCATTAAGCGAGTTTGCCATATTGTATACGAGTGGAGTAACCAAACCATTGGTCGCTAAAGAGTTGGTCAATGCACTGTTATAATAGTATGATGCGCCGGCAATGGCATTTATCGAAAAATTCTGCATTATCTTTTTCGTAAAAGATAAAATGGCGTCGTTGTTTATTGTAAGATTACGGTTGTCCGAAATCGTGTAATTTCCCAGGGGCGTTCCTACAAAGCCTTTAGGGATCTTCTGTGTGGATGCGATGGTATTGCTATTGGCTCCTATACGCACTTTTAATGACAGTTCGTTTGGAATAAAAGTGTAATCACCTGAGATCTGTCCATACATTGCGTCCTTGTCGTAAGTGTTTATGTTTTGATATGCAAGAAAGTAGGGGTTATTATAATATCCTGTTTGCTGAAACCTTTGTTTCGTGCCTTCCTGTCCGGGCTCCCAATAATTTCTTGCATCATCCAAATCAATATCAGCGCCCAGCCAGAATGCCAGGCTATAGATATAATCGTTTGCTCCATAGCGGGGGACCCTGTAATTGGGTGAATATTCCTTGATATAATTGAGGGAAGTGTTCACCTGGAATTTTGGTGAAAAGATATATTTGCCGCCCACACTGAAACCATAAGTGTTCATTTTCGTGTTAGGGACAATACCCTTTTGAAATCCCTCGGTGGCAGAGATCCGATAGCTGCCTCTCTCATTTCCTGCTTCAAAATTTATATTGTTATTGCTCACAAATCCCGTTCTCAGAAATTTAACCAGATTGCCTTTACCGCCAGTATGATCGACCCATGGAATGGGGGTTCTTTCCCCGGTGACGGGATCAATGGGACTGTTCCATTGTTTTATCAACCGTCCGTCCAGCTTTGGCCCCCACGTAAAACCACCTCCTTCAATGCCGGCACCGCTGCCATTTGCATATTCATACATCCCCCCCGCGCCGGTGCCAAATTCAGTTTGCACATGAGGCGATTGAAGCAGGCCCGGCTGAATCATATTGGTGGTTGAAAACTCAACTTTGGCCCTGTTGGCCTTTCCTTTTTTGAGGGTAATGATAATCGCTCCATTAATGCCCCTGGAACCATAAAGAGCTGCAGCAGTTGAGCCCTTTAATACATCTATATTCTGTATATCATTAAAATTCAAATCCCATGTATTCGTATTGACGGGTGTTCCATCCACTACAAGCAAAGGTGTCACGCCCCTGAGCCTGATATCCGAACTGATAAACATTTCTGTAGAAGCATTTATTTCCATTCCGGAAACCTTCCCCACCATAGCATTCGCAAGGTTAAGACTCTTCGCATTTTCAAATTCCTCTCCCTTTACACGCTGGGTGCTGTATCCCAGGCTCTTTGACTGGCGCTCGATACCCAGTGCCGTAACCACAACGCCGGCAAGCTCTTTATTTTCAGGAGTGAGCCGCACCAGCAGGCTTGTTGAATTATTGCTTATATGAACACTTTTCTCCACGTAAGCACTGTATCCGACATAATTAAAATACAAATCATAAATAGCAGACTCCTTTAACCCGGTCAGCGTAAATGAACCCTGTTTGTCTGTAATTGTTGCTTTTATTTCGGTCTTTCCACGTTTCACGATTACGGAAACCGATTCCAACGGATCTCCTTTTTCATCCAGCACCGTGCCCTTTACCTGCGGCGACTGTGCGGCCGCGCTTAAAAATCCTGTCACAAAAGGAATCATAAGCAGCGCCTTAAATAGCTTTGTCAGTTTTTTCATTTATGTAAAATTTATGATAGACGATCCCCGTTATGCAAACCCATGTTGTTTTTGCAGGCATACTTTCTTTATATATTTTTTATCTATTGCGCAGAGATGGTTACCGTATTTCCATCAACCCGATATTTCAGGCCATGCAGGCCGCAGATAGTTTTGCATATAAATTCCAGGCTGTCACTTTCTAAAAACGCACCGGTAAATAATTTATCTTTATCTCCTATCGCAGATTGATAATCTATCGTCACCTCAAACTTTTCTTCTATTCTTTTAAACACGCTCTTTAACGAAGCATTTTTAAATGCAAGATTATCTTCCTGTTTACTTGCAGGATTGTTCCCTTTGCTGCCACCAGCTTCCATATTTATCCTGCCTTCTGCCAGGCCGCGTTTTAATGAATAATGATTAAAATGCCCACTGTCAGTGATCACCTCCTCACCGGGACGGAGCACTACGCCCGTATTTCCATAATCGGACTGCGGCCATACTTTCACGCTGCCTTTCAGTAATCTTATCGATACTTTCTTATTCTCCATTTCTGTTACCAAAAACTCAGTGCCCAACGCCGTTGCAGCAATACCAGCCGCATAAACAGTGAAGGGCCTCGATAAATCTTTCTGCACTTTAAAAAGAGCTTTCCCATTCAAATACAGGTTCCGATTATCACCCGCAAATGCAGATAAATACTGTAAAGAACTGTGTGGATAAAGAACTGCTACGGAACCGTCGGGCAATTTTACCTGTATTGCCAGCGCTGTTTTATTTTCTTCTGTTTTCAATGGCCGGATATTGCATGTGTCCGTAGCTGCCACATAAGCTTGCCGGGGCGCCTGCTTACTGTTAAATAGTTCCAGGTACGTTAAAACCACCAGCGCGGTTACAGTTGCTGCCACAGCATACCGCAATATGCTTTTTGCAACCGGCGCCTTTCTTTTATCGTTATACGCTTCTCTTACCGGCTGCAATATCTTTTCACTGATGGCTGTGCCTAAACGCCTTTCATCATTAATCAACCAGCCGCCCAAGGGCATGTACCTTTCGATTTCTTCCGGATGTTCCTTAAAATACTGCGCAACAACCTCAGCCTCTGTATCCGAACACTGATTTTTCAAAAACCTTCTTATTAAGTCACTGTTTGGTTTCATTAAGCACTATTACTAAGATTCGCAGGAAACAGCATTTGCCCCTACGTGTTAATAATTTGATAACAGAGGAGCAGGGAAAGGGCTTACAGACTCAGGATATGGCACAATACGGCGGCCCTTCTCACCACTTTCAACGCTTTTGTGATCTGGTTTTCAACTGTCTTGGGAGAGATAGAGAGTCGGTCGGCAATTTCAGAGCAGGTAAGGCCCTCTTCACGGCTGAGGATAAATATTTTTTTGCATCCCGCTGGCAGGCTTTCAATGGCCTCCGATACTTTTTCCGCCATCTGCTTTCCCGCAACAGGATCACGATCAATGGCGGGTTCAGCATGCTGTTTTATAACATTCAGGGCTTTTCTCTCGGCAGCTTTCTTTCGCAATAGATCAACCATTACAGACCGGGCCACTCTTGCAAGTTGCACCACAATCGGAAACTCATCAGACAAGCTGTTTCTTTTCTCCCATATTCTAATAAAGGCAATCTGCACAACTTCTTCCGCCAGGTCCTCCGATTGAGTGTGTTTTATGACATAGAAATAAAACCGCTCATGGTATTTGTAATACACCTCTTCAAAAACATGTTTATCACCCTGTTTTATCTTTGAAACGTAATCCATCCGGTTTGCAAATTGCTTAATAGAAAGGAACCTCAATAATAAGTTTTGGTTAAGTGTGGCGATTTTCCTGGTAATGCTCCTGGAAGCCATCCACCGGCGTGGGGGTATGGCTGTAAGCGCATGAGGTAATAAGCGGACGGGAAACAGCCATTGCCCAGACGACAAAAAGGAATATTCTATCTAAAATTCTATATTTATGTCATGGCTCTACAGGGGACGGTCATCCGCAGTATTTTTCAAACTGCCGCTTCGTTTGGAGCAGCTTTCGACACCCTTTGCCAGATGTCGGAAATCAGCCCCGAAGAAATCAGTGATTCGGAAAATATGGTTGAATGGGAAAAGGCAGCGCTTATCTGGGTGCCTCTTTTAAAACTGTCCGGCGATCCGTTAATTGGCCTGCATGTTGGTATTGGTGTAAACAAACTGCTTCACGGAATGGTTGGCTTTTTGATCCAAAGCAGTAAAGATATCAACCAGGGGCTTGGGATATTATGCAGGTACGGGCATATGATATCGCCGATGGTCGAATACCGGTATACGATCGATAAGGTGGCTGTTCTCGAGATCGCACAGAATAAAATGTGGCGCCTGAAACATCCGAAACCGGCCCGGCATGCCAACGATTTTTTGTTCGCAGCCATCATCAACACACTTTACACTTTATCGGGCAGGCGCATTATTCCGCTGCGAATCGAGCTGGCTTACGAGATGCGTGAAATTTCCGAATACCGGAATTTTTTCGGCTGTGAAGTACTCTTCAATAAAGAAGCCAACCGCATTATTCTGAATAAAGAAGACATATCGACGCCTATACTGACCAGCGACCAATCCATGTTTCAACTGTTCAACTCCATTGTGGCCGATAAGCAGGCGTTGCTGGAAACGAACAGTACGGCAGAAAATTTAAAACAGGTGTTATTCATGCAGTTCAGGGGAAGAATACCTACGATTGAAGAAGCGGCGTCGGCATTAAATATGACACCCCGCCATCTGCAGCGCAGGCTGTTGCAGGAACAAACCACTTTCCGCGATATCGCTGGAGCTATAAGAAAAGAAATTGCTTTGCAGTTAATGCAGAACCCGGTCATAAAAATCTCTGAGATTTCAGATATCCTGGGCTACTCCGATCTTACCGCCTTTAGAAAGGCTTTTAAGTCGTGGACGAATTCAACGCCGAAGGCCATGAAGAAGGGAGTGCGCGAAACGTAGAAATGGCCCCCTGAGAGCAATGTTGTCGGTTACGTCTTTGGCAACTATTTTCCCTTCCATGATCTGCACAAACAGACCTATTTTGACATTATACCGGTAGCGGGGTCTGCTGCCTGTATACTTTTCCTATTTTTAACTGCAACACTATTATCATTGCAACCAAACATACCACTGTCGTAACCGTAAGCGCCTTAAGTTCCGGGTAAATATCACTCAGTTGTCCGCCATAAACTGCCAGTTTTCTGAAACCAAACAAAAAATGTGTTAACGGTAGTGATTCGGAAATAGCTCTTATCCATCCCGGCATACTTTGCAAT
Source organism: Flavitalea sp. (assembly GCA_044224935.1). Taxonomy (GTDB): domain Bacteria; phylum Bacteroidota; class Bacteroidia; order Chitinophagales; family Chitinophagaceae; genus Flavitalea. The sequence goes on from JBGAJL010000002.1 coordinate 27,483, forward strand.
GGCCAGGTATACCCGCTCAATAAAAATGACGGCGTAGCGATCACCATCAACAGCTCTGTAGCTTTTAACTGGCTGGGAATAACTACTGAAAACAGCATCCCCAAAAAAATACAGGCAAAGCTGAATACCATCACCAGCAACATTATTTGCGGGGTGAATACCGGTATTTCAATATCGTATACCACATAAAATAAACCTACCACCAGCCACATGAATGCGGTGAGCACTATAAAAGGTACCAGCTTAAGCACAATGTGATATAATGAAAACCGGCTTGCTTTTACAAGCTGGTTGAAATAGCCGTCCTCAAAATCGCGCGCAAATACCAACGCCAGTCCCAGTAAGATCACCTGTTGCATAACAGTACCCAGTATACCGGGTATCATTAAATTCATGTAATTACCGGCAGGGTTATAGAACCTGTTATAATTTACTTTAAATGCTTCATACCTGAGTGGAGCGATGCTTGCAGGTGTTCCCGCTTTTTTCAGCGCTTCTATTTCAATGCCCGCATTAATGGTGCCTAACACGGTTTGTATGGCACGGGTGGCAAAGTTGGCTGTTACCAGGTTAGCGGTATTAATATCAGCCATTATTTCCGGGTATCGCTTTTGCATAATATCCGCCTCAAAACCCAGTGGAATGCTTAATACAGCCACATATTCTTTCGACGGCATTTCCCGGGCTATATTGCCCGTACTGAATTGCACCCTCCCAACAGACAGGCTTTCGTTATCATTCAGCGCATCGATAATCTTTCCGCTGGTAGCCGTATGATCTTCATCAATAACTGCAATCTCCATTTTGGTCACCTTTCCCTTTTTATACATATTAATGGTTATAATGCCGTATAATAAAGGCGCACCAAAAAATATCATTACCATAACATTGTTGGAAAATATGCGCTTCCATTCCATATTTAATAAACGAAGAAAAACTTTCATCGCAATTGAGTTTTGGTGATTACTGTTTAAGCATTACTGTTGAATTATTATATAGTCCTGCAGCTTCGGCAGATTGCACCGGCACCACTTTCAGCTCATAGAATGCTTCTCCTATTTCCCTGTTAGGCGCCGTGCTTGTATTATCTGCGTAGCGTGGTAATTGTTTAACCATTGCAATTTTTGCCACTATAATTTTATCTGTACCGGGCACCATAACCTTTACATCTTTACCAACCGGGTAAGCATTAATGGCTTTCTCACCTATAGTAAACCTGAAATAGCTTTCCCCCTGCTTGTATCCTGTAAATAATGAATAGCCGGGAGTTGCCAGTTCACCTTCTTTTAAGGTTACAGATTCCAAAAGCATATCCGCAGGCGCCGTTATAACAGCTTCCCCGGCTGCCTGTAATACTTCATTACGTGCTCCTACAGCCCTTTCTACCTGTCCACGGGCGCTGCTGATCATCTCCGGCCTTGCTTTAGCAGCCTCCTTTTGTTTTGCCTTGATAGCATTTACCTGTGCCTGAGCCGCCCGGTATTTTGATTTCACTTCATCAAATTTCTGCGCAGGAATTAATGAGTCCTTAAACATATTTTCCATGCGGGTATATGTCTGCTGCGCGAAATCGAGCTGCGCCTGCGCCGCTTCCAACTGGCTTTCCAATTGTTGCAACTGGTCTCCTGTTGCTCCGCGCTGCGTCATCTTTAACTGGCCCTCAGCACTGGTAACAGCACCATTTGCCTGCTCCATTTTTGCACGCAGCTCGGGAACATCGATAACAGCCAGCGTATCTCCTTTGTGAACGGACTGACCTTCCTGCACATAAATTTTTTCAATGCGCCCTGCTATTTTAGAGGTAACGCTAATACTTTCGAGCTTTACTTTACCTTCCGGCGCTGTAAGAGTCTGTTGTTTATTGCCGCATGCAGCAAATAATAATGTCGAGCAAATGACTATTGGTATATGATTATGATTCATTATTGTTTGTTTTAGTTGGTGATACTATAGGTTGTTCAATAAAAAGCCGTTCAGCTCAGCAGCTTTCAGCCCGGCCTGGCGCTGATCGTAAATCGCCTGCTGATATTCAAACTTTGCTTTTTCTATATCATTCAATGCATCCAGTACATCTGTTAAAGCAGCAAGGCCGTTACGATATTGCTTGTTGACAAAGTCGTATGTATCCTCTGCAAGTTTTATCTCTGCATTTTTCAGCACTAATTTTTGAGTAGCCATATGATAGTCCTCTTTCAATTTATCCTGCCCTAACCGGATCATATCCTCTGCAGATTTTTTCCGCACTTCAAGCTGCTGCCTCTGCAAAATCACTTTCCTTGCATTATTCCTCGCAGCAAACCCGTCAAAAGCATTCCATTGTAAACGTACACCGGCAAACCATCTCGGGTCAAGCAATGAAAGGTCTTTATCTCTTAATTCGTATTGACCAAATGCAGCAATTTTGGGTATATAATCCGACATTGCGGCCTTTTGCATATAATTTGCAGCGGCAATACCTTCGTCAAGCGCTTTAATTTCCGGGCGTGTATCTGCCGGGGATTCCGGTGAAAAAGCCACAGCGATCAATTCAGGCCGGAGCAACAGCAGATCTTCTTCCGCAACACCTGTCAGCTGGTGCATCTTATAGCGTAATAACTGCATGTTGGTTTTATTTTCCAGCTTTTTCACTTCCAGTTTTTGCTGTGCAAGCTCTATACGTTTTCTATCGAGGGGAGTAGCCAGCCCGTTTTGTATAGCCGCATTAACAAATCGCGTTTGCTCCTGTAATATTTTCTCCGATGATTGAATAATAGCATTTGAATTTTGCACCAATGCCATTTTATCATACACTTCCGAGAGATCCATCCATAATTTGGTTTGCTGTTTTAGCGTAAGCTGATCGTAAGCCTGTTGCTGGTGCTGATATGCTTTTACTGCATTGCTCACTTTAAAGCCGCTGAATAACAGCCATTGTGCATTTACATTTGCTTTTAAAATGTTCTTTCGCTGGATGGGGTCTACCTGCTGCAGTTCAATGCCCGGAGGTAGTGAACCGTTAAAGTCTAAACCAAGCTTTTCTTTTATCAGCAGCGCCTGTGTACCCATCAGAACGGCCTGCAGATTTTCAGGAAAAACGATATCATCATTGAGGCGGGTATATGTGCCTGTAAAAGCAACCCTCGGCAGGTAGTTGAACCGCGTGGACTGAATATCCAGGGTGGTTTGTGCCTTCTGAAGGCGATACAATTGCAGCGTATCATTTTTTACTGCCGCTTTATCATATAGACGCTTTACCTCTTCACTGAAGAATTGAGCATGGGTGTGTATGATGCCCAGCATCAATACCCATAGTAGGATTGGCTTTTTCATTATCTGGTGTGATTTAAAAATGTATACAAATCTTATCGTCCAAACGCAAAATAAGGTGCCAGCGGATGTTTTTTACCTTTGAGCCAGTTTGATACCATTTCCATTCCTGTAACAGAGAACGTGATCCCATTGCCGCCAAATCCTAACACGAAATAGGAACGCTTAAAGTTCTTGTGCTCACCTATATAAGGCAAGCCGTCTTTAGTTTCCCCGAAAGTACCTGCCCATGCAAAGTCAGAATAGAACGGAACATGCGGCAGGTATTTTTCAAAAGACCGAATCAGTTTTTGTTCTTTCTTGCCAATCAGGGCATCCCGCCTTTGAGGATTGCGGAATTCCTCATCTTCACCGCCAATCAGCATCCGCCCGTCATCGGTAGTACGCAAATAATTGTAGGGGTCTGCAGTATTCCAGATGAGCACGTCTTTGTATTTCCGGCTGGCAGCAGGTGCTATTTCAGATACAATAGCATACGTGCTGATGAGATCAACAAATTTTTCTTTGATCATTGAAGCGCTCTCATAACCTACACAGTACACGATTTTTTTACACCGGATGGTCGCGCCTGTATTTAATGTCGCTTCGTTAATACGATTACCATATTTTACTTTGGTGAGCCCGGTTCTGTCGTAAACTTGCAGGCCCTTCTTTTGATTGTACGCCAATATTTCATGCACCAGCATAAAGGCATCCACGCTTGCTCCCTTCCTGGAAAGAATGCCACCGTAGGTTTCATGCAAATCGTATTTCTTTACAATTTCGCGGGCTTCCATCCATTTCACTGCAAACCCTGCTTTTTTCCGGGCGTCAAATTCCTTCTTTAATCCGTCCACGTCTTTTTTCAAGGCAGCGAAATAAAGCGAGTCTTTCTTCCGGAAACCTGCTTTGGATTTTATTTGGTGGGCCACTTTGCCCAATCGGTCTATCGATTTGGCACATGCTTCGTAGCTCGCTACCGCGCCTTTTTCGCCAATCTTTTCAATCAATTTATACAGCGGCGTATCAATTTCATACTGCAGCATAGAGGTAGTGGCCGAAGAGCTGCCGTTGGAGATCTCGCGCTTATCTATCAGGATGGTTTTATAGCCGTCGCGGACGCATTGGTGCGCAATAAGGCTTCCTGTAATACCACCGCCCACCACCAGCACATCGCATACAGCGTCTTCTTTCAGCGACGGGTAAGTGGCCAGCAGCCCGTTTTTTATCAGCCAGAACGGCTCGTTCGATTTTAAGTCCATGGTTTTAATGCACAGTGTAAAAGATTACAAGTTCAGCTTAGACCAATCACCTAAATCCAGTGCTGCTAACGGCTTAACGAAAGCAGTCAGTATATCCGGTTTATTGCCAAAACTATTTGGGTATACTGAACTCTTTGTTTGCAAATAATTCTGCCAGTCCTGAAATCTGCTTCAATCTAAGCAATTCTTCCTTATCCATTCCGATGCTTTTCATGATCCAGTCATCCGTCATCCCGGATTTTTTAAGTTCCGCTACTATGTTGATCATGAGCTCTATATTATGTGTGCCACGGGCCCGGTTATGCCGTATCGTTGAAGCCATCCGGTTTGAGAGGTCCTTCTGTATAACAACGACAGGTATTACGCCTTTTTCACGGTCATAAATACGCTTTGAAGTCTTCATCACTGTATATCTGTGAAAGCCGTCCACCAGTTCATACATATCCATATCCGGAAGGTAATAACAAACGCAGGGCATCGTATAACCATCCTCCCAGATGGAAAGTTCCAGCAATTCCATCTCCGGCGGCGCCACCACATTGGGATTATAAGCATTGGCCCGGATCTTCTCTATGGGTACAGGTATCAGGTTGTAAACAGGGCTTGTGTAATTTTCCATAAGATTTATGTATATATATTTTTGTAAAAGTCTATTATCCGCTGCTTGTTCTCGAGCTCTTTTTTCGTCAAAGCAAATCCCATGTATTTACATAAATGGTCATTTTTGAGAATACACACGCACATCCGTTTAAAAGTAGGCAGGTTTTTGAATTCGGGAATATCAATGTCATCCTGATATTCCATCCGGACGGGGCGTTTGGACGTTTTATAATTCGAGCTTGCTACAATCTCCATTTTAATGCCGATAGACTCCAGCTTATCAATTGTTTTTTCAGACAGGCATCCTCCTTTGTATCGCCAAAAATCGACGCTGACAGCAAGTTTTTGCAGGTAATTTCTTCTTGTTTTTTCAGGCAGCGTATGCAGGAGGAAATGCATGTAGCGCTCCCATGTGTATCCATCGGGCAGAACAACTGTATTTTTTCCAACAGCACTTGTATGCCCATATAAGGCAGTGAAATTAACCCCGTTCACACGGCACAGCATTTTACCCCACATGTCGGGATCCAGGGCGCGATAAAGCGATAAACTCTCCTGCGCTGCGGAAATAAACGGGCTGGCCACGCGCTGTTTCTCAAGAGGTACACCGGCCTGATAATAGAGATCATACAACTGGTTATAGCTCCATCCGAAACGGCCATTGGCAATCCAGATATCCGTTGTCAGCCAGTCATGGATGATATAAGCATTATATACATTCTCCGTGATACGATGAGTCCATTTCAATCCTTTATATAAACTGGTTCTTCTGCTACTGTGTATAGTGCGCCAGCGATCGATGCTTTCCTGTGTCCGTATACCGACCAGGCAGCATGTTTTCCTGGCTTTTTTCAATTGATGATACCATTCTGCAAAGAGCATTTGAAAATCGTAGTCCCACAATTCACCGGTGTAAAATGGAAAATCATTCTTTGTATAGCTGCCGGCCGGTTTTTCCCTTACCCAAAGCTCTTTGCATTTATCATCCCATGGGCGCCAGAAGGTCTGGTGCATGGATGTGCAGGTGGTCACTTTAAAAGGGACACAGATCCGGTACACATCGATAATATCAGAATTCTCTTTCAAGACGCTGTCTACATACTGTGTTGTCCTGTCATATTGCACTTCATAATCAAGATGGAAAACACCTATCCGTCTTTTAATCCCGTTCTCTCTTATGTATTTAATACAAAGGTTCAGCATTACGCCGCTATCCTTGCCGCCGGAAAAAGAGAGATAGATGTTGTCAAATTCATTAAAAATTAATCCGATTCGATGCATGGCCAGTTCATACACATTCTTTCCCATTTGTCCTTTATTTTTTAGATGGCAGAAGCTTTATCCGCATCCGATACCAGTTTATCTATTTTCATCTTCACATATCTTTTCCAATAAAGCATAGTGGGAAACCCACATTTTTCGAAAGCGGGAATATGTCTTATCTGTACGATTGCCTCAATATCAAAATCAGCATGAAGTGTTCGAATGGTTTCATTTAGCAATGCCGACAGAACTGAGCTATCATCATTCGCGATATAATAATTGTTGATCACAGCTTTTTCCCCGTCCAGCTTTACAGGAACAAAACCAATTGTTTTCCCATTTTCAGTTGCGATATACCATCTGTAATCAGAAGATGTTTTATATGGGTAATTAAGATTGTAGCGCAACACATCTTCATCCATCACTAAATGGGCAACCAAATGATACAGACGTTCATCTTTCCCCTCTAATTTAACGATTTCCATGTTATATATGTTAGCCGTCCGTTCTGCTTCTGCAGGTCTCCTTCATTTTCTTTTCAAGAATTTTTTGCTCTCAAATTATCCAAATCCGGCAACCATTTTGCAGACACTCTTATTAGCTGTGCTCCATTAACAAGAGCCTGGTAAATTGTCTTGATATACTTTCCGCCAAAAATAACCCTTTCTTAGCAGGTAAAAGATTATAGCGCGAATTCTAAAAAAATAAGAAACCGAAGCAGCCCATAGTTATTTTAATCGGATTTTTGGCGGCGGGAAAATCAAATCATTCATCAGAAGACTTCTAAACAAAGAGTCCTTTTCGTAATTTAACACAAACAAAGTCAGGGAAAACTATGGCAAAAAATAAATTACTTCGGATGGATAATGTCGGCATCGTGGTAGAATCCCTCGATGAGACCATCTCTTTTTTTGAAGAACTCGGATTGACGCTCGAGGGCCGGGCAATGATCGAAGGAGAATGGGCCGGTCGGGTCACCGGGCTGGGCAACCAGCAGGTAGAGATGGCCATGATGGTCACCCCCGATGGACATAGCCGGCTTGAACTTTCGCGATTTCTCACGCCGGCTGTTGTCGCCGATCACCGCGCAGCTCCCGTGAATGCGCTCGGCTACCTGCGCGTCATGTTTGCCGTAAAAGATATTGACGAAGTAGTCGGGAGGCTGCATAAGCGGGGTGCAGCGCTCGTTGGAGAAATGGTTCAGTATGAGGATGCTTACCGCCTCTGCTACATCCGCGGCCCTGAAGGAATACTCATCGGGCTTGCGGAACCCCTTACTAATCAAAGTGAATCGCAAGAGAATAATGGACATTAAATGGGTTGCGACGAACCCTTCCGAATTAATTGAATAGATAGATCCGCACGGATTATAACACGCTTCCTGTAAGTTTATATTTAATACGTATTTTCACAGCGCGAGTTAATTAAGTTTCCCGGCAGTTGGATATCGATACTTTATATAGCGACAAGCAATTATTTCAGAGAGTGTCTGAAAGCGATGAACAGGCTTTCAGCCTGGTTTTTGACCGATACTGGCCACAGGTATACGGCACCACATTGCATTTAACCAAACAGACGGAACTGGCCCGCGATCTTTCCCAGGATATTTTTATCAGGTTATGGGAAAACAGGGATCGGTTGAGTGAAGTTGCCAATCCATCTTCATATGTGTATACACTCTCCCGCAACCTGGTGATCGATCACCTTCGCCGAAAGGTATTTACGCCATCAAATACTGAATTTTTATTAAACTATTTTCAGTCAGGGACTGCCACTCCTCAGGACAAAATGGAATTCCGGGAACTGGATGATCTTTTGAAAAAAGCCATTGATGCTCTACATGGCAAAGTAAAAGAAGTATTCATACTCAGTCGCGATGAAAGGCTCACCCACGAGCAGATAGCCGCGCGCCTTGGCATTTCAGTTGTTTCTTCCAAGACTTATATAGTAAGAGCCTTACAGCAAATCCGTAAGTTTATGGAAACGCATTCCGACAGTCAGTTGCTGCTGATGGCGCTTGCTGTATTATTGCGGCAATAAGGATCGGAAATATATTTTACAAACTTGTCTTCCTCCGCTTCTTGTTTTCGTCATTATATACTGATATATGACAAATTTAAGATTTGAAGAGCTGCTTCAACGGTTCATATCAGATAGCATCAGCCCGGCAGAGCTGGTTGAGTTGCAGCAATGGGTGCTTGATGACACAGCCACCGATGTATTGGATGCCGTTCTGCAACATGCGTACAGGAATCCTGAACTGGCAGTATATAACGATTACGACAAAGATGCCGTGTACCGTGAAATACAGACACGCCTGCAAATAAATACCGGTAAAAAACAAGAAGTGCCATTGCGGGTAAGATACAAACGGCTCTATCGCTGGACTCGTGTGGCCGCGATGTTAATATTATTCGTTGGCCTGGGATATTATTTCTTTACCCGCTCTGCCGGTGTTCCTCAAAAGAATGTGGAAATTACCAGAATTAAGGATATCCGGGCGCCACAAACCAATCGTGCAATGATCACGATGTCGGATGGTACGGTAATGGACCTGGACAGCGCCGGTAACGGACAACTGGCGGCTCAGGGCGCAGCACAGTTGGTAAAACTGGCCAACGGGGTTATTGCTTATAAATTATCGGGGAAGGGATCGCAAATTACAGCTCCGATATATAACACGCTTACCAACCCGCGCGGCAGCAGAGTGATTCATATTACTTTGAGCGATGGCTCGGCAGTTTGGCTGAATGCAGGCTCATCCATTACCTATCCTGTTGTATTTACCGGTAATGAGCGGAATGTAACGTTACTGGGAGAGGCCTATTTTGAAGTAGCAAAAGACAAAATCAAAAAATTTATTGTCCGCTCAGGACAAATTGCAACCGAAGTGCTGGGCACTCATTTTAATATAAATGCGTATGAAGACGAAAGCGACATTAAAGTTACACTACTTGAAGGTCGTGTGAAAGTGAATGGCAACGGGCATTATGCCCTGTTAAGCCCGGGAATGCAAGCCAGGATAGGCGCAGCAGGAGAACTGCGCATCATAACAGATGTGGATGTACTTGCCGAAACTGGCTGGAAAAATGGATACTTCTCATTTAATAATGCCGATATAGCCGCCGTAATGCGGCAACTGGCGCGATGGTATGACGTGACCATTGTGTTTGAAGGAGAAATACCTAACCGGGAATTTGAAGGAGAGATACAAAGAACCCTCTCTTTGTCAGACATGTTGAAGATATTGGAAAAAAACAAAGTAAACTTTAAGATAGAAGGAAGAAAGATTATTGTCATACCCTGATATAAAGCTGCCGAGCAATATTTAAATAGCATCCAGAAACCACTTCAAACTCTGCCAATTATGAGATCATTTTGTTTATGTAGATTGAAATCTTTCAGACGATTTACTCTTGCTATGAAACTAACAGTATTTATTCTTACGGTGTTTTTTCTGCAGGCTGCAGCCAGCGGAGAGGCTCAAAACGTTACAGTTTCGGGAAGGGATATGCCATTAAAAAAAGTACTGGCAACCCTTAAAGCGCAAACAGGCTATGTGTTCTTTTATGACGCATCCTTACTTAAAAAGTCGCTTCCTGTAACACTCGATCTGAAAAATGTTCCCTTCAAGGCTGCAATGGATGATATATGCCAGCAGCAACCGTTTACCTGGACCATGAATCATGAAACCATAACGCTGGTGGAAAAACCTCAGCGTGAAACGACCCTGCAAATAACAACGTTCATGAAATTAAAAGGAACGGTTACAGACGAAGAAGGCCAGCCCCTGGTTGGCGCAAGTATAGTTATTAAAGGAACAAAAAAGGGAACTGCCACTGATAGTAAAGGTGAATTTACGTTGGATATAAATCCGAATGATGTGCTTGTTTTTTCAATGATCGGCTATGTTACCCAGGAAGTAGCGGTAGCCGGTCGTGGTGAGTTATTGGTGAAGATGACGATGAACATAACGAATTCGGAGGAAGTTATCGTCGCCAGTACAGGATACCAGACCATTTCCAAGGAAAGGGCCACCGGCTCATACGACCTGGTGGGCAGTAAACAGCTCGATAAACCCGCCACCAATATCGGATCAAGGCTCATTGGCCAGGTAGCCGGTATGCAGGGAAAACTGGATGTAAACGGCAACCCCGTTTTTGAAATACGCGGGAAGACGAGTTTGTATGCAAATGCCCAGCCGCTGATTGTGGTAGACGGCTTTGCCATACAGGGAGATTTTAATTCGATCAATCCCAATGATGTAGAAAGTGTGACTGTATTAAAAGATGCAGCTGCGGCCTCTATATGGGGGGCACGTTCTGCTAATGGTGTTATTGTGATTACTACGAAAAAAGGCAGGAAAAACTCACCCCTTAAGATGGACTTTAATGTATTCACACGGGTGGGACAGAAAATGGACCTGGATTATGTGAACCCACTGGCTTCTTCTGCAGAAACTGTCGAATATGAGAAAATGATCTTTAATAAAAACTGGACCCCGCTTATAAACAGCGGCGCTATCTATAATATTTTTTATGCATATTCTATTGCGACAACGGCATTGACTGAAAACCGGTTGGGGAATCTTTCAACCCAGGACATGAACAATACCTTGGAAAATCTGAAAACGATCAGTAACAAAGATCAGATATCCCGATACCTCCTGTCCAACCCCGTAAATAAGCAGGTGAACCTGAATATTTACGGAGGCAACGCCAAGATGAGTAATAGTCTTTCCCTGCTTTACGAAAAAAACCAGACCAATTTTAAGGAAAGCAAAAACAGCCGCTATATGATCAATTACAAAACAACAGCGAATGTTTTCAAATGGCTGGACTTTAATTTCTCCGGGTATCTCCAGATGAATGATATACACAACAATGGTGTCAGCCTGTATGATATCCAGGCATTGTCGCCCTATGATCTGCTGATCGACAAGGATGGAACTTATACCAACATTAACCAGTATTACTGGCCGGTACTGCAACAGCAGGTGCCCGTAAATAGCTTTCCTTATACAGACTGGACATATAACCCACTACAGGAAATAAGGAACCGTGATCTTGCCATCAAACAGATCAATGCCCGGCTGCAGGCAGGGCTCAGATTCCGGATCATGAAAGGGCTATCTTTCGACAGTAAAATACAATATGAGCGGAGCATTATTGATACCTCTAATTTTTACAATGACAGCACTTTCTATGTGAGACAAATAGTAAATGAATCTTCATTATGGGATTGGAATACAAATGAAGTAACGCCCAATTTACCCAAGGGAGGCATATTAACACAAAGCAAAGCGGATGTGGAGGCATATAATTTCCGCAACCAACTGAATTTTGACAGGAGATTTGGCCAGCAGCACGAGGTGATTTTTATAGCGGGATCGGAGATTAATAATATCCGTGTCAAAACCAACATTTATCCCACCGCATATGGGTACAATGATGAAACACTAACGGTTGGTAATTTCCCCAATGGTGCAAATACGGTTAGCTGGATTGGAGAGAACCAGAGTTTCGGTTATACCAATTCATTTGGATATAAAACAGACCGGTATTTTTCACTGTATGGAAACATGGCCTACACATTCAGGCGAAAATATACATTGAGCGGAAGCGCCCGTACAGATGCGTCTAACCTGATTACGGATGATCCCCGGTACAGGTATGCACCTTTCTGGTCTGTTGGAGGCAGTTGGAACATCGCTCGTGAAAAATTTATGCAGCCCATACATTGGGTCAATGATCTCCGCTTAAGATTGACGTATGGATATAACGGGAACGTTGATAAATCAACAGCATTCCGTCCGCTTATCTCGCTGGGATCATCGCCGGATGTTTATACCGGAGATCTTACGGCAACAATATCCAGCTATGGCAATCCCACGCTACGTTGGGAAAAAACAGGGACATGGAATGCAGGAACCGATTTCAATCTTTTATCTGACAAACTGTTTGGAAAACTGGATTTTTATTACAAAAAGGGAAGGGATCTCATTGCTAATTTGTCTATTCCTTCCGTGAATGGCACCACCAGTCAAAAACTAAACAATGCTGAAATGACCAATCAGGGATTTGAGTTTACATTGGGCACGAAAGCGAATATTAAAGGGGATAATATTGTATGGCAGGGAAGTGTTAATTTTTCTTACAACAAGAACAGGATCACCAAATTATTTGTAGCTAATTATCCATACTACAATCTAATCGATGGAGGTACATCCGCTTATGTGGTTGGCAAAGATGCCAATACCCTCTGGAGGTTTCAATATGCAGGCATCCGGCAATCGGATAAGCAACCGGTTGTAAAAGGAGCGGGCAAGGATTTGTATGATTTTTCGAGAGATGCACCGGGCAATGCCGTAACCTATATGCTGGATATGGGAACCAAAGTAGCTCCTTACAGTTTGGGTTTTACCAGCCAGTTTAAAATATATGATTTCGATCTGTCGTTTATTGTTACCGGTAAGTTTGGACATGTTTTTAACCGTATGTCCTTTAATTACCCGGTATTGTGGACCAGCCGGGTATTACCCAATAGTGCACTGTCCGAAGTAGTGAACGGAGATCCGGATAAAATAATACCCATGCCATTGAATGATAATGAACCGCGGTTCTATTACTGGAACAGGTTTTATTCCTACATGAGCTACCTGGCTGTATCCGCATCCCATATCCGTATGCAGGAGTTGAATCTTACTTATCATTTGCCGGCAGCAATACAGAAGAAGCTAAGCGCATCGGGTGATTTCAGTATTTACGCACAGGGAAACAATCTCTTTACCATTCTTTTCAACAAATACGGCGAAGATCCCGAATTTCCCAAAAATGGTATGAAGCCTCAGCCACAATATACTTTTGGCGCCCGTTTCATTTTTTAAAAATTAAATCCCGATGATCATGTTCTTCGATACATATAAAAGATTTTTAACAGCAGGCATGCCTGTGCTGGCAATTTCTCTACTATCTTCCTGCAATAAGTTCCTGGCAGAAAAACCTTCCAAGACAACAACACTGGTGGTGACCACTACCGATCAGTTAAATGAGTTGCTTAATAATTATACCACGTTTTACCTGGAAGCAAACCGGACCGCTATTTACAGTACGGACAATGCAGGGTTATCTACCGCTCTCTACAGTGCCCGGCCCGGAACTTTTGCGATGGCCGCCGTACTATTTTCAACCTGGGACCAGCAATACCTGGCTGATGATGGGTCGGAAACCTTCTGGAGCGGGGAGTTCCGTAAAATTTTTAATGCTAATATGGTACTGGCCTACCTGGACCAGGTAACCGGCCCTGATGCCGATAAAGCAATTTTACGCGCAGAGGCTCATTTTATCAGGGCCTATAGCTATTTTGAGTTGGCAAATACGTATTGCCTCCCTTATACAGATGCTAATAAAGATGCACTGGGTTTGCCCCTGAAACAAACCACAAGTTTTGAAGAACCGGTCAAACGTTCAAAACTATCGGAAGTATATGATCTTATCGAAGCAGACCTTAAAGAGGCATTGAAGTTAAATGTACCATTGGTACAAAATGGCAAGGCCCGGAACTGGAGGGCCAATACGGCCGCAGTGAACGGCTTTGCCGCCCGTTATTATTTACAGCATAATAACTATACAGAAGCCCTCAACTATGCAAATAAGGCACTCGAAGCATACAATACACTGGTTGATTATAATACCGAAATGCGCTACGGTAAATCAGTTACAGTTACGATAGACGGAGGTACGCCCGATGCGAAAACAGTCACCCTTGAATACCCGTATACACATGATAACTCGGCTGCCCTGACGGATATGCTGGGATGGAAAGAATTTATGTATTTCAGGATGCTTAACAATACAAGTTGGTGGTATATACCCAGCACCAGCCTGCTGAATCTGTATGATACCACAAATGATCTGCGGTATAAATATCATATCATTAAAAATTACTCTTATGACAGGGGGATGACCAAACCGTCCTATAGTTACCCGGGGTATATTTTCTTTTTTAAGGATCGTGTACCATCAGGACCTACTACGGCGGAAATGTACCTGATAAAAGCCGAATGCCTGGCCCGCAGCAATGATGTGACGAATGCCATGATCGCCGTAAATACGCTACATAGAAACCGCACGGTAACCGGCTCTGCCGACTTGCAGGCAGCCGACAAACAGGATGCACTGAAAGTGATCCTGGAAGAGAGAAGAAGGGAAATGCCATTTGCTGCCCGATGGTTCGATATCAGGCGATTTAATAATAATGAAGATCCATCTGATGATGTAACATTAAGCAGAACTTTTTTTCCTTACACCTCATCGACGGTACAAATAGATCAGGCGCCCGTAGAATACAGGCTGGAGAATAATTCCAGGCGCTATGCGGTACCGATCCCTAATGTGGATATTATCAGCAGCCAGGGCATACTGGAGCAGAATCCTTATTAGAAGCATGTGTTTCTAATATAAACTTATATTTATGAAACCATTGCTTATTCTGTCGTCGGCATGTCCAGCTTCCATAGAGCGCCATTCCGGGTAGTGACTTTTTCTAAACGGCCCGCCGCCACATGATTGTCCAGCACATTGTCGGCCTGGTTTCTTGGAGTTCCTGACAATTCAGAAAATTCCTTAGCCGTAAGCGTTGGATAGATTGAAAACAGCCATTCCCAATTTTTATTATAATCGCTTTTAACTGCATCAGGAAGCAGCTTTATAATAGCATTTTCGTAAGAGGCATAAGGTTTTGACCCATACACCAATTCCTTATGCCCCTCACCATCTACAAAAAACATTGTCGGAAAGCCCCTTACGCCATATTCCCTGGCGAACTGTAAATCCTTTTCAAAGTCAGTTTTTGCCTGATCTTCAAAATCGGTCTTCAATTGGTTTACATCTAATCCTACATGGGTAGCAGCAGTGGCCATGTGCTCCCATTTTGCAATATTTTTCCTGTGAAGGAAAACCAATTCTCTTAATTCTCTTAGAAATGAAATGGCTTTTTCCTTATCCTGCATCTGTGCAGCTTTGAAGGCAATTGATGGTGGATAAGAAGAATCTAAAGGGTCTTCCAGCCATACATCACCGTCAATAGGCATATCATAATATACACTTACTTCATCCCAATGATGAGCCACGTCTGAAGGCTTGCTTATGCCTCCGCTATTATAACTCCAGTTGGGTAATAAACCGCCCATACGGTATTCAATCTCGATTTTATCGCCGTATTCCAGTTTCAGCTTTCTAAGCTGTGGCTCTATGCCCCAGCAGGAAGAACAGATCGGATCGGTAAAGTAAATTACCTTAACCGGCTTATTTTTCGGTTGAAGATTGTCTGTGATCAGTTCTTTAGATCGAGATACGGGTATTTCGCATACCCCGGTTTCGGGATCGCATAAAAGCGGGTTGATATTTGCTGTTTCGTTCGTCATTTTCTTATACTTTTTTCTGTCCCGTTCAGGTTATAAAGCGACGGGCAGGATAAACATTATTATTAAAATTTGATATGGGTCATGTTCCGATGACTCTGCTGCCTGTCATAGGGGCCATTACTATTTTGTCGTTAAATCCTTTATACCTGTCAAATAAGATTTCTGTATTCATTATTGCCTGTATTTTAATTTACCGTGCAAAGGTATTCCTATTATAGTTTACAAACACTATCCGTTTTCTTTTATAAAGGCTGCTACATCCGGAGAAGAAAAAATAATCATCATTAAATATAGTAGTTCGTATTAGCTAAATAATGCATCTATTGTAATCGAATTCTGAATCAATCTTTTTGAATACTCATTGGTGAAAAGCTGCAATTCATTTCATATAGCTTCAATGCAGCAGCTCAAACTTAACCATTTTAAACGATTGCTCATAGATGTTGCAAACAAACCGGTTCTGACCCGTGGGGGTTATTGGCATTTTTTGTTCCTACCGGCCTCTATGAATAATAAAAGTAGCTGGAGAATTGGATGGGCATCCTGCCGAAAAAATCAGTAAAATTTGAAAAGCCCTGAATGATTTTCTTAGTAGGATGATTTGAGGCGCGGCAGAATCCCATGCGATCGTTGCTAAAAAAGAATGCGATTTTCCGGGCCCAAGCGCACTTCTGAAGGGCCTTCAAGGCGAATCCCACCAACACAAGAATCTACCAATGAATCAGCCTCACAGGCCTGTCGTATAACAACAAGGAGGTGAAGGATATTTTAATCCGAATTGGTAATGATGGTGGGAAAAAAGTAGTGATACCAATGCAGTTGCCTTATTTTAATTTAACATCAGTATATATTCTGGATGCTTTCGTTAAGACTTATTTCCTTATTCCTGAGTGCGGCGTGCAAATCCAGTACTTTCTCAGGTATCGTTTTTGTCATCATTCCTACCGCTGTAAATACAATCGCCGAAACAATAGTCGGTAATCCAATTTCAAGTGCCAGGCTGTTGAGATCAACAATCTTTGAAAAAATAAATGCTCCCAGCCCTGCTACCATTGATGCAATGACGGCATTAGGACCACATTTTCTAAACATAGGCAATAACCCGAACAGTAAGGGCAAAGCAGTGGGGCCAAGTAAGGCTCCAAACCAACCAAGAATCAAGCCTAATACTCCGCCAAAACGTTCAAAATTAAGAGCAAGCACCATTGTTGCAGATGTAAATATGAACGTGGTGATGCGGGCGGTGCGCAGCGACTGTTTATCACGGCTGAATTTTTTGGAAACAACGGGAAGGATATCTCTTGTAATGACAGCAGCGATCGTATTGACATCCGAAGAAGTCATACCCATCGTTGCAGCGAATAATGAAGCGATAATTAGTCCAATCATTCCCTGGGGTAATATTTTTAGCATCAACCATCCATAAGATTCATTTGGGTTTTCCAATCCTGGCAAAATAAGCGGTGCTGCCCACATCGGAAAAAATAGTATTAAAGGCCAGATGACATATAAAAAACCAGATAAGCCCGCAGCTTTCGATGCTTCCCTTTCAGTAGGGGAAGATATATAACGCGTCGCCAGACTCCAACTGCCTCCATTATAACTTAAGGAATATAGAAAGAACATAATAATTACAAAAACGGCTGTATAAGGTTCATTAAATAACTGGCTGTGTTCTGGCGGAAGCTGTTTCCAAATTCCGGTAATAGAATCCATCCCGCCAAGATACCGCACCACTAAAACAAACATCACGATTCCACCCAGGATTTGCACAATAAACTGAATGAAATCAGTAATAATTACACCCCACAGGCCTCCGAACGTAACATAAATTAACGTAACGGCACCAGAAATAAGGATGCCCGTAGTCATTGAAATGCCAGCAACGACATGCAGTAGGATGCCGATAGCCGCCCATTTAGCCCCCACATCAAATACTTTCAATATAACTCCAGCCCATGCAATAATCTGTTGTGTCAGGAGATTATACCTTTCCTTGAGGTATTCCAGAGGCGATTGGATCTGAAAATTTTTCCGCAACCGAACCCAATATACAGGAAATATTTTGGCAGTAGCCATAGTGACAATCCCGACGGGAAGGGCCCACCAGATATACATTGTAAATCCGTGTGTATATGCTACAGCAGCATACGCAACGAATACAGCACCGCTATGTCCAGAAACATGATGAGAAATACCCGCTAACCACCACGGCAATTTTCCTCCAGCTACAAAATAATCTTCTGAATTCTTATTCTTGTAATACGATATAATTCCTATGGCAACCATAGAAGCGAAAAACAGAATAATGACAAAATAATCGATTGCGTTTAATACCATGAATCTATTTTTGTGTTGTTGAAAAGGAATATAATAAATGAAGACTCTACAGGTTGTTTATCAAATCATTTTTCCTTTTTCTACAAATCATTTTTATTTAAAGCCCAGCGAATAGCGTTTTCAGGCATAGTAAGAAATGGTTGAGTGTTAAAATCTTCAGGTATACAAGCGATGTATCGAGAACTTTACTCGCCAAGATGGCTCTTTATGACTTTCATCTGCTCATGTGCCAACACAATTCTCCGATTGTTGTAAGTTTCTAACAGACCCTCTCGATTCTGTTGGTAAAAGAAATGCAAAGGCCGTATATCAAGTGATCAATTTAATATCTATAATTTTTCAGGGACGATTCCAGATAATCCGGGATAACGACGTCTGCCTTCCGCGCAAGTTCAACAACCTGGCTGATGAGGTATGATTCCATTTCCAAAGACCATCTTAAGCCCGCTGATAGCTGAACTATACCTCCCTCATAATCGCCTTCCCTTAATATTGCGGAAGTGGGGATATAAGTCATCATCTCGTTGGAATAGCCTAAAACAAATAAATTTGGTCCATAGATTTCTTTAAACCGAATGGCATATTCTACTACGGGCTCACCACCCAGCATGATCATCGTTTGTTCGCCCAGCTTCCAAACCTGTATTGGATAAGTGGGATAGGAAACCGGAAGCGATTCTCCTCTTTCCAATTTTGCGATATCACGCCTGATACCTCCTTTTACCCACTCTGGCACAGCAGCAGATGCTACCAACTCTTCTAATCTTCCTTTAGTTAATGGTGGGGCCAATGGCAGTGAAATCTCTTTATAAATAGTTGTCAGGTTTGGAGATAATTCCTGCATGCTATCACTCAATACGGTTTGAACAGCTGACGCTAATGTTTGCCCGTATTGTTCTGCCAGTGCAACCTTTTGTCTGGGCAATGGGTTCAAATTCCCGCCGCAGCCCTGGAAGAACAATGCAGTCGTTCCGGGATTAGCCTTTTCCAAATCGAGTTGCGCGAATCCAGCATAGTCGCCGGACAATTCATAACCCTTTATAACTGTGTTATGACATGCATACCCGAAAGCTACTGCAATTATTTTCCCGGACTTATTAACAACTTTTATAACGGGTACAGAATAATCATTGGGTCCTTTTAAATCCGTTAAAGGTGTTATCGTTGATTCTCCATTATTTCTCCGGTTCACCTGAAACCTCGCGATCCCGTTTCCGGAAAAGATTTGAACAGGCTGCAGCGAATTAATTGCCCTTCCTGCCAGGTCCACAATCTTATCCTCCAATTGTTCGGTGTATTCTTTTACTCTTTTGCCGATAACAGAAACCGAATCGGATCCGGGTGAGTACAATGCAACACTTGAATGCGTATGCGACACATTCAGGATAATCTGATCCTTCGATAATTGATACTTGGCTTTCAGCCGATCCCTGATCCTATCCGAAAGGCTTTTTCGGATGGTTGCCAAATCGAATGTAATCAACACAGACCGATTGCCTTTAATATCTTCGAATGCTAAGGCCTTTACCCAAACATCCGTTACTATTCGCTCGAACACCTCATTTCGACCTACGAATCCGGCCAGGGGCATGGGTTGTTCTGGAGTAATTTTCAAACGAGCGACGCCAGCCCTCCAACCAGGATTTGGTTGAATATCCGATGAAATCGCATTAAGCGAAATTGAAATCAAGCACATCAAAAAAAAATAAGCAACAATACGTTTATTCATTTTATTACTTTTTACCTATATATATTTTTTACATTACCCGACCACGCAAATCATCCTATCTCTGCGTATCAATTTTCCAGCCTGCATAACTATTTGTATTCGATTAAAGGAAGGGCAATTTTTCTGGCCATGTTTTGCACGCCGGTAAATATCACTGTTTCAATATTAGATGACCAGGTAGACGGTAAGCCATACATCATTTGCGTAGCTAATCCACCTTCATATGCCCTGGAGGATTTATTAACCGGATCGTAAAAAGCATAACCTTCCGATCTATCATTCGCCTCCCTCAATATGGTAACCGAAGGAATATAAGACATCACATCATTTGAATATCCCATCACAAATGTTTTGGGTCCAAACATTTTTTTGATCTCAATGGCATAATGAATGACCACTTCACCCCCTAATGCAACGATAGGCTGATCGCCCAGTTTCCAAACCAATACCGGGTAAGGATATGAACTGATTAACTTCTCTCCCTTCTTCAATTTGTCCATCAGAAGATTGGCCGATCGCTGTTTGTAAGGCACAGGATTTTTACTCATTGCTTCCAATTCCTCATTCGAGGGTGGAGTATTCAATGGCAATTGCACCTCTGTATAGGCCATTGCTAACCGAGCAGGTAAATTACGCATAGGCTCGGTCAGTACTTTCTCCACAGCATAGGCCAATTCCTTTCCATATTGTTTGGCAAATGGCACCGTCTGGCGCGGCCAGGGATCCTGATCGGCTCCCGCGCCCTGAAAAAATAATGCAGTGGTGCCGGGATACATTTTTTCTAATTCTAACTGGGCAAAACCAGCATAATCTCCAGACCATTGATACCCGCTTAGAACCGTATTGTGACAGGCATAACCAAACGCTATGGCGATAATATCTCCATTCTTATTGGCTACCTTTATTACAGGCACTGCGTAATCATTCGGACCTTTTAATTCCTGCTGTAATAACAACGAAGACTCGTTGTTGTTTCGCCGGTTTACCTGAAACCGGGCATACCCGTTTTCAGCAAATAAATCAACTGGTTCCAGAGATCTAAAAGCGCTACCTACTAACGTTATGATCTGGGTTTCCAAATTCGCCGAATACTTTTTCACTTTTTCCATCTGGTCAGCATCAAGGGGATAGATATTCGCCAGAGAATTTAGTACAACCGGGCCCGAATGTGTGTGTGAACAATTGATGATAATCTGTGCCTTTGATAAATTATACTTATACTTTAAATGACTTCGAATTCGATCCGACATATCTTTGGGAATAGCGCATAAATCGAGTGTAACTAACACACACTGTTTTCCACTTGCATCCTGAAATACCAGAGCCTTCGCCCAAAGCTCATTCAGCGTTCCCTCAGCCGGATGACTACGGGATGCGTATCCGGCCATCCACATTGGAGACTCGGGCGTAATCTTGACACGTGCCACACCTGCTTTCCAATTGCTGCTATCATTTGCATCAGATGCAGACACCTGCAGACAGACTCCTGTCAGCAAAGCAAGATTTAAACAAAACACTAACCTTTTCATTTTAGTCTGCTTTTATTTATACGACATCAATGGCTTATAAAATAAAAAGACATCATTGTATTTTCATTTCAACTACTTAATGGCACATCTATTTGTTTTGCCAGATTCAAAATTTCCATAAAAATTATCGGTTCAATAGCTACTGCCCATGGCGACGGGAGGCATCCTGAAGAAGAAGTGATAGATTCAACTGGCTCATATCCTCCTTCATTTAAAATAGCAGCGCTCGGTATATATGCCATAACATCGTTACAATACGCGGCCACAAAAATATTTCTTCCGAAAATTCTTTTTAACTGTATGGCATATTCAACCACTACTTCTCCACCAAGGCTAAAAATAACCTGTTCACCCACCTTCCAGACTTGTATAGGATAAGGGTAGTAAGTTTTAAGCCGTTTGCCCGCCTGAAGGCTATCGACCAATATTTGCGCCCATCTCCTCTTATCGTTCAGCGATTCATCCCTCGCCATCTCTCTTAACTCTTCAATCGAAGGCGATTTGCTGATAGGTAAATTCACTTCTGCATAAGCGGTAGCCAATTTTGGTGAAAGCAATTGCATTTCCTCTGATAACACTCGTTCTACAGCGGCCGCTAATGTTTTACCATGAAACACAGCCGCTGCAATCGATCGGCGTGGATACGCAATCTGGTTACCACCTGCCCCCTGAAAAAACAATGCAGTGGTTCCAGGAAATAATTTTTCCAATTCCAATTGAGCGAACCCTGCAAAATCTCCCGAGAGCTCATAATCATTAGATACCGTATTATGGCAGGCATAGCCAAATGCAATGGCCAACAGCTTCCCGCCATTACTTACTACTTTAATAACAGGTACGGCATAATCATTAGGTCCTTTTACTTGCTCTTCAAGGGGTAATTTATATTCAATATTATTTCGACGATTTGTCTGAAACCGGGCAACACCATTTTGTGCGTATAAGACGACGGGCTCTAACGATTGAAATGCCATGCCTACTATTGATACAATATCCAATTCAAGCTTTTCGCAATATTTGTTCACCCTATTTAACTCTTCCGGGTCATCGGTATAAAATCCAGCTATCTCTCTTATAATCGGGCTAGAGTGAGTATGTGAACAATTCAAAATGATCTGTGCCCTGGACAAATTGTATTTTAGATTTATCTGATCCCTGATCCTGTCAGACATCGCTTTCGAAATTTCTTCCAGATCTGTTGTAATCAGCACCGACCGATTTCCAGACGCATCCTCGATCGCAAGCGCCTTCGCCCATAAATCATGAAGCTTTCCGGCAGATGCATGTTTTCTGGAAGTATAGCCAGCCAGCCAGATCGGATAATCCGGAGTGATGTTTACACGTCCTACTCCGGCTTTCCATCCCGTAGTAGCCCCGTCTACATCTGGAATATTTGGATGTTCAGCCTTAGAAGTCCAACGATCAATAGCGTTGTTGTCTCTATTCCCCGCATAACCAATGGAGGTGTATAAAACAAGACAGGCTATCGAACCAGCAACAAATAAATATCTCATTTTTTCTATATTGATATTAAAGAGTAATATCACTTTATTATTCTCATGATTATTCCTTGCTTTTGTTTTATTTCTACTTCCTGATTCTACACAAGTTCAGTCCGCTAAAGAATACCGCAACTGTTTTTCCGGTTTCAAAGCTTCACTTAGCTGCAACGCCTTTCCTATAATACGGCGACCAATACGGCCCTTCGAATACGTCTCAGATGTTGTTTCTTCAGAAATTTTTCGCAGAAAAAATTATTTTCTATTCATATACATCTCCTATGACCCAATTGGGAACAAAACAATCAGGCAATGGGCTGCCATAATTGCTGCTTGAATGCAGGATCATTTATTTACCGCATTTTTAATTTTTTCCGCGTTTGTATGAATTTTCTCTATAGCCGAAAAAATCAAATCCATTTCTGCTTTGCCGGTGAGAAAAAATCGCTGATTAAGCCACACTGCTTCCTCATTGCATATTTTATCATTCTCCGGACATTTATTATTTGACAAATAATTTTGATAATCAAGTCTCTTTTTGGAGTAGCTTTTTATAAAGTTTTTTGATTCGAAGGCATCCTTCAGATAAGGCATCGTGTTCAATGGTGTGTAACCACTGTAATTGGGTACGCCTTCTGCGGACAGAGCTGCAATAAACCCATCTCTCGATAATCCTTTAAATTCTTCTTTCTTATATCGGAAAGGAAAGAAGTGATAAACGGCCCGGGTTACGTTAGGGCTGGCTATTATCGGTAATATTCCGGGCACATGCTGGAGCTTAGCCTTTAAATAATCACCATTTTCTGTTCTGGATCTGGTTTGCATATCCAATCTGGCCAACTGAGCAAGCCCTATGGCAGCCTGATATTCTGTAAACCGGAGCTTATTTCCATTCGATACATATTCCGCCCCATCACTGGAAACCGTACCAAAAGGGCTCCCCAGGTAATGATAGGAATGACAACGATCCATAAAAGATTCGTCATTGCTTACAATAGCTCCGCCTTCTCCAATAGGAAGATGTTTTGAATTTTGAAAACTAAAACATCCTGCATGTCCCCAAGTGCCTACTTTCAGATGATTGACTTCGGCAAGATGTGCCTGGCATGCATCTTCTACAACGACAAGGTTATGCTTTTTTGCAATCTCCATAATCCGAACCATATCTGCAGGAAATCCTGCTAAATGCACTGGCAAAATGGCCTTTGTTCGGGATGTTATTTTTTCTTCTATTTTTTCAACGTCAATTTGAAATGTCTCGGGGTTTGTATCTACGAAAACAGGAATGGCGCCTGTAGCCAATACGGCCTGAATAGTAGCTATGAAAGTGTAAGGCGGAACAATTACTTCATCACCAACCCCAATTTCTAATTTCAGAAGCGAGATAATTATTGCATTAGTGCCATTTACAACCGTTAGGCTTCGTTTAGCCCCCAATGTTTCTGCCCATTTTCTATCAAAATCGTCCGCAACATTTTTTCTTGACCAAACTCCACTTCTGACAACTTCCAATAGTAATTTCTCATCCGTTTCTGAATTCCAGATAGGCCACTTAGGCCAATCCACATCCGCAACCGGTTTACCACCCAATATGGCGGGCACCGTGGCTTCGTGCCCTCTACTAGCAAACGCAACAGGCGGCAGCCCAGAGGCCAGTAGCGCGCCTGCAGCCGCTATTGAATTTCGTTTTATAAACTCACGTCTTGTCTGCTTTGCTGCCGACATCTCTTAATATTTTAAAACAAAAATTAGGTTCCCGGCCATCACAAATTTCGGGACGTAAAAAATAACTGCTTATCTAAAATGTTTTCTCATTACTTTAATATAATCGGCAAAAGCGACATCAGGTTCTCCAATTTCCGGGTGCCAAAATTTTTCCCACTCAAAACAATAAAAGCCCTTATATCCCCCCTTCATCAAAGCATCAATTCCTTCAAAAAGGGGCACCTCACCCTGGCCTAAAAATTTATATTGTACATTTCCGTCTCGAACAATAGCATCTTTGATATGCGTATGAAGAATATACTTTTTAAGTTTCGTATACACTTCCACGGGGGGTTCTTTCGCAATTGTCCACATATTGGCCATGTCCCATAGTAAGCCCACCTTCGGGTGTTCGGCAGACTGCATAATAGCTAGAATATCTTCTGACTTTACAAAGTCGCCATGAGATTCCATTAACACCTTTACACCGCTTCCCTTTGCATAATCAGCCAATTCGAGTAAACCCGCCGAAATGAGTTCCATTGTCGCCTGCCGCTCCTGATCTTTAGGAAGGTTGTTAGCAAAAACCCGAACGTAGGGGCAATTAAGATCATGCGCCAGGTCAATAAAAAGCTTCGCGTCATCTAAATTCTTTTTTCTTTTGGAAGGATCAGCGAAATGCATATTGGCGGACGATCCCAACCCAACAAACTTCAGATTTTCATCTTTCATCACTCTTAGCGAATTCGCCCTGGTCTGGGCACTACCGAATTCATTACACACCGGCAGATCCATTTGACGATTAAGACCACGAATTTCTATGCCTTGAAAATTATGCTGTGCTGCAAAATCTACAATCTGCTGAAAACGCCAGTCAGGGCAGCCTAACGTAGAAAACGCCAACAATGGCTTGCTTTTCTTTAGGCCGGAAGACGTATTAGCCAATGTGGTTGCTCCCAATAGCCCAGCAAACATTTGAAGAAATTCTCTTCGAGTGGATAAATTCACGCTACATTCTTTTTAATTGATCGTAACCAAAATAATATATTATCACTTTTAATAAGGATAGTTCCGAGTTCTATCAGCATTTATTTTTCCATTCTCAGTATTCCTCAGCTAAATGCCGCGGCATTTCTATTGGCAAATCAGATTTTTTGAATTTTGTCAGCATTGGCATGAATTTTTTCAATAGCAGAAAAGATACCATTCATTTCCTCCTTGCCTGTTAGCAATAGATTTTGCGCAAGCCAAACCGCTTCCTCATTACATAAAATGTCATTTTTCGGACACCCGTTTTGTTCTAAATATATTTTATAATTGAGCCTTTTTTTAGAATAAGATTTTACAAAATTTTTGGATTTAAAAGCTTCCTCAATAAAAGGCTGGTTGTTGAGAGTTGTGTAGCCGCCGAAATTGGGAACTCCTTCTGCCTCTAAAGCGGCCATAAACTTATCTCTGGACAGCCCTTTAAATTCTTCTTTCTTATATCGAAAAGGGAATAAATGGTAAACTGCCCTTGTAACACCAGGGTTTTTCTTTATTGGTAATATACCCGGTAATTGTAGAAGTTTGGAAGTTAGGTACTCTGCATTCTTTGTCCTCTCGGTAGTTTGTGCGTCCAACCGTTTTAACTGAGCAAGACCGATCGCAGCCTGGTATTCTGTCAGGCGAAGCTTGTTGGCTGGCCGGATAGACCCTTCCCCGACACTTCCAGTCACAGTACCAAACGGAAATCCAAAATTATGATAGGAATAACAGCGGTCGATAAATCCTTCATCATTACTCACAATAGCTCCTCCTTCACCGATAGGCAGGTTTTTCGAATTTTGAAAACTAAAGCAACCCGCGTTTCCAAACGTCCCTACCGGCTGATGATTGATCTCCGCAAGATGCGCCTGGCAGGCATCTTCCACCACTATCAGGTTATGTCTTTTTGCAATCTCATTTATCTTCATCATGTCCACAGGCAAACCGGCCAAATGAACAGGCAAGATTGCTTTTGTACGTGGAGTAATTTTACTCTCAATCTTATTGGGATCAATATGAAAAGTTTCGGGGTCAATATCCACAAAAACAGGAATAGCCCCGGCAGCCAAAATAGCCTGGGCACTGGCAATAAAAGTATAAGAAGGAAGCAGCACTTCGTCTCCAGCCCCGATACCCAATTGAATAAGAGAAACAATTAATGAATTGGTTCCATTAACCACCGTAAGGCAACGTTTTGCTCCGACTGCTTCTGCCCATTTCTTTTCAAACTCATCCACCACTTTTTTCCGCGACCATATCCCGCTCCTGATGGTTTCCAACAAAAATTGCTCATCCGACTCAGGATCCCACAGGGGCCATTTAGGCCAACTCACTTTCATAACAGGGTCACCTCCTAAAATTGCAGGAGTGTTTATTCCACTTGCCGTACGCGCAAAAAGTGACGGTGAAATTCCGGATGCCAACACAACACCGGCGCCGGCTATGGTATTCTTCCTTAAGAATTCACGACGTGAGTATTCTTTACCAGACATCTTTATGAGTTTTACTGGAGGGCGGGCGCCCATCACTTAACCTACTTAAAATTGCTTAAAAACCGAAAATACATAAATTTTGGGTACGTACACGTTTTTATTGAAAAATAATTTTCACGAATAATCCATTAGTAATCCAAAAACAAATTCTCCATCTTTTGATCCAACAAAATATATCTTCTTCTTTCGGCAATCCGATATACCTGAAATAAACAGGTTTCATCAAGCCCGCGCGTAATATCATTAGCAATAAGCCAAACCTGCTAATCATTCTCATGCACCTATCGGATTCTATGATGTAAAAGAGGAAAGCCATTTTACACACACGATAAAAATTTATGAATATCAAAAGTCCAATACCAAATTCTCTTATCCATGTTAAAAATCGAGATCATTATTTTATTTTTTAATGGCGGTTCTCACCCGCTCAAGTTTATAGCGATGTGGCTGAGGCTTATTGGATTCATAAATTTTGTTAAAGATGCCGGATAAGTCGGATTGCAAATCAGCTTCTTTAGGCTTAAGTAGTAAATAATTACCAAACATTCTTGAAAAGAATCCAAAATTTTGACTCGATCTATTTTTGACCAAAGAAATTAGATAAATGTTCAAATTCGACATATTTGATAGCCCTTTGGTCAGCAACAACTTTCCAGTATTCAAAGAGAAGTTTTAAAATTTTTAGTGATTGTTGATACTGCGGAGTCAACGCGTTATTGGCTAGATTGATACCCTCTTCCAACGTCCCTTGTGAATATTCACCAATAACAACCGAGTCAATCGTTAGTAAATAACTCCCTTTCTTTAGCGATTTTACCTGGAGTATTTCTTTGTTGAAGTCGTCAGTAAATGAAAACAGGGAATCAGGATTGAAATCCGCCGACAGCCGTGGATAGGGCAGTGAAATCTCGTTACTCACAAATGAAATATCATCAGTCTTATATTTAATGTCGCTGATGGTGCATCGCCAGGCTTTTTGTACTTTTTGCTTTTTCCTGTCTATACTTAGAAGAGACACATATTCAGGTGCCTGTTGGGCTTTCAAAAACTCATACGCCATTAAGAAATGCCCCATTACACCAGGATGCACCCTGTCTTCTCCTACTATAGTAGCTCCTGGATCATTTTCCTGTATTTTCTTATTGACCTCGCCCATCACTGTCCAGTAGTCGACGACAGGCAAGTTGTATTTAACGGCCAACCCCTTTAGAAATATTGCACACTTTCCCAATGCATCATTCACTCCAAAGAAATTAGCTGAAGCCAGCTCCGCGGTCTGATCATATATGGATGGCGTTTGCAAAATAACCTTACTTTTTCCCAGGATCAATATTTTAACCAGGCTATCCACATTGGCAAAATAGAGGCTCAGCGCTTCCTCCCGTTTTCCTTCGATACCGGCTTCATTCTCTCGGCTCTTGCCATACAATTGCCGGTTAACATCATTCATTCCTATCATCAATACAGACCATGTAGGATTATGCACCAGTATATCAGATTGCAATCTTTTGAGAACTCCTCCCGTTATGTCGCCAGAAATCCCACAATTAAAAAACTGAATCTTGCTATCCGGAAACCTCGTAGCATAGAATAACTGAAGGTAATTATAAAACCTTCCATTCATTGTTATACTGTTACCTATAAAACATACCCGGTCATTGCTCTCAAAAATCGGAAATTGTGCAACTGAATTCTTTGCAAAAAAGATAATTAAAAACAGAATTTTTAATACTAGTATTCTCCTCATATCCAATTATATTTTATATGATATATTTCTCGATTATTTTAACTCTTCCCTTCTGTGGTTAATCCGCTATTATTTGATAAATCTGCTGGCTCGCCTGATATGAGATCAATAATTTCATCACCTCACAAAAACCGTTTTGATATTAACAAACTCATGTATTCCAACCATTCCCAACTCACGCCCATAACCACTCTGGTTAATGCCGCCAAAAGGTAGTCTGGGATCTGATTTCACAAGTGCAGGAGCCAGAAATCTAAACACCTGCCAGAACGGAAAATTCCAGGGCATTACGGCGAGCACAACGCCTATCGGCTGAAAACTTATAAAACTTTTTTTAGCGTCGGTGGCAATCAATTGATCGTCCAGATATCTCCCACCGTTAGTTGCATAATAATCACAAACCGAAGCACATTTTTCTATTTCTGCTACGCCCGCTGCCAATGGCTTGCCCATTTCATTGGCCA
Source organism: Flavitalea sp. (assembly GCA_044224935.1). GTDB lineage: Bacteria > Bacteroidota > Bacteroidia > Chitinophagales > Chitinophagaceae > Flavitalea. The sequence continues at coordinate 56,848 of JBGAJL010000002.1, forward strand.
TTACAAGGGCCAAACTATTTTTATTGCCCCTCAAAACCTTCGCCGCGCTTTTTAATAAATTAGCCCTTTGTTCAAAACTGGATTCTCTCCATTCCAACCAGGCTTTCTGCCATTTATCAATTTTAATGGCGATATCTTTATTGGTTTCCTCTTTATAAGTTTCTATCACTTTTCCATTTACAGGATTGATCGATTGGATACGCATGTATAACTTATTTAACCTTGGTATGATTATGATAATATTCCTGCAAAGGCAGACTGATATATTTTTAATATATCTGATTCGTTCAATGTCATGGGGCATCGCGCCAATAGCCTTTTTTGCAAAAACCCGTCGGTAGCCAAATCAATGGCCGCAGTTTCCGGTATACCAAACCCACCGAGTTTCTCAGGAATGCCAATATTTTTAACAAGATGTCCAAGTGCAATCACACATTCTCTTGCCGCCTCTTCGTCGGATAATCCTCTTGCTTCTCCCCCTAATGTTTCCAAAATCACTCTCATTTTTGCAGAACAACTATTGCTAATATATTGAAGCACGTAGGGTAGCAATACAGCATTGGAAGCGCCATGTGCAATATGAAATTGTCCTCCCAGTGGATAAGCCAATGCGTGAACTGCACCCACACCTGCATTGAAAAAGGCCAAACCCGCGAGGTAACTTCCGTAAGACATATCTGTTCGTGCTCTTTCATCATGAGCATTTTTTACTGCTCTTTCCAATGCACCACCAATTAATTTTATAGCCTGCAGGGATAATCCATCGGAGTAAGCATTGGCATTAACAGACAGATATGCTTCGATAGCGTGAGTTAGTGCATCCGCACCAGTAGCCGCAGTAACTGCCGGCGGAACAGTAATGGTCAATGAAGGATCTACAATCGCTGTATCGGCAATCAAGTAATCGTGGGCAATAACGTCCTTTGTTTTTTCGAGTGCCAGTACAGCTATATTAGTTACTTCTGCCCCAGTTCCTGACGTAGTAGGAATAAGTAGCTTTGGAATTCCCCTTTTTCGAATGGTCCTCGTAGCGGTTAAATTCAGGTATTCATTAACGCCACCTGGATTACCTGCAAGAACTGCTGCCAGCTTGCTCATATCCAACACACTTCCGCCGCCTATACCAACAACAAGCGAATAATCTTCCCTGCGGGTGAAAGCAACAATCTTCTCACCGGTTTCCAATGTTGGCTCAGGAATAAGATCTGTATAAATATCAATCTGCCATTTGTCATTTTGTAGGGGAGCGATGATATTATCTATAAAGCCTAACGACTGCAGTACAGGATCTGCCACGATAAGAATTCTGGCAGGCATGTATTGTTCTATTTCGAATGGTAACTTCTCAATAGCGCCCCATCCAATATGAGTAACAGGACTGGAAGCAATCCTTGTGTAATGCATAAATAATTTTTGCTTGACAAGTAAATGACCTGAGTTCAATGTGCCCACTTTTGCTCCGACGTCTCAAAATCTGTAGACACTTCACCAAATCCATCCTATAATTTTATCTTCATCTATTAGTCAGTACATATATCAATACTCAACACAAAATGTATATAAAAGAACTTTCCAATTAAATAATAAAATAAGCTAATTATTATAGAGGCAAATACAATTTCATTCAAATAATGTTATCGGATAATAGCCTGCCAACTATTTAATTTATTTTAATAGTTAGCAGACTATTTATTTTTATTGAAAAACATCGTCTACCAATCCAGCCATTCTCTTTCTGAACGCACAGTCAATGTGGGTGAACCGCCATTTGCGCCAGTTGTGATAAATGTATTAATCGAAGTTCCACGTAAATCAACATTTGTTGTACTGGTCAATAAAGTTGAAGTTCCTGCAGCATAAATCCGGATGTTGTGCAACTTGGCTATGCTGTTTCCCTTAGATGTGGGTACTGTCGCTAAAACATAATTGGAAACTGATTCGGATGGCACATTTGACAAAATAGTCACTTCTGGTTGCGCAGGAAGAGCCGGGTTTGTCGGGTCATAGAACTGAATCGTGACATCAACATCTCCGAGGGTCTGACCTAAATTAGCCAGTCTTATTTTAACTTTATCGGGCGTCGTTTCAGTCAGATCGTCCTCAGTAAGAAAATATTTCGGAGCACCGATAACTCCGCCTAAAAACAGAGTGTAATTTTTGTTAACATCCAATTGAATATCCTTTTTTGCAAAGGTTTCGGATGCGGTAGTACTGAAAAAGCTGGCAGTTCTTGATCCGGACTTAACAACATAATATATGGACGAAGTATTAAAATTAAGTGTACCGGTCAAAGTCAGATTCGCGCTGTCAAGATAGAATTTCACACCAGTTTCTCCTGGCAGGCCATTTACCACCCTTAAATTGGACGGCTCCAGCGAAATATAGGTATCTCCAGGTTTCGTGCAACTGTTCATCACCACACTTGACACGACGAGCAATGCGAGAGCAACTAATAATTGCCGTATTTTCTTTGATTTTTGATTATAAAAATGCATAACTTTTTTTTGTTGTTTCACAAATTAATATCCATCGTTATTTTGCCAATTGTTAGCTGTTATCTCGCCTGTGGGAAGTGACCATAAATAGAATCTCATATTAAAGTCCCCTACTCCGTTTAATATTTGGGTCCACTGACTTTCGTTGGCCTCTATCTTTTCTTTGAGATTGCCCCATCTTACCAGATCTAAATGTCGTTTACCTTCGTTAATAAGTTCCATGGAGCGCTCTTCCATTATTGCATTACGAAATTCCTCTTGTGATAACCCTACCAGATCAGGTAAAACAGTGCCATCCGTTTTATTGGCTGCCGGCCGTGCCCTATATCTTACAGCATTTATCTGCGCATAAGCCTTGGCGCTTGGGCCACCTTCAGCTTCGTTAGCTGCTTCGGCATACATTAGTTTAACTTCCGATAACCTGTAGAATGGCCAATTGGTCAAATTATCCTGCCAATAACCCGTGGATGGAAAAATTTTCTGAAAAGTAGCCACTCTCCACGCACTGGTATCTGTAAGAGGTGTTTTAGTCCAACCCGAAACATAAGTATAATTAGCAATATTCCATTTCCAGCGCTCATCTTTGTCGCTTCGCGTCCTTAACCATTCCAGAACGATAGCGAGATTCGCATTTCCACTCCCTTTATTTGGATCGCCACCTCCAGGTGCTCCAAATACATAAGGAAAGTTGCTTCCTGCCAGTGCAGTATATTCAAGATCAAAAATCACTTCCTTGGTAGTAACATCAGTAGAAAGTTTAGTAAAAACCTGGCTATAGTCCGGCTCGAGGGCATAAACACCTCTTGCCTCCATGGAGAGTACAGAGTCTGCCGCATCTCTGGCCATTGCCCAATATTTCGATTCACCGGGAACCATTACACCCTGAGAAGATCTCCGCCAACCAGCAAGTTTCATATACACATCGGCCATGATGCATTTCAAAGCTCCAGCCGAAATCCTTCCGGATGGATTAGACCTTACCGGTAGCTTACCATCGGCATATGCCAAATCAGGTAATATGATCTGGTTGTATATTTCCGACACCGGGCTCCTTTCCACATTCAATACTGTTTCCGTGGTGGGTTTAAGTCTTAAAGGCAAATCACCAAACAAGCTGGCCAGATTATGATATAAAAAAGCGCGGATCGCCCTGGCTTCCGCCATCTTTACAGGAATCCATAAATCCTTGGTAGAATCTCTGGCCTCAAGCGCCGCAATGAGGTTATTAGCTGCATTGATACCCTTCCAATATTCCCTCCACCAGGCTGTTTCTGCCCCGTTTGTGGGAGCTAAAAAAGCTGCCCAGTTACCACTGGTAGTTGTAACATCATTTTGAGCATTCATATACAATCCGCCGGTATAATCCCATGTACTGTTACCACCCTGTCCCTTCAAAGCGGTATAGCATCCGATAAGAGCCGCATCTGCCTCAGTTTCCGTTGTGGGAAAATTATCTGACGTCAGAAAAGAGTAAGGTGTCTCTATTATATTTTTGTTGCATCCTGCAAAAAACAAAGAACTCAGTAAAATCCCAAACAATATCCTTTTCATAATTCTTTATTTAAACTTTAGAAGGTAATATTTAAGCCAAATGTGTAAACCTTGCTTCTCGGGTAAGCTCCTAAATCCGCTCCAGGTGTAATAATCGAATTAAGGTAATTAACCTCGGGATCGTAACCTGTGTAATGGGTGAGCGTTAATAAATTTTGAGCCGTAACATAAACCCGCATGGCTTTAATAGGAAGTTTTTTAAACAAACCGCGATTAACATTATAAGCTAATTGGATATTCTTTAACCGCAGGTAAGACCCATCCTCAATAAGGTAGGAGGAAAGATTTGAGTACTCGTTATTATATAAAATATCCCATCTCTGCTGATTAATCTGAGGGTTCGTTGGCGTCCACCTGTTGAGCATGCTAACAGGTCCACCCTGATAAGGAACAGGTGATTCAAATAAAGCTTTATCTCCGTTAAGGATATCATTTCCATAGCTGTAGGTAAATAAGAAGCTAAAATCAAAAGGACCATAGGAAAAATCATTTGTAACCCCTCCGAAAAATTTAGGATTACCATTCCCTATAGCTGTTCTGTCATTAGCATCGACAACCCCATCGGGTACACCTTTAACTCCGCTTATATCCTTATATCTCCTGGTTCCTTCCTTTATTACTAACGAATTATGCGGAACAGTTGCTGCCAATTCTTCCTGCGTATGAATAACCCCATCATAAACATATCCATACATTGATCCTAAAGATTCACCGACTTTTACGATGTATGCATTAGAATATCTGCCCACGCTACCCGTATAAAAAAATGTCTGGTTGTCGTTTAGTGCCAAGACCTTAGTTTTGTTAAATGCGATATTAAAGTTGGTATTCCATCTTAATTTTCCATTCAAATTGACAGTACTTAGATTAAACTCCATTCCCTTTACCTGCATGTCCCCAATATTCCTGGTAACTGTAGTAAACCCCGAATAATTCGACAAAGGTGCCTGCAATAACAAATCTTTCGATTTCTTTACGTAGGCATCTGCCGTAATCAAAATCCTGTCTTTGAAAAGACCCAGATCCAGGCCCAGGTTTGATGCAATTGTGGTTTCCCATTTCAATGACTTCGAACCAAGCTGTGTAGGAACCACCCCAACAACAATGGCGTTATTCTGGACAGCCGGATACCCGGTTGATCCATATGATGTGTAACTGGAATAAGGAGGTATTGATTCATTACCAGTCATTCCATAGCTAAGTCTCAGCTTCAATGTAGAAACAGAAGGTGCAGCACGCATAAATCTTTCCTCATTTACTTTCCATGCGATAGCACCGGAAGGAAAATAGCCCCATTTTTCCTGAGGAAATTTCGAACTTCCATCTGCACGGAGCGTTGCTGTGATAATGTATTTATCAAGGAGTGCATATTGTGCCCTTCCAAAATAACTATTGAGACCGCTCACCGTCTTTCCTGTTTGTGCAACTGGAAACTGACTACCAAAACTCAGGTTATTATACCCCAGTGCCTCGATAACATAGCTATTGCTGGTGGTATTGGTAAATGATGAGGTATTTTTTTGAAATGAAGCACCTGCGACAGCATCCAAATTGCCTTTGCCTAAAGATTTTGAATAATTAAGTGTGTACTCATTTAGCAAACTAATACTTATCGAATTATTTTTCCTGCCTATACCTAAAGGAGACATCCCCTGGGAAGTGTTACGACCGTAAAAGTAGTTATAGGCAGCATCTGTATACGTCATTCCACCCGAAACTTTGAACACCAAACCGTCAGTCAGTTTAAAACTGAAAGCTGTATTGAGACTGCTGTAATAGTTTAAATTCTTTACATCGGGCTCCAATAAGTCGACTAGCGGATCCCTACCATTCGTTCCACCCAGCGGTATATTATTTTCCAATAGATATTCGTTCAAATCTATATTTGGCGGTAAAAAAGGGCTGCCTTTTATTGCCGAAAACGCAAGCCCTCCGCCACCTGTAAGGGAAGCGCCGGTTCTATCCTGAGCAGTAAGCGCAATATTAGTTGAATTAGTAATGCTCTTGGAAATGTTTGCTATAGAACTGAGACGAGCCGAATACCTTTTGTAATTCGTACCCTGTGCTATACCATCCTGATCTGTGTAATTAATAGATCCTGCAATTTTAACGTCAGCGCTGCCCCCTGTAAATGAAAGATTATGACTATGCATGGGTGCAACCTTATAAAGCTCATCCTGCCAGTTAATTGAGGCAGAATCTTTATAGGTTGCCCAATTATACCAAAGCGAATCCCCTATCTGGGAATTTTTCAGGCTTGCCGATGTATAATGTTGCTTCGCCGCGTATTGCAATGAATTCAGCACATCTCTTTTAGTTCCCAACTTTTGAAGGGAATAATATCCATCATAGGCAATATTAAACTTACCCGCCTTTCCTGTTTTAGTTGTAATGATAATTACCCCGTTGGCACCTCTCGATCCATAAATAGCTGTGGCAGAGGCATCTTTTAATACTTCGAGGGATTCAATATCATTTACGTTCAAATTAAGATTAGATCCCCCCAACTGCGGAAATCCGTCAATTACATATAAAGGTTCGTTACTGGCCGAAATGGAAGATCCCGCCCGAATAGCGATAGATACATCAGCTCCCGGTGCTCCTTCAGAAGAAATCACTTGTACACCCGCTGCCCTTCCTTGTAGTGTTCCGTTGAGAGACATGTCGGTGCTCTTTACCATGTCTGATGCTTTTACGCTGGTGACAGAACCTGTTAAATCCTTTCTCCTAACAGAGCCATAGCCGATAACGACTACTTCATCCAGATTTTTTGAGTCTTTTTCCATGGCAATATTAAGATTGCCTGTGGCGCTGGTGATAGTTAATTCCTTAAGCTTAAGCCCAACCTTTGAGAATTGAAGCACATCGCCCATTTTTGCGGCGATTGAAAAATTACCATTTTGATCGGTAACTACTACGTGGGTGGGAGTAGTTTTCACCCATACGTTTACCCCCTGCTGGGGCTCTCTGTTTACATCAGTCACCGTACCTTTAATTGTGACCAAATTCGTTTGCTGAGCATACCCTGTTGAAATCGTCAAAGACAGGGCATAGATCATTGAGAGAATGAAATATCTCATTTGCTGTCGTTTTTTTATGAAGCCGCAATAGCAAAGTCCTGGCTTCACAGTTTGGTAATTTGAATTGCCTTAACTTGATTATTGTAACTTTTGTGCAGAGCGAAGAGTCAATTCTACTATCTTCAAAAATCTCCACACATCGTTTAGATCATACTTTTTACGTTTCTATTTATCTTTTTTTTGCATCTGACTTTCATTTAGTTAGTAATGGTTTTATTATCATTTATCAATGATCTGCAGTAGTGTAGTGTATTTAATCAACAGTTTCTTTTCCGTGTACGTAACTTATCGTGTACGTTAACGAAAACTAAGTTAACATATATTTAATATTAAGCAAAATATTTTTTGCTGCAGCAGCATGCAGGGTCTAACCCGGCGCACATAAAATCATGAAAAAGGTTGCAAAAGTTTAAACGACGGACCACCTGGATCGGCCCGATTTATTGCACGTCACTTTTCAGCAGATATAACCAGGAAAATGGCTGCAATTCCACGCTACCCGTATATTTTTCTCCACCAATACTGGTATAAATAGTCTTTCCTAAAGAAACCTTCATGATAGCCTTCGTGTCGTTACAGATAATTCGCACTTTTTTATCAAAGTCTTCCGCTTCAATTTCATGGAACTCGCTATCCTGCTCATAGTTGTACTTTTGCTGCCATTCTTTGATGTCGTACTTTAAAACTGTTGATCTTTCAACGACTTCCTTAAAAGGTTTGTCTTTGGCGCCAGGTTTTAATGAAGGATACCAAAAATAATTATGATTCAACCTTCCAAAATTTCCCACACTGTTTTCCTGTGTCCGGTAGCTGCCGAGCAATGGTCGTTTCATCGACGAAACAAAAATATTATTCTCAATTTCATTGTCATGCATGCTCCCGCCTTCCCATATCACATCCTGGTGCATGGCAAATGGTATATCACAATTATAAGCGAGATTATTTTTTACTTTTATAAAGCTGGCATCATGTAGAAAAATGCCCAGCTCAGCACAATTGCTAACTATGTTATCCAGTATATCGACGTTGTTGGTTCCATCGTCCATATAAATTCCCAAGGCGGAACGAAATTCAGGCTGTGGGGTACCGGCCCCATTACCAATACCATTCGTTACAATATTTCCGATGATTCTCCGGTTCCTAAAAGTTCTGCCCGGCTTCTTTCCGGATACAACATAAATACCTCCGCCATCGTCTTTATTCATGGTAAAATTGCTGATCACATTATTCCTGATCAAGATGTCATTTCCAGAAAAATAAAGTCCAACATAACCAATACTATCAATGACATTATACTCTATAAAATTGTTATTGCCGCCTACCGCAATACCCTCCGTTTTGCTATTACCGCTCGGCCCCATTCCGTCTATAATACCACATCGCCGAATTGAATTGCTTCTAATTATGGCATTGTTACAATTCCGCATGAAATACAAGCCGGTATTATTTACATCCTCCACTTTATTATTCTCCAGTACCAGGTCGGATACATCAACACCAAATATCCCGTTTAACCCCGAATACCTAACTGTGCAATTTTCCACCACAACACTTTCAGAGTTGGTGATACTTACTGCATTTTCATTCGCTCCGATAAATGAAATGCCTGATACATTTATATGGGATTGGTTGGCTATGTTAAACAAAACATTGTAACGACTTGCCTGAATGCTAAAATTATTCGGAAGCCTATCGCCAAAAAACACGTACATTTTTTTTGACACAGCATCATAATACCACTCACCAAACCTGTCAAGTGTTTTTAAATGGTTTTGTATGAAGTATCCGAAATTTTTTATCGGAACATAACTGGTGTACGAATTGTACCAAATTGTATGACCTTCATGTTTTGAGATATGATTCCTGTTAATCAGCCAGCGTTTTGGTTTCATAACCAACTCCGCCCCCGTCCAATCCGGGTATTCCTTCAATTCATCGTCTGTAATACTAAGGCAACTATCGGCATTTTCAATATGCAAATAACCATCTGCCGTTTCGTCGGCATTGGGGTACCGCCCCATAGAGTAAGCTTTGCCGTTAATGGTAAAATAGTTCACACTGTCAGAAAGTAATGCGCCATCGGTTACCCATATACTACCTGTGTATTTGGCCCAATTGGTTAATGTTACGCGACCATTAATTTCAGGATCGGGTTTATTTTTATCACCGTATGCAGCAAACACAATCGGCTTGGATGCTGTCCCCGATTCTAAAACAGTGATAGCGCCCACAAAAACATCTCCACGAAGAAACAGAACCGAATCACCAGGCTCTAGTATGGGCATGATAGCATTTAATTTCTCTATACTTCTCCAGGGAGTGGAAATTTTCCTCGCTTGTTCAGCCGTACGCCGATCATCTCCTATTGACGTTGAGAAATAATAAATGTTCGCAAGCAATCCATTTCCTGATACCAAACAGAATACAAGGAGAAATACCATTTTATTCATTACATCATAGATTTTTATCTTCTAATGCTATCATTACACCCTAAAAAACAATTGTTATGCTAGTTGCAGACAATTTTTTAGCTGCCAAAAGTCCAAAATCATCCTAGGCAGGCACCATATATTTTATACAAGTTAATGCAAAATCGTGTTCGTACACGAAAAAAATAGTTTTTAGAAAATTATCGCCCTTTAGCGAGGCTCACCTAACTTTATACATTGTGAAAGAAGAGTGGTGTCTTTGGCAAAAGAAAGAAACCGGCAAGGATTTGATCGACCGGACCACAGCCAACCCGTTTATCCATACCAGGATGAAAAACGATTTTGATCACGGTGTCGTTGATGGGCATATTTCACAATTCCACCTATAAAAAGTGTGTTTATACCCAATACAAACCTTAAATTGCGTTAGCGTACCCGCAATTTAAATAAAAAAAGGATCCGAAAATAGCTTTTTCCATCCCACACCTCTTTTCCCTATTTAATCGGCCCAGAAGTGATGCCGCTATGCAATACAAATTCAACCCTTCATATAATTTCAAGCTAAAAGATGTCAACAAGCAAAACATACAACCGATTAAAAGCGGGCGCTCTTTTTTTAATCTGCACCAGCCTGAGCATAATCTTCTGTACGTCACCGAATAAGAGAAACGGAGAATACTCTAAAAATATCCAGGGTCTCTTTAAGAGACCAGACACCGAAATACCAATAGAAGGAAAGTATATTTTCAAGCCAGCATCAGAGCTGGCCGCGATGATCCGGAATCGGGAGGCCACATCTGTCGAAATTGTAAAGGAATTTATTGCTTATATCAAAAACAACAACTATAAATACAATGCGATTGTATGGCTCCGGGAAAAACAAGCTTTGGAAGATGCAGTAAAAGCAGACGAAGCCGTTGCACAGGGAAAGCCCCTCTCTGCCTTGCACGGTGTACCCATTACCGTAAAAGAAGAATATTGGGTTGAAGGATCTCCTGTAACACTAAACGCAGGGATGTATGAAGATTTTATTGCTCCTTGTGACGGGGAGCTGATAAAGCAATTGAAAAAATCAGGCGCAATTATCATTGGGAAAACCAATATTCCAACGATGCTCATGGACTTTCAGACGCAGGGAGAAATATACCCCCCAGCAAATAATCCTTACGACACTACAAGAACTCCGGGAGGAAGTTCTGGTGGAGCGGCAGCTGCATTAGCAGCGGGTTTTACCAGTGTTGAACTTGGAAGTGATCTGGGTGGAAGTATCCGTTTGCCGGCATCCTTTTGCGGATTATATGGCTTAAAAACAACCTTTCGTTCATTGAATACTACGGAAGGAGATGGGCCGGATACGGCGTCAACAAAAAAAAGATTCGCCTTAAACGTAGCCGGTCCGATGGCCCGCACCGCTGAAGACCTGGAATCAGCTTGGAAGATCTTGCGTGATGCTAAACAAGATTTACGTGTCCAACAACCAATTAACTGGAAAGAATCATCAGGAAGAAAAATTAGTCAATATCGTATAGCCTGGATGGATGATTGGAAAAGTGGAAGCAATATTTCAAAAGCAGGCAACATGGTGAAAGAAAAACTTAGCCAGCTTATCGACTCCTTAAAACTCCACGGCGTATCTGTGAAATACACCGCACCGGATCTTTATAATGAAATGATGCGCTCATACTTAACAGGTCTTGGCTTATTGGCGGGGGAAGGCTTACCACTGAATACCAGGAAGTCAATAATTAACGGCATGAAACCATGGGATGATGGTAGCGGCACATTAACGCCATTCTATGAAACGGTAATTGATCCTTCTGACTCCGTTTGGCTTAAATGGCAGGGAGAAAATAAAATCCTGAAAGGAAAGTGGGCATCATTCTTCAAACAATATGATTTCTTTATCTGCCCGATTACCTATGGGCCAGCCTTTATAAAATGCCCCAAGGGTACCCCTATTAAAATTGATGGAACCACTATCCCTTATTTTAAATATGCCCCTTATACCACAATTTTTAATCCCATCGAATGCCCCTCCGTAACCATTCCAATGGGACTTAATAAAGAAGGACTACCGATAGCGATTCAAATTATTGGGCCTCTTTTTTCGGAACCTGAACTATTGTATTTCGCAAAGTTGCTAAAACCGTTCACACCTGGTTTTATACGGCCTGCGGGATTATAAATTTGCAGGGCCGTAAAGAGGGAGGAAACAAAAAAACCTTACTCACTTAATTTCTTAATAGCAATATAAGCCATTAATCCAGTGCTAAATGCGAAGGCATCTTCGTCAATATTAAAGGTAGCCGTATGGTGCGCCATCCTGCTTACCAGCCGCTACTCCAGGCAACCGGTAGTAGCCAGAGTTTACTGATTTACCTTTCTTATGCCGGTAGAAATAAATGTATTGCCGCTGCGCTTTTAAATATTACGTGTGTGCATACCCGTCTCTTTAACCGAGATTACTTTTACCTTTCCTGGCTTTCTGGAAAACAGTTTCAATACCTGCAGGTCTGCCTTTTTTCCATTTGCTAATATCGGCAGCTTCCATAAATGCCAGCAGTTCCAAAGTTTCCGCAGAACTTACGGGGGGTACACCGGTTTTAAAAAAATCTGCTATAGCCTTTAGCAAATTCTTATATCCTTCACCTTTTCCCACAGTAACATTTTCCTTTTCCGTATATATTGTACCGCCATATTCGTGAAGACCGGTGCGGGTTCCACGAACAACCCCAATTCTTCCATCTTTCCAGGTACCGATAACCACATCAGTTCCATCCGAGTGAATCCTTGAGACTGATTTACAACCAATACCCATAGCTGAATATAAAATTTCAACTCCATGAATACCATACCAAAATAAATCAGGATGGGTTTTTTCAATTGGAGCCGGGCTAAATGTATCGGCTCCCAGTACGTTTCCATATTTACCCTTTGTCACTTGCTGAAGATTTTCAACAAATCGTAATGCAGAGGATGAAAAAACAGGGACGTTATACTGTTTTGCTATATCAAAAATAGCAATCGCATCTTTAAGGGAAGCAGTAAGCGGCTTGTCAATAAACACTGGTTTGCCAGCATGTATAACAGCCTTGGCTTGTTCCAAATGCAATCTCCCGTCATTGGTCACCAACAAAACCGCATCCACCTTTTTTAATAACTCGTCAATTGAGTCTACTATTTCCACCCCATATTCTTTTATTTTATTAGTATACTCAGGAATTCTATCAACTGATTCTTTAATATCACTACTTCCCCTGGGGTAAGCCGCAATAATCTTGTATCCCCCAAATGTATCACCAACATCAGGTGCATTTAACAATTTTGCAAAAGAAATAGAATGAGATGTATCCAGGCCAATCATACCCACTTTTGTCTTTTCATTTGACTCTCCTCTTCCATATAATGATAACATCGGCGAAGCTAATCCCAGGCCAATACCTGCGACTGTAATATTCTTAAAAAACTGTCGGCGGCCATTGTCTTGTACTTTCATGATAATAAATTTATTTACTATTATTTTACAACGAAGACTGCACTAAAGCTGACCGGGGATACTCATCATATTTGTCCTGGCCTTTTGGTGTTCAGTAATCTTCCAGGGAAATAGATTATGGCATCCAAACCAATATGATCACTTTTTCAGAAGACCAAAAAGCGAATGAAGTTGCTTTTTCCAGCTTACGTCAACTCATATGTCTAAAAAAATGTGTACGTACACGAATATAAAGAAACTTATTTTTCTTCGAAAAGAAATTTTTATTGCCTTCACTTCCTTCTCGCACATAAAATTTAGGAAGCAGCTTCGCTTTTTGTCATTATTCAAGCCGATTATAAATGGACTCGTTTTACTAGCCCCTTGATGAAATTATAGCGCAATTAATGTACATTTCAAAAGATGGTCTTGTTTTATCAGCCATCAAACTTTTCACACCTTCATATTCAGCATCATTCGACGCCGTTTTTTGTTGCCAAGACGCAAGGCCGATAAGAGTTATGAGAGAAACTTTTCCGTGACGATGTTAAAATTGATTGAATAAAGCTAATCAAACCAATCCCATAAAAAAAGCCCTCCATCGCTAAAGCTTCGGAGGGCGCTGTAGTCCCGACAAGAATCGAACTTGTATCTAAAGTTTAGGAAACTTCTATTCTATCCATTGAACTACGGGACCGGCACAAGCGCCGGCCAAACACCGCCACCTGTAACAGGCGGCAAAAGTATTGATTCCGGCCCGGAAGAAAAAACAAAAACCTGCCGCGATGACTTATCTTTGCATCCCTTAATTTTTGAGATGAAATTCTATAATTTTCTTATACGTTACAGGCTCCAGCTGGGCATCCTCATCATCCTTATCGGCGTCGCGGCCAACGTATGGGCAGGCTTCTGGCCCGCATTCCCCGCCTACCTTATCGGCCTTATCCTCGTCGCCGGACACTTCTTTATCGGCCCCCTCCGCCTCATACAGGATTTTATGGAGAAAGGCGATATGGAAGGCGCCGAACGCGTGGTCAACTCCATCAAATACCCCAACCTGCTCTATAAACCCATTCGCTCCGCCTACTATACCGTAAAAGGCCAGATGGACATGATGAAGCAGGACTTCACCGGAGCAGAAAAGAATATGAAAAAAGGAATCGACCTGGGCTCGCCCGTCAAGGAAGTGGAAGGCGCCAACCTGCTCCAGATCGGCATGATCAATATGCAGAAAGGTGACTTTAAACAGGGCGAAAGCTATATCCGCCAGGCTATAAGAAAAGGGTTGCCCGATAAAGAAAACGAAGCCGCCGCCTACCTGCAGATGTGCAATATCATGATGAATAAAAGGGAGTTCAGGGCAGCAAAAGAATTTTTCAAGAAAACAAAGGCGCTCAAACCGACCAATCCCCAGATCCTGCAACAGGTAAAGGAAATTGAAAAATATATTACGCGCATTCCAGGTTAAAATTACTCCATCCAGAACACCCATTCCGGAACTTTCCGGCCCGGGAAAGGCCGGCTCTCCCTGGAACCCTTTCAAGGGAAAATATAATCTTCCGGCTATAAGATAATCTCTCCGGTTCCAGGTAATGCCAAATAACCGGGAAAATGCAGGATTCCCTACAACCCGTGATCCCTTCTCACCGCCGCCATCACGCCGGCCATCGTCTCCATTACCCGGTCAACCAGCGCAGGGACGGACTCCGTTTTCTCACCCATCCTGCCACTCATTTCAATTTCCCGTATTACGGGCTTCAGTTCCATTATACCCATCGAATCGATAGTGGATTTTAACTTGTGCGCCACCTTGCCAGCTTCCGGCCAGGCGGCCTGGTCGCTCAGCGACTTTAATTCCTTCAATGTGGCCGGCGCCGTATCGAGAAATAGCTGAAGCATCTTCAGCACAAACGATTTGTCGCCGCCCGAAATCGCTTCCACCATCGACAGGTCATAAATTTTTACAACCGGCTCCTGCACAGCCGCAGCTTCCGACGCTACCGGGTCCATGACTTTCACTCTATCCTTCCTGATGTTTTTTGAAACTGTTCTGAACAGCGCAGGCTCCTCGAAAGGTTTCGGCAAACAATCATTCATCCCCGCTTTCAGGTATATATCAAAATCACTCTTCATCGCATTGGCCGTCAGCGCCACAATAGGAATGGAAGATTTATAATCATCCGCGATCTCCCGGATCTGACGCGTAGCCTGGATGCCATCCATCACCGGCATCTGGATATCCATCAACACAATATCGAAATCCTCTGTATTGATCTTCTCCACCGCCAGCGCGCCATTTTCAACAATATACACCTCACAACCCCACGACTCCATAATATGCCGCGCCAGAAACTGATTCAGCTCCACATCCTCAACAACAAGAATTTTTTTATTCTCCAGCCCTTTATATTGACTCATTCCTTCTTTTTGGATATTATTTATTACTCACTTCACCCGCCTGTATCATCCTGTATATGGTGCTCTTGCCCACATCCAGCTTTTTTGCTACAAGCAATACGTCCTTATCATATTTATCGAGGTAATGCTGAATGATGTCTATCTCATATTGTTTGAGCGATTTTTCGCTGTTAAGCAACCCGGCCACCGAGCTCGCGGTATTTAATGTAAGATGCTCCGCCAGGATCGTTTCATCGTCGGCCATTACACAGGCCAGCTCGATAACCGATTTTAACTCCCGCACATTACCCGGAAAAGGATAGCTCAGCAATTTCTGCTGCGCCTCAGGCGATAATATTTTTTTAGGTGAACTGTTTTCCTTGCAAAACAGATCCATGAAATGTTTTGCAAGAATAATAATATCATTGCCCCGCTCCCGCAGCGGCGCGATATGTATCGGCAACCCGATTAAACGATAATAAAGATCCTCACGGAAAGTTTTATTCTGTACCTCCTGCTGAAGATTTCTGTGCGTGGCCACAATTATCCTGCAATTGATTTTCGTAACCTCGTTACCGCCGACGCGCACCACCTCACGTTCCTGCAGCACACGCAATAATTTCGCCTGCAGGTTGATGTCCAGTTCCCCGATCTCATCCAGGAAAAGGGTACCATTGTTCGCCTCCTCAAATTTTCCGATTCTCCGGGTAACGGCGCCTGTAAACGCTCCTTTTTCATGACCGAATAATTCACTTTCAATAAGATCTTTCGGAATGGCAGCCACATTCACAGCGATAAAAGGTTTTTTGCTGCGATCGGAATTATAATGAATGGCTTTGGCTACTACCTCTTTACCGGAACCGGTTTCACCGGTTATCGACACAATAATATTCGTCTTGGCGGCTTTTTCGATCATCGCACACACTTTCATGATCTCATCACTTTTTCCGATGATGAATTTCGAGAAGTCGTGTTTCTTTACCACCTGCTCTTTCAATTCTTCCACCTCCTGTCTCAAACCATTTATCTCCTGCAAATGGAGTAACGTGTTCCAGACCCGGTCCTTCGTATCGTCGTCCTTAACAATATAATCGAAAGCGCCGTTTTTTAAGAGGCTGATAGCCGTAGCCACGTCTTCCTGGCCCGAGATCACCAGTACCTGGATGGAAGGATAGTTCTCTTTTATTTTTTTGAGCACTTCGTCTCCCGCCATGTCGGGCAGGGAGTAATCGAGCGTAACAACATCGGGATTTTCGTGGAGGTGATTGAAGAATTCCGCAGAATTTTCAAATCTCCTTACTTCGTAGTCCGGATTAAGCGAAAGATAGTGATGCAGCATGGATCCATACCACACGTCATCTTCCAAAATGAAGATCTTCAACGTATTAAGGTTTTTCATAGCCGTGATTCTACCCTATAACGCAGAAAAGGGTAAATTATTCCCAAAATGAAATATTTTCCCCGGCGGCGGCCAAAGCCGGCTTTCACCGGGAACAACAACCAGGTCCCGGAGGCGAAAAACTCTTAACGAAACAGCCTGGCCGGGCAGGCGGGGCAATACTTAACTTAGCGCCATGATAGCAAGGGACAGCCTGAACCAGAAATTCAGGGAAGAATATGCGCGACTGAATACGGAACAACGACTGGCAGTAGATCAAACCGAAGGACCCGTGATGGTGATCGCAGGCCCCGGTACAGGGAAAACACAGATCCTGGCCGCACGGATCGGTAAGATATTACTCGATACCGACGCTTCGCCGTCCAATATACTCTGCCTCACCTACACCGAAGCGGGCGCCCTCGCCATGCGCCGCAGATTGGTGCACTTCATCGGCTCCGATGCCTATAAAGTGAATATCTACACCTTTCATGCGTTCTGCAACGATATCATCCAGGACAACCTTTCGCTGTTTGAAAAAAATGAGCTCGATCCCATCTCCGATCTTGAAAAAATAGAATTATTAAGATTGCTCATCGACCAGTTTCCCAAAAACCATCCGCTAAAAAGATATCGCGGCGATGTGTACTACGAAATTAATAATCTCTCCAGGCTGTTTTCAATAATGAAGCAGGAAGGATGGAAACCACAACAGATCATTCAAAATATCAACGACTATATCGCGGATCTTCCCAACCGCGACGAATACATCGCAAAGCGGGCAACAAAAGACTTTAAGAAAGGCGACGTGCGCACCGATAAAATAGAAGAAGAAAAAGAAAGAATGGACAAACTGGCCGCAGCCGTAAATGAATTCGACAAATTCCGCACGATGATGCGGGTAAAGAATCGCTACGACTTCGACGATATGATCAACTGGGTGGTAAAAGCATTCGAAGAAAACCCGAACCTGCTTTTAAATTACCAGGAACGTTACCAGTATATTCTTGTCGATGAATACCAGGACACCAGCGGTTCGCAAAATCAGCTAGTACAATTACTGATCAATTACTGGGAACAGCCGAATATTTTCGTTGTGGGCGACGACGATCAGAGTATTTATCGCTTCCAGGGCGCAAATATCGAAAACATGCAACAGTTCGTCAATGGCTATGCCAACGACCTGTTTAAAGTGGTACTTACCAATAACTATCGTTCCACCCAGCCTATTCTCGATATATCCAAAACGCTGATCTCGCGCAACCAGGAAAGGCTGATCAGCAAAATGGAGGGCCTGACCAAGGAATTGATCGCCAGCCATCCCGAAATAAGCCTGTTGCAACATCCGCCGGTGATTCTCGAATATGAGACGCAGCGGCACGAAATGGCCGGAATTACCATGCAGGTGGAAGAATGAAGAATTGATAAAATTATTCAGAAATAAAAATATTCCCGCGTACAGCAGGAGAAGCGTGAACCTGATGGAGGTGCCCCTCGCTAAAAAGATCATCGAAATATTAAAATATCTTGCGGCAGAACACGACGCACCTTATGGGGGCGATGAAATGTTGTTTGAAATCCTTCATTTCGATTTCTTTAAGATACCACCTATTGAAATTGCAAAACTGTCTGTAGAGGTGGCCGAGAAAAAATATACCGAAGAAAAAACTTCCATCAGGCGGTTGCTGAACGAACGGGCCAGTCAGCCACCGCGCGATTTATTCGACAAAGGCATCCATCCGAATCTAAAACTGGCAGGTAAGGTAATAGAACAGCTCATCAGCGATACATCCAACGTTACCCTTCAAACACTGCTCGAAAATATCCTGCATAGCGCCGGTATCCTGGGGCTAATCATGCAAAGCCCCGAAAAAATTGCTTCGTTGCAGGTTGTCACCGCGCTTTTCGATTTTGTAAAAGAAGAAACGCGGAGAAATCCCGACCTCGATATCCACGGTCTTGTTGGCAACATCCAACTCATGAAAGACAATGATGTGATCATTCCGCTGGTACAGGTGGGCGGTAGTGAAAAAGGTGTAAACCTGCTCACCGCACACGGATCAAAGGGCCTTGAATTTGAATATGTATTTCTTGCAGGATCCAACGCATCACTCTGGGAGAAGAAAAGAAAGCCTTCCGGCGGTTACAAATTTCCCGACACTATGTTTTCATCCCGGTCCATGTCGGGCGACGAAGAAGAATTAAGAAGATTATTTTACGTGGCCATTACCCGCGCACAAAAGCAGCTCTATATTACATATGCAGCCTTCACCAACGACAACAAGGGGCTCGAGCCCTCGCAGTTTATGCAGGAAATAGTAGATGCTCATCCTATTCTCACTAAGAAAATAACCATCGATACCGGAAAGATGGCGGAATTCCAGGTGCTACAGTTTGAAGAAAAGGGCGCCCCGGAAATAGACAAAATAGAAGAGGATTTTATCACGCGGTTGCTTTCTACTTTTGTAATGAATGTGACAGCCTTGAATAATTACCTGAATTGCCCGCTGCAATTTTATTTTAATAACCTCATCCGGATTCCGGCTCCCAAAAACGAAAATACCGAATTCGGCTCAGCCATTCACCACGCCATACAACGGCTTTTTGAAAAGATGAGAGAAAGCCCGGATAAACAGTTTCCTTCAAAGCAACAGCTTATCGGCGATTTCAGCACCTACATGCACCGGCATCGCGAAAGCTTTATCAGGGAAGCATTCGAAAGAAGAATGGAATATGGCGCAGAAGTGTTGTCGAATTATTATGAAAAATATATTTACGAATGGAATAAAAATGTGACGATTGAACGGCTAATCCGGAATGTGGTGGTTAATGGCGTTCCGATCAAAGGCAAGCTCGACAAGCTAGAATTCATTTCGGAATTTGGCGCCCCTGTTAAAGAAGTCAACGTAGTGGATTATAAAACAGGATCTCCCGAAAACGCCGAGAAAAAATTACGTCCGCCTCACGACAAGGCCCCTAATGGCGGCGACTACTGGCGCCAGGCGGTTTTTTATAAGATACTTGTGGACAACTATGGGCAAAACTGGAATGCGGTAAGCAGTGAATTTGATTTTGTGGAACCCGATAAAAAGAAGAATTACCAGAAAAAAAAGCTATTCATTACCCCTGAAGACATTACCACCGTTACACAACAGATCACTGACACCTGGAACAAGATCCAGAATCGCGATTTTTATACCGGTTGCGGCAAACCCGATTGCCATTATTGTGATTTTATTAAAACAAACAAGCTCTACAGGGAACTTCACGACATTAACGAAGAACAGGAAGAGTCAACTTTTAATGCGTAACATGAAACTCAACTATTTTTTTTATTTCCTTCTTGCTGTTGCCGGCTTTGCAATGATCGCGGGCGGTTCGGGCTGCGCGAATATTATTCCTCCCACCGGGGGCCCCAGGGATTCGTTGCCACCCGTGTTGCTGAGTGCCAATCCTGCAGATTCCACCAAAAACTTCAACGCCAAGAAAATCATTTTGAATTTTAATGAGTATGTGCAGGTAGACCAGGTGCAAAAGAACCTGATCGTTTCCCCGGTTCCGCAGATACCTCCTACCGTCGAAACAAAATTGCGTACGCTTACAATCACGGTAAGGGACACGCTGAGGCCCAATACAACTTACGCCTTTGATTTTGGCAATTCGATAAAGGATATAAATGAAGGAAATGTTTTCCGGAACTTCACCTATGTCTTTTCAACGGGATCGCATCTCGACTCTTTGCAGATAGGAGGAAAAGTGATAATTGCAGAATCCGGTAAAACAGACAGCACCCTGATTGTGATGCTTTATAAAAATCTCGATGATTCTGCGGTGGTTAAAGAAAAACCGCGATACGTGGCGCGCGTTGACAGCGCCGGCAATTTCCGGTTCAAATACCTCGAGCCGGGCACGTTTGCCGTATATGCTGTAAAAGATGAAAGCGGCGCGAGAAGATACCAGTCGAATAAATCGTTGTTCGCATTTTATGATTCAACAATAACCAGCCAGTCGCAGAAAAAAGACATCCTGCTTTATGCCTTTCTGCCGAAAGACACCACCAAACCCATCTCCGGCTCACACGAAACCGCTCCGAAAAAGAATAAAGAACAGGTGAATAAATTTTTACGGATAGGAAATAATTTGTCCAGCGGAGAGCTGGACCTGCTTTCGAACCTGGAAATCACTTCAACCGAAAAACTGGAGCATTTCGATTCCACCAAAATAAACTTCACCGTTGATTCATTACCGGCAAAAGGATATTCCTTCGTGATGGACACATCGGGCAGGAAAGTAATTTTAAAATACCCCTGGGCCGAGGGTATTAATTACAGGGTTATCATTGATTCGAGCTTCGCTGCCGATTCAGCAGGCAGAAGAATTTCGAAAAATGATACCCTGGCCTTTCAAACCAAAAAACAGAGCGCATACGGACTGGTGCAGTTGCGGTTTATTCATCTGCCCCTGGATAAGAATCCCGTGCTGCAGTTTATCCAGGGAGAGCAAGTTAAATATTCGTATGTGTTTAAGAATAACCAGTTTTATGCAAAGCTTTTCGCTCCCGGCGAATATGAACTGAGAATAGTGCTCGATGCCAATAAAAACGGCGTATGGGATACCGGCGAGTTTTTCAAAGAACACAGGCAGCCCGAGAAAGTGATCCTGGTGCCCCGGAAGATCAATGTGAAGCCAAACTGGGACACGGAGGTAGATATCACGCTTTAGGGCGCGAAACACTTTCTGCGGCATATAAAAGCTCATTGTTAGTTATCTTTGCCCGATGCAGTTCTCTTCCTCCCTGTTAGAAAATGCGGTGAATGAGTTTGCCAGGTTACCCGGAATTGGAAAAAAGACCGCATTGCGATTGGTGCTTCACCTCGTGAAGCAGGAACCGGCAGCAGTGCAGGCATTTGGCGAGACCGTTCTTAAAATGCGGCAGGAAATAAAGTTCTGCCAGCGCTGCTGCAATATTTCCGATGGCGATATCTGTTCCATCTGCTCCAACTCCATGCGCCGGCAGGACCTTGTTTGCGTGGTGGAGAGTATCCGTGATGTGATCGCTATTGAAAATACCCAGCAATACAATGGCACCTATCATGTGCTGGGTGGCGTGATCTCGCCGCTCGACGGCGTTGGGCCCGACCAGCTGAATATAGAGCTCCTGGTGGGCCGGATACAAAAAGAAAATATCCAGGAACTGGTATTTGCCCTGAACCCCAATATACAGGGCGATACAACCATCTATTACATCCAAAAAAGATTACAGCCCCGCAAGCTTACTATTACTACCATCGCACGGGGCATCGCATTCGGCGGCGAACTCGAATACGCCGATGAAATGACCCTCGCCCGCAGCCTGCAGAACCGCGTACCGGTGGAAAGGTTTGTGGCGTACTAAAGTTCACGCTAAGACGCTAAGAGCAAGTCAGGAGGCGCAAAGAATTTCTTAGCGTCTTAGCGTTCCCTCTGCGTCTTTGCATGAAATCTCTTATCTTCGCGGTTCATCAGGCAGATTTGTTTATTGTTCAGCCTGCTAAAAAACGAACTAATAAACGCCACGAAACTCCCTCCTCAGGTTTCCCCGACGTTTAAGTTGTTCGAATTGAAAATGAATAATTTCAACGTATGTCAGACATCAGAAAAGAACTGGAAAAACGCATTCTCGTCATCGATGGCGCCATGGGCACCATGATCCAGCACTATAAACTTGCTGAAGCCGATTACCGCGGGGAACGCTTTAAAGACTGGCCATCGGATCTCAAGGGAAATAACGACCTGCTCAATATCACCCGGCCGCAGGTCATCATCGAAATACATAAAAAATATCTCGATGCAGGCGCCGATATCATCGAAACAAATACGTTTAGCAGCACTGCCATCGCCATGGCCGATTATAACATGCAATCGCTGGCCTATGAACTGAACGTTGCCGCAGCGAAATGTGCAAAGGAAGCCATCCGGCAATCGGGAAAAACAGCCTGGGTAGCGGGCGCCATCGGGCCACTGAACAAAACGCTGTCGCTTTCACCCGATGTCAATAATCCCGGCTACCGTGCCGTTACCTTCGATGAAGTAGTAGACGCTTATTATGAACAGGTGAAAGGATTAGTAGATGGCGGCGTGGACCTGCTGCTCATCGAAACCATCTTCGACACCTTAAATGCAAAGGGCGCTATTTTCGCTATCAAAAAATATTTCCGCGACGTCAACAGGCAGGCTTTGCCCGTTATGATCAGCGGAACCATTACCGATGCCTCGGGCAGAACGCTGAGCGGACAGACCCTCGAAGCGTTTTATACCTCCATCACTCATGCAAGACCATTAAGCGTTGGCCTGAACTGCGCGCTCGGTGCGAAGGAGATGCGGCAGCATATTGCCGAGCTTTCACAAATTGCCGGCTGCTATGTGTCGGCCTATCCCAATGCCGGACTGCCGAATGCAATGGGTGAATATGATGAAGAGCCGCATGAGACCGCACATTTTCTTGAAAACTGGGCAAAGGAAGGTCTCGTGAATATCGTCGGCGGCTGCTGCGGCACCACGCCGGACCATATTAAACATATCGCCGACAACGTAAAAGGCCTTGCACCCAGAAAATTACCAATAGTAGAAACAGAGCTAATCTAAAATGAGCGAAACAACACATATCAAACCTTACCTGAGACTTTCCGGGCTGGAACCTCTTATTGTAAGGCCCGAAACGAATTTTATCAATATCGGCGAACGCACCAACGTTACCGGTTCAAAAAAATTCGCGCGCCTGATCAGGGAAAATAAATACGAAGAAGCATTAAGCGTGGCGCGGCAACAGGTAGAAAGCGGGGCGCAGATCATCGACGTGAATATGGACGATGCCCTGCTCGATGGAGTGAAAGCGATGACAACATTCATCAACCTGTTACAGAGTGAACCCGATATTGCAAAGGTTCCCGTAATGATCGATTCATCGAAATTCGAGGTGATAGAAGCAGGATTGAAATGCGTGCAGGGAAAATGTATCGTCAACTCTATTTCGCTGAAAGAAGGAGAAAAGAAGTTTATTGAGCAGGCTGTTATCTGTCAGAGCTTCGGCGCCTCGGTTATCGTAATGGCCTTTGATGAAGAGGGCCAGGCAGATACCAAACAACGAAAAGTGGACATCTGCCACCGCGCCTATAAAATCTTAACCGAACAGGTAGGCTTCGACCCACAGGATATTATTTTCGATCCCAATATTTTTGCTATCGCAACAGGACTGGAAGAACATAATAATTACGGCGTCGATTTTATCGAGGCGACAAAAGAAATAAAAAAACTGATGCCGCTTACCGGTGTGAGCGGCGGCGTAAGCAACCTGTCCTTTTCTTTCCGCGGTAACGAGCCGGTAAGGGAAGCGATGAATTCAGTGTTTCTCTTCTATGCCATTAAAGCGGGCATGACCATGGGCATTGTAAATGCAGGCCAGTTGGTAGTGTATGACGAAATAGAGCCCCGGTTAAGGGATTTGTGCGAAGATGTGATCCTGAACCGCAACAACGACAATAACGAGGCAACAGAAAAATTAATCGTTTTCGCAGAAACGGTTAAATCGCAGGGCAAGGTTGAGAAAAAAGATGATGCCTGGAGAAACAGCAGTGTTGAAGAACGGTTAAAACATTCGCTGGTAAACGGCATCACCGATTATATCGATGAAGACACAGAGGAAGCACGAAAAAAATACCCTAAGCCACTGGATGTTATCGAGGGGCCGCTGATGGCCGGGATGGACGTGGTGGGCGACCTATTCGGAGCGGGAAAAATGTTTTTGCCCCAGGTAGTAAAGAGCGCCCGCGTGATGAAGAAAAGCGTAGCCATTCTTACACCATATATTGAAGAGGAAAAGAAAAATAATCCCAACGCACAAAAAGGCGGCGCGGCGAAAATATTGCTGGCAACGGTAAAAGGTGATGTGCATGATATTGGCAAAAATATCGTAGGCGTGGTATTGGGTTGTAACGGCTACGATGTTATCGACCTGGGCGTGATGGTTCCTGCCGATAAAATTCTCGATACAGCAGAAAAAGAAGAAGCAGACATTATCGGGCTAAGCGGCCTGATTACTCCTTCTCTCGACGAAATGGTGAACGTTGCAGCCGAAATGAAGCGCCGCAGCATGCATCAACCGCTTCTCATTGGCGGCGCAACCACTTCCCGCATGCATACGGCTGTAAAGATTGCTCCGAAATATAACAACGGAGTGGTGCATGTGCTCGACGCATCAAGAAGCGTTACCGTAGTGGGGTCGCTATTGAATAAAGAACAGAAAACAGGTTTTCTTTCAGATATTTCAAAAGAATATACAACGCTGGCATCCGATTTCGCCAGCAAGAAAACGGTGAAGCAATATTTATCCCTGCAGCAGGCACAGGAAAATAAAGTGAAGATCGATTGGAAAAATTATACTCCGCCAGCACCGGCATTTACAGGTGTCCGTGCATTCAGGGACTATGATCTGAATAAACTGGTCGATTATATCGACTGGCAGCCATTTTTTATTGCATGGGAGCTGCACGGTAAATTCCCGCAGATATTGTCGGATGAAGTAGTAGGAAAGGAAGCCACTAAATTGTACAACGACGCCCGGGCGATGCTCAAAAAGATCATTGACGAAAAATGGCTCAAAGCCGAAGCAGTAATTGGTTTCTGGAAGGCCAACTCAAATGGTAAGGACACCGTAACGCTTTCCGAAAATCACGATGGCAGTAATCTCAAACTCGAATTTCTGCGGCAACAGATTAAAAAAGCAGGCGGCCAGCCCAACATTTCTCTTGCCGATTTTATTGCGCCGGCGGAAGAAGGACTGACGGATTATATAGGCGCTTTTGCCGTCACCATCAGTGGCATCGAGCCCCATATCGAGCGATTCAAATCGCAGCACGATGATTACAATAAAATCACCCTGCAGGCTATGTCCGATCGCCTTGCCGAAGCCCTGGCAGAAAAAATGCACGAGCTGGTGCGAAAAGAATACTGGGGATATGCAAAGGAAGAACACCTGTCGAACGAAGAATTGATCAGGGAAGCCTACTCAGGCATCCGGCCTGCACCGGGCTATCCCGCGTGTCCCGATCATACGGAGAAATCTAAATTGTTCCGGCTGCTGGATGCCACAAACAACACCGGGATTATCTTAACCGATGCTCTGGCCATGTACCCCGCCTCATCGGTTTGCGGATGGTATTTTTCTCACCCGGAAAGTAAGTATTTTGGTGTCGGAAAAATTACAAAGGACCAGGTGACAGACTATGCTGCGAGGAAAGAAATGACATTGGAGAAAGTTGAAAAATGGTTAATGCCAATTCTTGAATATGAATAAAACGCTTAGGATCATCTCCTACAATGTAAATGGAATCCGATCCGCTATCAATAAAGGTTTTCTCGAATGGCTCAAAACAGATCCTGCCGATATCATCTGCGTGCAGGAAACAAAAGCCACCAAAGAAAATATCGATCATAAAGCATTGAACGATCTGGGCTATCACGACTACTGGTATTCCGCGCAGAAAAAAGGCTACAGCGGAGTAGCCGTATTTACAAAAGTGAAGCCCGATAATGTTATTTACGGCAATGGCCACCAGGTAAGTGATGAAGAAGGGCGGGTAATACAGCTCGACTTTGGCGATATCCGGCTGATCAACACCTATTTCCCCTCTGGCACATCAGGAGACCTGCGCCAGGCTTTTAAATACGAATGGCTCGAAGAATTTTATTTATTTCTCGAGGAATTAAAAAAACAGAAACAGAAGATCATTCTTTGCGGCGACTACAATATCGCGCACCGGGACATTGATATTCACGATCCGAAAGGAAATAAGAAATCATCGGGCTTCCTTCCCGAGGAGCGCGCGTGGCTGGATAAATTTTTTGAAAACGGTTTTACCGATGCATTCAGGCATTTCGTAAAAGATCCGCATCACTATTCGTGGTGGAGCCAGCGCTTTCCAACCGTACGCCTACAAAACAAAGGGTGGAGAATCGATTACCTGAATGTCACCACTCCATTGGTTGCATCGCTGGTTTCGGCGAAAATCCTGCCCGATGTAAAACACAGCGATCATTGCCCCGTTTTCCTCGAACTGACAGCGCCATGATTGTTTATAATATCACGAGCCAGGTAAGTTGGGAGGTCCATGAGGCCTGGCGGCTATGGCTGATGGAAGAATTTATTCCCTCCGCCCTGGGCACTGCGCTGTTTTCTCATTACCAACTGACGCGCCTGATGGAGGTAGACGAAGAAGCAGGCGCAACCTACGCCCTGCAACTGTACCTGAGTGATATAGGAAAATTCGAACAGTTCAGAAAAATACACCTTCAGTATTTCGAAAACAGGGCGCGGGAACGCTGGGGAGAAGCCGTGTTATCGTTCAGCACATTGATGGAAGTTATCAACTGAATGTGGATAATCAGTGTCCGATCATCGTAAAAATACTAGTTTTCGGAAACCCTTTGCCAATGCGGGTTTAAAAGAGGGGACTCAAACCGGCTGTTTTATTTTTAAAAGTGATATTGCATTGAAAAAGCGTATAAATTTGTCGAGTTTTAAAATTTACACATCATGAACAAAGCTGAATTAATTTCCAAAATCGCTGAATACGCCGGCATCACGAAAACCCAATCTAATGCTGCCATCGATTCATTCGTTGAAGCAGTTACGAAAACTTTAAAAGGTGGTGGCAAAGTTACTTTGGTAGGTTTTGGCACCTTTTCTATTTCGAAGAGGGCGGCCCGCAACGGGCGCAATCCGCAAACCGGAGCCGTTATCAAAATCAAAGCTAAAAAAGTAGCGAGGTTCAAAGCAGGTAAAGAACTGCAAAGCAAATTATAATTCGGAAGACGCCAAGCGTCTGGAAGGTAAAGCGTGGAGAAAAATTATTTTCTTTAAGCTTTACCTTTTATTTTTACAATTCATCTTTAAAAAAAATTCATCATGGGCCGCGGAGATAAAAAAACCAAGAAAGGAAAAACATTCAAAGGATCTTTTGGCAAGTCAAGAGCTGCAAGACCAGCTAAAAAAGCGGCGGCGAAGAAGAAGGATTAATTTCACTCATCTATCCGCCTCGCGACCACTCCTGATCCAGACCATCCCTGACCAGGGAGAATGCTTACGCATTTTGTAATTCAATTTTCTTTTTAAGAAGCTTCTGATTGCGGAAGTGCCCGATCCAACCCGGTGCTTCCTCAGTTCGTATATGCCTTTCTGCTTAGCGCCGTCCTCTGAAGGAAAAGACGCGGACGCCCGGGGTGTTTACCCAGGGATCGCCGGTTAAGCCCGAAGAGGTAATGATAATCAATAATTTACAAAACCAACATGAGCTTTCCTATTAAAAGAAACGCCCGGTCCCGGATAGGAATTTTGTAAGGAAGAACAAATTTCGCGATTACATAATGCAGGTTGAACCAGGCTCATGCCTTGTGGGCCTGCTTCCTTAAGATTTTTTCCATAGTCTTTCCTTTCGCCAATTCATCAATTAATTTATCCAGGTATCTTGCCTTTCGGGTTAAGGGATTCTCAATTTCTTCTATCCGGTACCCGCAAATTACTCCGGTGATCAAATGAGCATTGGGATTCAATTTTGCTTTCTGAAAGAAAGTCTCAAATGTTGCCTGCTCATCTACAAGTCCCTGCAATTTTTTTCCGTCAAATCCTGTCAGCCATTCAATGACCCGATGCAATTCATCTATGGTTCTGCCTTTGCTTTGGACCTTTTTTACATAATGAGGATATACGGATGCAAAAGTCATTTTTGCGATTCCTTCGTTATGTTTTGCTGTTTCCTTCATTTTCTACTAAAATTATCGAATTAAAATAACACCGGTCAGATCTTATCTGGTATAGTGTCCAACAATTTGGTTCGTCCATTCAGTTTATGTTCTTCGCATTGCAGTTTATCCAGCGAAATTTCTTTATCATTCTTGCTCACTAATAATTTTGTTACTCTGTCAATGAAAGAACATTTCCATCCGGGTCCTTAAACCAGGCAACTTTTGAGCCGTTAGGCGATGTCCAGATACCTAAATCGTCCTGCTCAAGGAATTCATAGCGTTCGCAAAAAATGTTTTTTTCGTTCAGTTGTTTTATCATCGAAACGATATTGTCAATATTCCAGCCCAGGATTGTAAATGGATGTGGCTTAAAGTCCTGCACAATCGTAACGCGCAATAGCGTTCCGTTTGCATCAAACTCCAACGCATAATTATCTTCAGATAATAATTTCAGGCCCAAAATATCTTTATAAAATATTTTAGCCCTTTCCGGTTTAATTGTTGGAACAAACGCTTTAAGTTTCTTGTCAGAAAGCATGTTAAATATGTTTATCCTCTATTTACCATTTCAAGCCGTTAATCATTCCGTGCCTCCGCTCTCGTCAATGGCTGCACCATCGGTTCATACGGTTGCTGCCAGCGATCTGAAACCTGGCGCCCGGGCGGTATCCTTAGCACTACCGTTCAGTCAGAGACAAGTTCAAATTTAGCAATTAGTTTCATACATGGCATATTAGCCGCCTGATACCAACCTTCCTGTTAGCGGCTGGTGGTGTTGTCACACGAACTTCATTGGATATTTCGTTTTAATTTGCCCTTTCGCTATTTTTTTAAGTTTTCCGTCTATTAGCTTTCTAGTTAGTGGTTTTAAATAATCCAGATACAAAATTCCTTCTATGTGGTCGTATTCGTGCTGTATCATTCTTGCAGTC
Organism: Flavitalea sp.; assembly: GCA_044224935.1. GTDB lineage: Bacteria > Bacteroidota > Bacteroidia > Chitinophagales > Chitinophagaceae > Flavitalea. The sequence continues at coordinate 86,363 of JBGAJL010000002.1, forward strand.
GTTCCAGTAAATACTTTTGTTTGCGGTTCAAAATCTTTATCGGAATATTCTATTGTAATTGACCAATGCCGCTTTACTTTTTGGGATAAGCCCGGAATGCTTAAACAACCCTCTTCATCTTCCCAAAGTTCCTCGGAACGTTCAATAATTTTAGCATTGATAAATGTTTCCATTGTGCCCCGGTCATTTTTATCGAAATAAGCTTCCCGGCCCTGCTCATCAAGGTTCTGAAAGGTTGATTCGCTATCCACAATAAATAGCCTGATGGGAAGTCCGATTTGTGAAGAAGCCAATCCGCAACCATGGGCATTTTTCATTGTTTCCCACATATCGGCAATTAACTTGTCCAATTCGGGATAATCTTTCTCTATGTCGACACATTTCCGTTTTAAAATGCTATGTCCGTATGCTAAAATCGCCCGTTTCATTCTTTTGATTTTGCTGTAAAGGTCAAAAGAATAAAAAGCATGGACAATGAACCGATGTTAAGTAATTTGTCTCCGGATACGGCTCAAACCTTGTGGTGTTATCCCGATATAGGAAGCAACGAATTTTAACGGGATAAATTTCAGAATACCGGGCTGCTCGCTGAACAGCCTTAAATAACGTTCTTTCGCATTATATTTAAGTAACGACAATTCACGTTTGCTCTTTGCTAAAAACAATTTTTCGGAAGCGAAACGTCCCAGGTAATTTCCGGCTTTGGTTTGTGCGTACACTTTCTGTAAGTTGTCAAAAGATATTTGCCAAACAACAGTTTCCGTTAATGCCTGCAATTCGTATTCTGACGGTGTTTGTGTTAAAAAGGAGTCGTAAGCACACGTAAATTCTTTGTCAAAGCTGAAATTGAAAGTCAGTTCGTCTTCATCACCAGGAATGTAAAACCGGACAATGCCCGTTTCAACGAATGAAAGATAGTTTTCCGTTTCGCCTTGCCGTGTAATTATCTGGTTCCTGGCAAAAACTTTCCTGTTAAAATGAGAAGCTATAAATTTCCATTCCGATTCCTGCAATTTTATAATCCGCTCGTAATATTCTCTTATGTGCCCCATTTTGAAATATTTACAGATGCCACAAATCTACAAAAATCTGTGGTGCAGGAGTGTAAACCAAATCGGGAGGCCGATAGAAAACCCGGGACTTGCGAATTTTGTGATTGCATTTATAAAGAAGGCAAACCACTGGATAGTTGCCTGGCAGCTTTCAACAAAGCAAAAAATATTCGAAAATCCAATACGAAATAGCTGAGTTTTTCATTCGTAATGTAACCTTCCTCTTTTTGTAGCCTGCCATTTTGGTCGGCCGACCTGATTTGCCAGGTTAAACATTCATCAGTTGTTGAAATGTAAAGTCCGGATTACGCATTTCTATTTCGTTCCTGGTTGAGTCCGCCTGTGCTTCTTTTGCGTAAATAAACATTTTTTGTTCGTAGTCGTCAATGGCGCTTTGTATCGTTTCAAATTTTTCACCCGTTAAATTTTCAGACAAAATTAAAGCGTCTAAAAGTCCAATGTTTACACCTTGCCCTGCAAAAGGCGGCATTAAGTGGGCCGCGTCGCCAATTAAAGTTATTGGCAACGGGCGATTGCTTTTCCAGGGTTTGTCCAGCGGAAATATTCTTATAGGTAAACCAACAAAAAAAGAAGTTGAACGAATTAACTGCCTGTATTCGTCACTCCAACTTGAAAGTCTGCTTAAAAGAAATTCTGCAACGCTGCCGGTATTTTGAAAATCCAACCCTTTCCCGTTGTTCCATTCTCCCGGTTTTTTGAAAATGATGCCGTAAGATAGCGCGCCATTGTTGAATGGATTTGCAACCAATAAATTGCCCTGATGTGCTGTCATTAGCCTGTTTCCATTGCACAACTCAAAAAAACCTGGGCAGTTTGTTTCAGGTTGTGGAATGTCACCTTGTATAATGAAAGTTCCGGTTTCTTCTACTTCTATGTCAGAAACAACGTTCCTGGCTCTTGACATTCCGCCATTTGCTACGATAACAAAGTCCGCAGTCGCGTTGGTTTTATTTTCAAAATCCAACATCCACTTTTCGTTTTGTTCTTTAAGCCCTATAAGTTTTCTGCCCCAAATAACCGTGTCGTCTTCCAGACTGCCAAGCAACATTGTTCGCAAAGCGTTTCGATTTATCTCGGGATTGTCAAACTGATTTTCAAGCGTCGGGTTTTTCGTTGCTAAAATGTTAGCTTTCTCGTCAGCAAAATTAACCCCCATAGGTAACGCCAGGTCATAGTAAGTTTGTAACAACCCTGCTTTTTTCATTGCTTCCTGTCCCGAACCTTTATGTAAATCAAGCGTTCCGCCCCAAATTCTTGCATGCGGGCCGGCGTCTCTTTCATAAACGGTTATATCGACGTCGTTTTGCTGTAACAATTTCGCCATTGTCAGTCCAACGGGTCCGCCACCGATAATGGCAACTTTTCTATTTTTTAGCAGGGTCATATTTTGTCTGTCTGGTGGTATTCTGCAGATGGTCCTCGGAAAGCTCGTAAGCTCCGAAATCTCAGGCAGGTCTTATGGCGCGAGTCTTTCTATTTTCCAGCTTCCGTTATCTTCCAGGGTGTATTGCAACCGGTCGTGTAAACGATTTGAGCGCCCTTGCCAGAACTCAATGGTGATGGGCCGCACCACGTATCCGCCCCAATGATCGGGGCGGGAGATAGTCTTATTCTCATATTTCGCAGACACACTCTCCACTTCATTCTCCAGCCAGTTCCTGTCCGGTATTACCTGGCTCTGCGGTGAAGCGATTGCGCCTATTCTGCTGCCTTCGGGCCGGCTGTTAAAATATTCATTGCTCTCTTCTGCAGACAGCTTCTGAATAATTCCTGTTATACGAACCTGGCGCTCCAGCTCCCTCCAGAAAAAAACGAGACAGGCCCGTGGATTTTCCATCAGCTGGCGCCCTTTAAAACTATTATAATTAGTAAAAAATGAAAAACCATTTTCGCTTACCCCCTTTAACAAAACGATTCGTGCAGAAGGCAATCCGTCGGAAGATGCGGTGGCGAGGGTCATTGCATTTACTTCGAGTATGTCGCTGCTGATAGCTTCCTGCCACCATTTTTCAAACTGTCTGATGGGATTTGTATCGGCATCGGATTCCTGGAAAGATCTGAGTTTGTAATCTTTCCGGATATCGGCAATCAGGTCAAGCATACAATTTTTATTTTGCGGTTTTCGCGAGCATCGATTCGATCTCGCGGATCTGTTTCAATTGGTCACCCAATTTAATATGATCGCTTGATATCCGCTGAATATCCCTGATAAATTCCTTAAAAAAAAGAAATTGCGACTCTATCTTCTGCATCCTGTCCTGCAGAAAATTAAATTCTTCATATGTTTTTTCGAGACGTTCGGTCATCTCTTTCGAGATGTACTCGTTGAGGTTTTGCTGTGCTACCACGAGGTCGGAAATATGCCTTGAAGGATTAGAAACGTTCTGTTGCGATTTTTCGACGATGCGCTCCATTCTTTCCAGTTCTTCATGCGCATCGCGAAGCTCTGCAACCAATCGCTTCTCCGTTTCGCGCATGATTTTAATTTCGTGCTCCATTTTTTCTCTGGACTTTTCATATTGCTCGATCTGCTCATAGTGAGACAATCGCAGCGCATCATTGTCTGAAACGGCGTTCGGGTTTAACGAAAGCGAATTTTCAATTACAGGATTTCTCCCTTTCCAGAAAAAATGAACGGAGAATCCAAAAACAATGGCGGCAAGGAAAAATATGATCATCTCCGGGATGCCAATCGTAATCTCATAACCAATAAGTAAAATGGTATTCATGACGGTTCAGACACTTTTGTTCTCAAGGGGCGTGGTAGTTTTCCCGGATACTGAACCTTATTACTCTGTACAATGAAGCCCTCGCAAACGAAGTCAGCTCTACACAGTAACGAAAAAGCCACTGCAAAAGTGGCTTTTCAATCAGGAAAATACTAATGTATTATGAATTTTACAAGTATTCTTACGCATTTAAACCGGGAAAACCGAAAAATCAGTTTTTAACGAGCGTTCCGACCTTCTCACCGGTTACTACCCTGTACAGATTTCCGGGCTCGTTCATGTCGAACACGATTATCGGCAGCTTGTTCTCCATGCACAGTGTGAATGCGGTCATGTCCATCACCCGCAGATTTTTGCTAAGGCATTCCTGGAAGGTGACGGAACCATATTTCACGGCTGTGGGGTCTTTTTCAGGATCTGCAGAATAAATGCCATCAACCCTTGTGCCTTTCAGGATAATGTCGGCCTGGATTTCGATGGCGCGGAGCGACCCTGCTGTGTCGGTGGTGAAATAAGGATTGCCTGTTCCGGCTCCAAAAATAACCACACGCCCTTTTTCCAGGTGTCTTATCGCTCTCCTCCTGATATAAGGCTCTGCAATCTGTTCCATTTTGATCGCACTCTGCAGGCGGGTGTACACACCCACTTTTTCAAGCATGGCCTGCATCGCCATTCCATTGATTACCGTTGCAAGCATGCCCATGTAATCGCCATGTGCCCGCTCTATACCGGTATCCACTTCATTCATGCCACGGTAAATATTACCGCCGCCGATCACCACGGCCACCTGCACGCCAAGCTCCGTAATTCCTTTGATATCTTTTGCATATTGTTCAATCATTGCCGGATCAAGGCCGAAGCTCTTGTCACCCATTAGTGATTCGCCGGACAATTTCAGCAGAATGCGCTTGTATTTAGGAAGCATCAGGCAGATGAGTTTTTAAAAGAATTATCCCAGAGCTACTCTCTTAAATTCGGTTACTTTCAAAGTTGAATCAATTCCCTTCAGGTAATCGGCCACGCTTTTGGCGGCATCCTTTACAAAAGGCTGTGCCAGCAGTGTCTGTTCTTTAAAGAATGCGTTCAATTTGCCGTCCGCAATTTTGTTGATCATTTCCGCAGGCTTTCCGGCCATTTTCGGATCAGCCTTGATCTGTTCGGTTACGATCGCTCTTTCTCTTTCGATTGTTGCTGCAGGCACGCTGTCGGCATCAACGGCCACGGGATTCATTGCAGCGATCTGCATCGCTATATCTTTCCCGGCATCGCCGACAGTTTTATTGAAACCCACCAGCACACCGATTCTGTTTGCCCCGTGAATATAAGAAGAAACATAGTCGGCATCCACGCGCTCGAATTTGGTGATGCCGATCTTCTCGCCGATGCTGGCCAGCTTATCGTTCACAAGATCCGCAATCTTTGCCCCGTTGATGGTTGCGTTATTCAACTCATCTGCATTCTTCACATTATTTTTCACCGCAGCATCGCCGATGCTCTGTGCAAAGGCAACAAATTCGGCGTTCTTGCTCACAAAATCGGTCTCACAGCTTACGCAGAAAGCGATGCCTGTTTTATTATCAGCGGTGGTTTTAGCGATTACCACTCCTTCCTTTGCTTCACGGTCTCCACGAAGAGCGGCCACTTTCGCTCCTTTTTTCCTGAGCCAGTCGATGGCTGCTTCAAAATCGCCGTTTGTTTCTGTAAGTGCTTTACGGCAATCCATCATACCTGCACCGGTTGCCTGGCGCAGCTTATTAATGTCAGCCGCAGTTATAGTTGCTGTAGACATGTTTGAGTTGTTTTATTGAATGAATACCTGAGGAAGTTAAAAGTAAAAACTTAAAAAAGAAGGTTCCCCAGTTTAAACTTTTGACTTTTCTACTTTTAACTTACTTATCTCCCGCCTGGTCTGCGGGCGCCGCCAGGACCACTCGGCGTACGGCGTCTCTGTCCGCCTGCTCCTCCTCCCGGACCGCGGCTTCCACGCTGGCTACCCGCGCTTTCGCCACGGCTGCGGCCACTTTCCTGCTCGGCTTCCGCCTGGATCCTGTCGGCCTTCTTTTCATTTTCATCAGAAGCAGATTCTTCCACATCTTCATCTTTCGCCGCCTGTCTTTCAGCCAGACCTTCAGCGATAGCTGCTGTAATGTATTGAGTGATGATAGCGATAGATTTTGTTGCATCATCATTACCCGGGATAGCGAAATCCACCTTATTCGGGTCGCAGTTGGTATCAACGATACCGAATGTGGTAATGCCCAGGCGTTTAGCCTCGGCAAGCGCGATATGCTCGTGACCAATGTCGATCAGGAACAGGGCCGCCGGCACACGTCCCAACTGGGAGATACCGCCCAACACCTTGTCCATCTTGTCGCGGTCGCGTTGCAACTGGAGACGCTCTTTTTTAGTGAGGCTCTCGGCGCTTCCGTCGCTCAGCATTTTGTCGATGCTCTGCATTTTCTTTACGCTCTTGCGAACGGTGTTGAAATTAGTGAGCATACCACCCAGCCAGCGTTCAGTGGCATAAGGCATGTTCACTGTCTTTGCGCAGTCAGATACGATTTCCTTTGCCTGTTTTTTAGTTCCCACGAACATGATCTTCTTTCCGCTGCGGGCGATCTGCTTCAGGGCAGCCGCAACTTCCTGGAGGCTTTCCGTGGTTTTGTTGAGGTCAATTATATGAATGCCTTTCTTTTCAGCGAAAATGTAAGGCAGCATTTTAGGGTTCCACTTCTTACGCAGGTGTCCGAAATGCACTCCTGCTTCGAGTAATTGCTGTTGTAATGAAGTGTTATTTTCCATTATTATAAGTTGTATTGTGAATATTGATGATTAACGCTTGCTGAACTGGAAGCTTCTTCTTGCTTTCTTATGACCGAATTTCTTACGTTCAACAGATCTTGGATCACGTTTCAGCACGCCTACCGCTTTCAATGCAGGGCGGAATTCCGCGTTCAGCTCCACGAGGGCGCGGGCGATGCCGAGCTTTGCCGCTTCTGCCTGACCTTTCATGCCACCACCCGAAGCGTTGATCTTCACATCATATTTATCCAGCGCCTGAATGGTTTTGAGCGGAAGCTCCACCTGGTTCTGCAGGTACTGCAGAGAAAAATATTCCTTGTAATTTTTATCGTTAACCGTGATGTTGCCCTGACCTTTTGAAAGAAAAACCCTTGTTACGGCTTCCTTACGGCGACCTACGGCATTTTTTTGCTTTTCCATTATGATGAATTAGAAAGTTAAAGGTTGTGGTTTTTGTGCAGCATGCTGATGTTCCGGACCGGCATACACAAACAGTTTCTTGATCATTTTGCGACCGAGCCTGTTCTTGGGGAGCATACCCCTTACTGCTCTTTCGATCACTGCCTCCGGGCGACGCGCCAGGAGATTCTTTGCCGTCTCGGCCTTCTGTCCGCCAGGATAACCGGAAAAGGTCAGGTATTCCTTTTCTTCCAGCTTGTTGCCGGTGAATTTCACCTTATCGGCATTGATAAAGATGATATAGTCTCCGCAATCAACATGTGGCGTATAGTAGGCTTTGTTCTTACCTCTGAGAACCGCAGCTACTTTAGCACACACGCGACCAACGGTTTGATTGGTACCGTCCACAATATACCAGTTGTGCTTAACGGTAGCCGCATTCGCATGTTTCGTAGTGAAATGTAATTTACTCATTGTTCTTTTTTTGTTATCCCTCCGCCATCCCGGGAGAAATAAATATTAAAATGGAGCGCAAAGGTAGGCGTCCACATGGTAAAAAAATGCACCGTCAACAATTATTTTTACATCCAACTTTTATAAACGACTGAAAATCAATAAAAATTTTGCGCAGAAATTTTAGTCTTCCTGTTTATCGCCTGCTGCCGCCACAGGAGACGAGGAAAAAAGCCCGGAGCCGTTCATTCCCTCGGGCTGTGCGTTATTAAACCGGTACAGTTTGCCGGGGCGGTGCGAAACATCGGTTTCCAGTTCATGCAGGTCGAGCAGCCAGTTCATGAGGAAAAGTTTTTTGCGGAAGTTGCGTCTGTCGAGGCGGGTGTTGAGGATGGATTCGTACAGGGCCTGCAGCTCGCGAAGCGAAAATTTCTCCGGGAGAAGATTGAAAACGATAGGATGATCGAGGATCTGGTCGCGCAATTTTTTTATACAGGTCTGCAGAATGATGTCGTGATCGAAGGCAAGCCCTGCAATCTCATTCACGGAATGCCAGTGCAGTTCATTATGCGACAGCTTCAGCTGGTGATGCCTGACATTGACCAGCGAGAAGAAAGCAGTGGTAATAACTCTTCCGCCGGGGTGACGGTCGATAGCGCTGAACGTACTCACCTGTTCCAGGAACACATCATCCAGGCCCGTTCTTTTTTTCAGCACCCTGTAAGATGCGCTTTCGAGGTCCTCCGATGGCCTTACGAGGTCGCCAAGTAAAGACCATTTATCTTTATAAATTTCCAGGTCCGATTTGATCAGCAAAACCTTTAGCTCGTTATCAGCAAACCCGAAAATGACACAGTCAACCGAAACCAGCGCTTTCAGGAAATTGAGGTCCGGAGATGACGGTGAAAGCATGCTCAGCTCGTCCTGTGTTACCATACCGTAAAATTATATTGAAACCCGTAGGTAAAAAAATCCAATGCAAACGGCAATAGACATTAATTAATTTGCAACAGAATAACATCCTGTATGTATCAGAAAGCAGACATAATTAAACTGGAAAAGCTCACCAGGAAATTGTTAGAGAACGCCGGCAACATTCAACCCGCACAGGTTAATGATTTACGAAATGTGCTGCGGTTTCATGAATACAGGTATTATATCGAAAACGATCCGCTGCTGGCCGATGCGGAGTACGACAAGCTCTACAAGGCGCTGGAGAAAATGGAAGCCGGACAGCCTTCTCTCATTTCCCCGGATTCACCCACCCAGCGCGTTGCCACCGCGCTGACAAAAGAATTCTTTACCGTGCCTCACCTGGTGCCGATGCTTTCTCTCGAAAATTCATACGATGAGAATGACCTGCGCGACTGGGACCGGAAAGCCCGGGAAGGCGCAGGCTTACAGGAAATAGAATATTGCGTGGAACCCAAATTTGACGGAGCAAGCATTTCGCTGGTATATGAAAATGATCAGTTGCTACGAGGCGTAACGCGCGGCGACGGTATTGAAGGCGATGATATCACCGCTAATATCCGGCAGATAAGATCCGTTCCGCTCTCAGCCGGTTTTTCCGCTTATGGCATACAGCAGATCGAGATACGCGGCGAAGTGCTGATGACCAAAAATAATTTCAAAAAATACAATGACTGGCTCGCGGAACAGAATCTCCCCCCGCTGGCCAATCCCAGGAATGCCTCTGCGGGCTCATTGCGAATAAAAGATCCCAAAGAAGTAAGAAGAAGGAATCTCGAAGCTTTTCTCTATCATGTGAGCTATGTTTTACATGATAAAAAAGAAATGCCGGAACAATTAATGACCCATGCAGGCTCTTTAAAATTTCTATGGGACCTCGGCTTCCGCAGCCCGGAAAAAGAAAAAAAAGTAGTAAAAGGAATCGAGAACGTGATTAAATATTGTGAAGACTTTGAAGCCAAACGCGATACCCTGCCCTATGAGATCGATGGCATGGTGATCAAGGTTAATGAACTCGAACTACAGGACAAACTGGGAATGACCACCCATCATCCGCGATGGGCCATCGCATTTAAATTCAAGGCAAGGCAGGCAACAAGTAAACTGTTAAATGTAGAATTCCAGGTAGGAAGAACCGGCTCCATAACGCCTGTTGCGAAGATAGAACCGGTTCCCATCGGCGGGGTAACGGTAGGCTCCGTTTCTTTGTTCAACGAAGAGGTGATCCGTGAAAAGGATCTTATGATCGGCGATTCCGTTCTAGTGGAAAGAGCGGGGGATGTAATTCCCTATATTGTTAAATCCTTTGCCGATACGAGAAACGGTAGCGAAAAAAAGATAATTTTCCCTTCCAGATGTCCCGTATGCGGCGATCCGCTGGTGAAGCCGGAAGGCGAAGCAGTATGGCGCTGTGTCAATATCAACTGTGCGGCACAGGTAGTTGAGCGCATTATTCATTTTGCCGGCAAAGATGCGATGGACATCAGGGGGTTCGGAGATGCACTGGTTAAAAAATTCTATGATCTGCATTATATCAAAGATGTTCCCGGCATATACCGGCTTCCGTATAACAGGATCAGGGAAATGGAGGGTTTTGGAGAAAAAAGCATTACTAATCTCGCGGCTGCAATTGAAAAGTCGAAAGAGCAACCGCTTAACCGGCTCATCTTTGCACTGGGGATCAGGTATGTTGGGGACACGACCGCAAAGGTACTGGCCAACGCTGTTCATCATATCCTTGATTTTGTCAACTACACGGTTGAACAACTGGTAGAGATGGAAGATGTAGGTCCGAAAGTTGCAGGTAGTATCTATCAGTTCTTTCACAACAGGGATAATATCGAAATGCTCGGGGAACTGGAGCGATTGGGCGTTTGCCTGGAAAACAGAAAAAAGAAGGAAACCGGTGGGGGAAATCTTTCAGGTAAAACGTTCTTATTTACAGGAAGCCTGCCTACATTGAAGAGGGCGGAAGCTGAGACAATGGTAGAAAGCAATGGCGGCAAACTGCTGGGGAGCGTGAGCAGTAAGTTGAATTATCTCGTTGCGGGAGAAGATGCAGGTTCAAAACTGGAAAAAGCCAGGAAAATAGTTTCCGTACATGTGATCAACGAAGCTGAATTTCTGAAAATGATCGGTAAGTAAATTAAACAGTCTTGCAATGAAAAAATTAACTGGAGAAATGTGGAAGCCTTTACAATTTCCCGGATGGAAAAATCTGAGGAAGAAATATGCACTCTCGTCGCAGGGGCGCATAGCCAGCTATTCGGATGACCTCGAAACCGATGGCAAATTATTAAAGGGCTCTTTAACTACAGGATATCGCACGCTGAACCTTCACCGGCCGGGCGATAATGGAACATTGTATATCCATCGTGAAATTGCACGATTGTTTTTGCCCAGGCCCTCATCCAAATCGATGTATGTGATTCATAACAATCACAACAAGCTGGATAACGCAGCCAAAAATCTTCGCTGGGCAACGCTTGAGGAAATGATCAGCCACCAGCAAAAAAGTCCGGCCAAGATCGCTTATAAAAAGGTGCAGGCCAGCAGGAAAGTGGGATTAAAATTAAATGCTGTGCAGGTGAAAAGCATTAAGAAAATGCTGGAAGATGGGAAGCGAAAGCTGACGATAAAAAAGCTTGCGGAGAAATTCGGTGTCAGCGAAATGACGATGTACCGGATAAAGAGCGGGGAGAACTGGGGAAGAATTTAATTTAATTCCGGCGCCGTGCAATTACCGCTATTCGGGCAACCCAAAATCCGCCCTGGGGCGGATTTAACTATGTGGATTGCACTGGGCTCGAACCAGTGACCCCTACTCTGTCAAAGTAGTGCTCTAAACCAACTGAGCTAGCAATCCTGAGGCTTTTCCATTGATAGATACCCCCTTATCTGAACCCATAGAAATTATCAGTCTCTTTTCAGGGCCCGTAAAAATACAGGCAATTAATTTAATAATCCCTTACCGGAACAGTATTCTGCAATCTGAACCGCGTTGGTAGCTGCGCCTTTTCTCAGGTTATCACTCACGATCCAGAGATTCAGTGTATTCGGCTGCGATTCATCGCGGCGCAGCCGCCCCACAAATACTTCATCCTTATCATGAGCGTCCATCGGCATGGGATACCGTTGGGCCGCAGGATCGTCTACTACCACGATGCCAGGCGCCTGCTGCAGCAGCTTTTTCACCTCGTCAAGATCAAAATCATTTTCAAATTCAACGTTGACGCTTTCGCTGTGGCCGCCCATTACAGGTATGCGCACAGTTGTAGCCGTTACTTTTATCGAATCGTCACGCATGATCTTATTCGTTTCTTTCACCATCTTCATTTCCTCTTTCGTGTAGCCATTGTCGAGGAAAACATCGATCTGCGGAATCACATTCAGATCGATCGGGTATTTATATGCCATAGGATATTCTCCGTTAGCACCCTTCAGCGCCTTACTGCGCTCGCCCATCAGCTGATCCACGGCTTTTTTTCCCGTACCCGTTACACTCTGGTAAGTAGACACCACGACTCTCTTAATCTTATACTTTTTATGGAGCGGGTTAAGCGCCACCACCATCTGGATAGTGGAGCAGTTGGGGTTGGCAATAATTTTATCTTCGCGGGTCAGCGCATCAGCATTGATTTCCGGAACGACAAGCTTTTTGGTAGGATCCATCCGCCATGCCGACGAATTATCAATTACCGTAATTCCCGCTTCAGCAAATTTCGGCGCCCACTCCAGCGATGTGCCGCCGCCGGCGGAAAATATCGCTACCGAAGGCTTAAGATCAATTGCATCCTGCATGCCGACTACCTTATATTTCTTACCCATGAACGCAACTTCCTTTCCAACTGATTTCTCTGAAGCAACCGGGATTAATTCCGACACGGGAAAATTTCTTTCGGCCAGTACCTGTAACATTTTGGTTCCTACAAGACCTGTAGCACCGACAACTGCGACTTTCATTGATCTTTTTATCCCTCCTTTGAAGGGTTTTTTAATGATTAAAAAAAAAGCCTTCCCATCGAGGAAGGCCTGATATCTTATCATACAAAAAGTACGTTAGCCTTCCTTCGGGAAATGCATCTTAGTACGCTTTGTATTTTTCTTTATTTGCATGATTAGTGTCAAAAATAATTGACAAAATTAATTACACCAAATATTATTGTTTTTTTCTTACCACCGCCTGATGTTTTCCTCATGGTTTCCGTACAGCCGTATTCCATCTTTGGCCCATGAGATCATTCTTTTTAGTGCTGTTGCTGCCCTCTCTTCTCAGCGGAAAAGCCCAGGAATCGGGGCAGAATACCCTTTTGATTAATGAAGTGCTGTTCAACCCCATAAAGGATGGTTTCGATTATGTGGAAGGATACAATCACAGTGATCATGCTATCGATCTCGGGCTGATAAAGATCGCCAGGAGGAACTCCGTGGGAGAAGTGGACGATAGCAGGCGCCTGGCGAAAGACCTGGTTTTCGTACCGCCGGAAGGATATTTTGTTGCCACGGCGAATGAAAAATGGTTAAGGCTGCATTATACCGTTCCTGATAAAGCAATCATCTGCCAGGTGCCATCCATGCCCTCGTTTCCGGATGACGAGGGCACGGTAATTCTTTTAGATCAATCGGACAGTATTATTGACGAGCTGCATTATAACAGGAAATGGCACTCGCCACTGCTATCCGACCCATCGGGTGTAGCGCTGGAACGGATCAGCTTCGATGCACCGACGCAGGATAAAAACAACTGGGCGTCGGCCGCTTCTTCGACTGGATATGGAACACCGGGACGTGAAAATTCGCAGTCGTGGCGAAATCCGCAAACGGACAGGGAGGTCAATATCCCCCGCCTGTTCTCTCCCGACAACGATGGCGTGGATGATTTTGCGCTGATCCTGTATGACATGAAAGAGCCGGGCTATATCGTCAATACGATTATCTATGATCTTTCAGGTCGCAAAGTGCGCTACCTGGTAAAAAATGCCTCGCTGGGCCTTTCTGCGCAATACAAATGGGATGGAACAGATGAGATGGGCAATTCTTTGGCGCAGGGAATTTACGTCGTGGTAACGGAACTGTTCAACCCGAATGGGAAAACGAAAAAATTTAAAAATGCGATCATCCTTGCAAGAAGGTGAGGTGATCATTAGCCGGATAAGCCGCGCTCATCTTATTTCCATTTAAGTGAATTGATGAGATGCTTCATGTCCGTTTCCAGGAAATTATTTACCACATTCAATGAATCGGCATTAGGCGTTGCATCAAAATACAAAGCTCCTCTCAAAAAATGATTTACCGAATCCGTAACAAAAAACTGTTGTGCCGTAGCAGCGTTGCCTCCGACTTTAAAATAGATACCGGCAATGCCGTTCGGCGTATGCATGAGCGAGTCCCTGATACCGGTAGCTTTCGAACTATGCTTATAGGTTAGTTTAAACGCATCATCCACAAGCTTATCAAAATTATTGCCGGTTATCTTTTTATAGCTCATATATATTTTACCGTTCAACGAAGGAAAATCGATATTGATCCAGTAAGGATTTTCAGGTTTGTCCTCAAAAAAAGTGCTGTCCTGCACCACATTCGAATAAACAGGATATTCAAACGAATAGGGATACCCGGGCTTATCGAATAACTGGTAACTATGCTTTGGAAGATCGATCCGGAAATAACCTTTCTGCCGGATCGTGTAGTCGCTGTTGCAACTGGCAGAAATCAAAATAAGAAAAAACAAAAAGAATTTGCCGATCGGTTTGTGCTTTATCATTATTCGCCGGTATTGACGGTTACCTTTACTTTTTTGATCCTGTTCTTGTCTACTTCCATAATCAGGAAATCAAAATCGCCTGCTTTCACCACATCGTTGGCTTTGGGAATTTCTCCTGCTACTTCCAGTATCAGGCCCGCCAGCGAATCACTCTCTCCTTTCACTGAACTGAATGTATCCGGGGAGAGGTTCATAGCCGAACAGACATCATTGAGCATAACTCCTCCGTCGAAAATAAACGTCTTGTTGTCGATCTTTTTGACCGTACTTTCATCTTCGTCAAATTCATCCCGTATATCACCGATAATTTCTTCGAGTATGTCTTCCAGGGTCACGATGCCGCTTGTTCCCCCGAATTCGTCCACTACCACGGCAAAATGTATGCGCTTCGTTTGAAAATCCTTCAGCAGGTCTTCAATATATTTTTGCTCATGAATAAAATATGGCGTCCGCATAAGGGTATGCCAGTTAAAATCATCCGGTTCGTTCAGGTATAACAGCAGATCCTTTGTGTTGATAATACCAACTATATCATCAAGGCTTCCCTTGTACACCGGCAGCCTCGAGTAATGCAGTTCTTCCACCCGGTTTTTCAATTGGGCAAAGGAAAGAGTAAAATCGACTCCGCTCACATCAAGGCGGGTGCGCATGATTTGTTTTACGGTAATATCACCGAAACGATAAATTCCCGAAAGTATGCGTTGCTCTTCTTCTTCGGCAACGGTCGATTTAATAGCCGCCTCGAGCTGCTGTTGCGAATAAGCCCGCGAAGCACGGCCGCCAAGAAACTTTTCTATCCTGTCGGACATGTTCATCAGCCTTGTGGCCATACGATTGAACAGGTAGTATAAAATTTCAACGAGATAGGAAGCTTCATACGCAAAGCGAAGATTATTTTGTGTCGCCCGCACTTTGGGAAGTATCTCTCCGAAAAGCAGCAGTACCGAAGTGATAAAGACGATCTTGATAGCGAGTATGACAATTTTTTGCCAGATAAGCACTTCATCGAGCACGTGCACCTGGTCGATAAGAACATTCAGCAGGATGATAGCTGCAATATTCGCGAGGCTGTTGGCAATAATCAATGAAGCCATCAGCGTTTTCGGTTCTTCCAGCAGATTGGCAATACGCTTCCAGCCGGAATCCTGTTTTGTTTTCAACAGGTTCACGTCACGATAGGTTAATGAAAAGAAAGCGACCTCCGCTCCTGAAATAAAAAAGGAAAGAATAAGAAAAACGATCACCGACAATGCCAGCAGTACTGTGGCCTGTGTATTGGCCACAAGAAGCAAGGGGTGAACGATATTGCAAAAGTCGAACGTTAGTTGGTTTTCCAAGCCGCAAATATATGAATCAATCAGAAAGGAAGATCCTGTGCCGCATCGCCCAGCGGGGGTATATCAGGATTAAATCCTTCAATGCCTTCATGCGAGCCGCCATTCGGATGCCCGGCGCCATCGATCCTCTTGTCAAGCATGATTAAATTATCTCCAACGATTTCCGTTGCAAATTTCTTGTTTCCATCTTTATCTTCCCAACTGCGCGTACGAAGTCGCCCCTCGATGTAAACAAGGCTACCCTTATGCAGATATTTTTGAGCAAGTTCTGCAAGGCCGCGCCATAAAACCACTGTATGCCATTCAGTTTGAGAAATTAATTTTCCGGCCCTGTCTTTAAAAGTTTCGGTAGTGGCAAGCGGAAATTTAGCCACTGCAATGTTTCCTTCGAGATGTTGAACGTCGGGGTCCCTACCCAAATTTCCTATCAGCATCACCCTGTTTACTCCTCTCATTTTGCTAGGTTTGAATGTTAATAATCGCCTCCCGTATTTCGCCTTCTTAAAGTTAATTTTTTTCGGACATATACATGCAAATAATTAAGCGGTTCCGCCGGGGTAATTAAACGGTCAGACACTGATGTTTTCGCGGTAGCCGAAACGTTTTTCAGGCGTACTCTTCCAGGTAAGAATTGATGAACCTTGGAAATGCGTAATCACCGAGAGCCGTTTTTTTAACCAGCTTATAACCACCGGGCAGCGATAGCGCGGAAGAAAGCGTCACCCGGTAAAACCGTCCGTGGATACGCTGGTGGCTGAGCTGCTGCGAGAGCGGTGCGCTGGCACTTTTAACCGAAAACGGCTGCTGAAGAAATTCAGTCAGAAACGCTCCCGAAGGATCATCATCCGGTTCATCTTTCTCCAGTAATACAAATTCAAACAGACTCTGCCAGATATCTTTTTCCCGGCGCTGACGCACATATACGCTATCGCCCACTTCAATGATGAAATAATAAAACCAGCGCGAACGCATCTTTACACTTTTTTCCTTCACCGGCAACAGCCCCACTGAAGCGTGCCGGAACGCCTCACAATCCCGCACCTGCACGCAGCTGCTGCACAAAGGATTTTTCGGCCGGCATACCGTGGCGCCAAAATCCATGATAGCCTGGTTATAAATGCCCGGGAGCTTTTCATCTATCAGCGACTGGGCCAGCACAGCAAACAATTTTTTACCCTGCGTGGAATCGACAGGAGTTGAAACGCCAAAATAACGGGCGAGCACGCGCTGAACGTTTCCATCCACCACCGCTTTTTTCTCATTGAAAGCAAAGGAAGATATGGCCGCCGCCGTATAGGGGCCGATGCCTTTCAGCTTCACGATCTCTGCATAAGAGTCCGGAAACACGCCCCCAAGCTCGCGGTCGATATATTTTGCTGTCTCCAGCAGGTTCCGGCAACGGCTGTAGTAGCCGAGGCCCTCCCACATTTTAAAGACCTTCTCCTCCGGCGCAGCGGCCAGGTGGCGAACGGTGGGGAACGCACGGATAAATTTTTCGTAGTACGCCCATCCCTGCTCTACCCGGGTCTGCTGCAGGATCACCTCGCTAAGCCAGATCCGGTAAGGGTCAGTTTCGCCTTTCCAGGGCATCTGGCGCCGGTTGGAGACCGCGTTCCATTCCAGGAGGTTAAGTGTAAAATCAGGCTGCATCGGGACCGGGATTAAGGAAATTCATTATCAATTATTTACAATTTCTTGCTTTTATGAGAATTAACTTTTAATTTCATTAATGGATTGATTTTGTGGCTTTTGCCTTAATTAGTTCCTAAAGATTAAATTTCAATATATGAGAAAAGCGGACCTCGTTAACCAAATATCTGAAAAAACAGGTATTCCCAAGGTTGATGTTTTGGTTACCCTCGAAACGATGTTCAAAGAGGTTAAGGATACTCTTTCTCAGGGTGAAAACATTTATATCCGGGGATTCGGCAGTTTTATTACGAAAAAAAGAGCTGCAAAGATCGGAAGGAACATTAAAAAAAATGTAGCGGTTCACATCCCCGAGCATTTTATTCCTGCCTTCAAACCAGCCAAGGAATTTGTGGCTGAAGTCAAAAAATTGCAATCTGTAAAAGAAGATCAGGCAAACCCCGATGATGAAATGTAAATTCGCGGTTTAAACTGATGGATTGAAAAAGCAACAACTTATTGTCATTGCCGGCGCAACGGCATTATTCTGTATTATTTATTTCTTTGGAAAGACCATTCCCCCAAAGAAAACAGCCGCTAATGGCGCAGCCGCAACGGAAGTAAAGAAATCTGATTTCGATATCGACAAACTGCTTCAGGCCTCCAAAGCACAGTTGACACCCGAACAGCAATCGAAGGTTTCAGAGCTGGAAAACGCCGTAGTACGCGGTGATGTGAAGGACCAGCAGGTAAAGGTTTACAGGCAACTGGCCAATTACTATAAAGACAGCGCCCATCTCCTTCTTCCATTCGCCTATTATACCGCTGCCGCCGCCAAGTTGGAAAATTCTGAAAAAAGTCTCACCTTTGCTGCCCGTTTCTTTTTAGAGAACGCGCGCGGACAGCGGGAAGAAGGGTTGAAAAGATGGATGGCCATGCAGTCCAAAGAGTTATTTGAAAAGGCTTTAGCACTGAATCCCGGCAATGATTCTACTAAAGTCGGTCTCGGAAGCTGCTACATTTTTGGCGACATTACCGACAACCCGATGGAGGGCATTGCAATGATCCGGGAAGTAGCGCAGCGGGACCCTTCCAACATGTATGCACAATATATGCTGGGTGTAGGCGGATTGATATCGGGTCAGTACGACCGCGCCATCGAAAGGCTTACGCTGGTTGCTGAAAAGCAACCCGATAATGTTGAGGTAAAATTCATGCTGGCCGATGCTTATGAAAGAAAAGGCGATAAAGCCAACGCGGTAAAATGGTATGAAGCAGTGAAAAGTTATATCGGTAACCCGGAAATTTTAAAAGACATCAACACGCGGATTGAGTCGCTGAAGAAATAACCTGTTGCTTAATCGCGACTCGCTATATCAACTCATTAAACCGAATTTTAAAAACATTGTTTAACTAAATCATTGGTAAAATTATGCCTTGTGGTAAAAAAAGAAAGCGTCATAAAATAGCGACGCACAAGCGTAAAAAAAGACTGAGAAAAAACCGTCACAAGAAGAAAAGCCGCTAGGATTTTCTAATATATTAGACGGGCGGTGGTGATGGTTAGACGTAAAAGTCATTACGCTTGAACAAGGAATTAATTATAAATGCTGCACCTCTGGGCGTTGAGATAGCCCTGCTGGAAGATAAAAAGCTGGTGGAGATGCATCACGAAAAAACAGATGCAAGCTTCGCCGTAGGTGATCTTTATCTTGGAAAAGTAAAAAAACTTATTCCGGGCCTGAACGCTGCATTCGTGGACGTTGGTTTTGAGAAAGACGCTTTTCTCCATTATACCGACCTGAGCCCTTATGCACGCTCGCTCCTCAAATTCACCCAGCAGGCTATTAACGACAACAGTCCCGATGGCTTTGATTTTGGTAACTTTCATGTAGAGCCCGAAATCATCAAAACGGGAAAGATCAACGAAGTACTAAGCGGTAAGCCGAATATATTAGTACAGATTTTAAAAGAACCCATCGCCGCCAAAGGCCCCCGCCTTAGCTGCGAACTCTCTCTCCCGGGCCGGTTCGTTGTTATCACTCCATTTAATGATATCGTTGCAGTATCGCGCAAAATCCATTCCGCAGACGAAAGAAAACGCCTGCAGAAAATCGTGGAATCGATCAAGTCAAAAAACTTTGGCGTGATCGTGCGTACGGCAGCGGAAGGAAAGAATACGGCAGAACTGCATGAAGACCTCAGTATGCTCGAAGAGACCTGGAAACTGATCCAGAAAAACCTTAGGCAAGCAGTCGCCCCTGCAAAAGTGCTGAGTGAACAGACCAAGACCACTTCGATGCTTCGCGATCTTCTCAACGAGGATTTCAACAAGATCGTGGTGAACGACCGGAACATCTACAACGATACAAAAAATTATATCCAGCGTATCGCTCCTGAAAAAGCGGAGATTGTTTCCTATTATAATAACGGCCTGCCCATCTTCGACCAGTATGGTATCACCAAACAGGTGAAAGCCACGTTTGGCAAAACGGTTAACCTGCACAGCGGCGCCTACCTGATCATCGAACACACCGAAGCGCTTCATGTTATCGATGTAAACAGCGGATATAAGAGCGTAAGCAATAACCAGGAACAAAATGCACTTGAAACCAACCTGGAAGCTGCAGCGGAGATCGCAAGGCAATTGCGCCTTCGCGACCTGGGCGGGATCATTGTAGTCGACTTTATCGACATGAAGCTTCCCGATAACAAGCGAAAGCTGATGGAAGCGATGGAGGAATTCATGCATACCGACAGGGCCAAGCATGCCGTTCTTCCCATTACCAAATTCGGATTGATGCAGATCACCCGGCAGCGTATGAAACCGGAAATGAATATCAATACGCAGGAAGTCTGCCCCACCTGTAACGGTACGGGTAAGATTTCTTCTACATTATTGCTGGAAGATGAAATAGAAAAAAATATCAGCTATCTCGTTACACATCAGCATAAGGACCTCACACTGGTCGTTCACCCCATACTATTCTCTTATTTCACCAAGGGAAGCCTGTTCCTGAGATCGAAGGTCTGGAAATGGAGATGGAAATATGGGCAGAAGATCAGGATCCGCGAAAACACCAACTATCATCTTACCGAGTTCCATTTCTTTGATAGTCACGACGAAGAGATTAAATTATGATTTTCAGGTTTCACGCAAAGACGCAAAGGGAAAACCAGGAGGAGCAAAGAAATTCTTTGTGCTTTCTTCGCTGCTTTGCGTGAAACTGCAGATCAGTTCCTCCGGTTACCGCCAAGAAATATCATAATATACTGAACGAGAGTAGCTATTGAAGCCAGCGCCGCAACCACGTAGGTCAATGCGGCCCATTTCAGCGCATCCTTGGCTTTTGGATATTCAGCGGGGGTCAGCATACGGGACGAATCCAGCCAGGCCAGCGCCCTGCGGCTCGCGTCAAATTCGACAGGCAGCGTTATCACAGAAAACAAGGTAGTTAACGCGAAAAGGATGATGCCCGCCAGCAACAGCTGAGGGAACGCATTGATCATCAACACCCCTCCCAGCAATACCCACTGCACGATACCTGAACTGAACTGCACCACCGGCACCAGCTTACTCCTCATGGTCAGCCAGCTGTAGGCGTTGGCATGCTGCACGGCGTGCCCGCATTCATGGGCAGCCACAGCTGCCGACGCAATCGAATAG
>JBGAJL010000110.1:0-14022 GCA_044224935.1 Flavitalea sp.
GCTGAACCTTCACCGGGTTCTGCCTGCCCGCAGAATCCGGATTTTTTATTCAGCAAACTTTTTATTCTGATTCAGATTATTATTCCGGTAGAATAGTCAGCTCCCGTTTTTCTTCATTAACCCTGTATTTTACTCCTACATCTTTTAAATTCTTCAATAGCCCCGAAAGATTGGTGTTCCTGCTCATTTTTCCCCATAGCTGAATATTGGGAACACCCTTTTCGTATGTCACCTTTATATTATACCAGCGGCTCACCTGTCGCATTACCTCATCGAATGAAGCGTCTTCAAAATTAAACAGGCCGTTTTTCCATGCCATCACCCTGGCAATGTCCGCACCATTAATGATAAGCAGGCTTTCATCGTTCAACTGGGCCTGTTGCCCCGGGACAAGCAGCGCTGATTTTCTGTTTTTTGCATTGGAAATTTTAACGCTGCCGTTTAATAATGTAATCTTCAGATTTTTTTCATCGTCATAGGAATTCACGTTAAAATCTGTTCCCAGCACCAGTATCCGGGTATTTTCTTTAGTTACGGAGAATGGCCTGGTCTTATCCGCGGCCACTTCGAAATAGGCTTCTCCGGTAATTTTCACCGTTCTTTCATTACCTGTAAAAGCAACGGGGAACGTAATGGAGCTGCAAGCATTCAGCCATACGCGTGTGCCATCGGGTAGCGTCAATTGATATTTACCGCCGGCGGGAGTGCTCATCGTGTTCATTTCCGTGTTAACCGGCAGCGAAGGATCAGGATTATAAATTATCCGGCCGTTAGCCAGTTTTACGATCTGCGTGTTTCCCTGGCGGGCAATGGTTCCGTTCCCGGTATCGTCGAGCGCCACAGTCGAACCATCGGAAAGCGTGAGGATGGCCTTATCTTTTGCGGCTTCAACGTTTTCAAAGCCGGCGCCATTGCCGGCTGTTGCAAGGGGTTGACCGGTATGGGACAATTGTAGCCAGAGGTAAGAACCGGCGCCTATCATTAATAGAATAACTGCAGCGGCAGCCCAGCGTAAGTTCCGGCCTGAGCGGAACCACGCTGAACGTTGCTGATGGTTAGTTTTCAAAATGCGCACCGGCGATAAAGCTGGTGCAGGCTGGGTATGTATTTTGTCTAATAGGTGTTGGATATGTATGTCTTTATCCGGATCTGCCACAGGAGGATTGCGTCGCTCGGATAGTGAGCTATTGACCAGGTTTTCAAAATATTCCTGATTGGCGGGATCCTGCAGCAGGATACGCAATTCTGTTCTTTCGGCTCGGCTCATGCGGCCCGAAAGATATTGCTCGAATAATATAGCCAGTTTATCGTTTTCCAAATTGACGTCAGGCATGAATGCGGCCCGCAGGCTAATAGAGATGCACCAAAAGACCCGGTTAATACGTGTGAAAAAAATATTTATAGCAGGTAAGAAATCAGTAATAAAAAGCCCATTCCTGCTTCGTACCGGGCCAGTACACTGCGGAGCCGGACAGTAGCCCGGGCTACATAGGTCTGGGAACTGAACCGGGATATCTTCATTTTCCCGGCCACCTGATCATGACTCAACCCCTGCACGCGGGATAGGATGAACGCCTCCTTCATCTGCGGAGGCAGTTCGTTTATGGCTTTGCTGATCACCGACTGAAGCTCTTTTAATTCCAGCAGGTCTACGCCCGTGAAGCCATCGTCTGTAAAATAGCTGTCAAATGGATCTGTATCCACTACCGGCAGCAGTTTTTTCCGCAGGGCAGCAAGCACGAGGTTTCGGGCGATAGCGTAGAGATAGGCTTCGAAATTTTCTATTTCGTGGAGTTTCGTCCGGTTTTGCCAGATAGCCATAAAAAGATCCTGGGTGAGTTCAGCAGCAAGATCCGGTTGTTTGCAGTGATACAGGATGTTGCCATACATTTTATCCCAATACAGATTCAGGATAGTGCGGAAGGCAGCTTCGTTTCCGTTTTCGATATCTGCCAGCAGGTTTTTCTCATTGTATAATTCATTATCCGTCAAAATTCGCCTAACTATTCCGGTAAAATTAGAAAAATATATGCTCACGTGAAAGCCGGACGGGATAAAGTACGGTTACAAACTGGTATTTTCCCTGAACCGATTCTGTCTATTATGCCATTGCCTCCTAAGACCAGGAAAACGGTTATAGAAAAAGAAACCGACAATATCTATTCAGTTGAACCGGTGAAGGGGTGATCGGTTCTACTTCACCTGGAATTTCAAAGCACCAACGATCCGAGGATGGTCAACCGGATGGCAGCCTATGATTACACATTGGAATGGATGTATGAAAAGGAAGTTATCAGCATAGTGATTTATGTGGGTAATAAAAAGATGAAAATGAAAAACAGCCTTTCCCGGAACGGCAATCATTATGCGTTTAAATTGCTCGACATCCGGGATATGGATTCCGGATTATTTCTGGAATCCGATAACCCGCGGGAAATTATTCTGGCGATGCTGGCAGGAAGGGATGAAGAACAGGAATTGACAGTAAAAAAAATAATTTCTAAATTGCAGCGATTGACAGTATCCGAATCAGAATTATTGGAAAGGCTGGAAGAATTGGAAATGATTTCTTTATTGAGAGGCAGAAGCATTCAGCATTTCATCATTCAACAAAAAGAACTTATGCCAATTATTGTCGACATCAGAAAAGACTATCGCTTTCAAAAAGGAAGAAAGGCTGGGAAGTTGGAAGGCAGATCTGAAACATTAAAAGAATTCGTGAGCTATCTCTTGAAGCATACCAACCACACCATTCCGGAAATCGCAGCCATGGCAGGCACCAATCAGGATTTTGTACTGAATGTGAAACGGGAGCTGTGAAAAATATTATTCTTGCCAGCGGCAGCCGGGACAACCATAAAGCATAAAAAAGGGCTGGATTTTCCAGCCCTTAATCGATCTGTATATGCATTTTCAGAACCCGAAATGTACTGTGATTCCCACAGACGGTTTTGCGGGAGGAACCGCATAACCTGATGCATAAGGCATCGAATAATTATCGCGGCAATTGCGCAAAGCCAATGCCCTTTCTTTTTCTATTTGCCTGATCTGCTGCCGGCGATCCCTGGCCCGCATGGCCGAACGATGCCGGATGATATCCACTCTATTGTCATAATCCCTGTTAATTTCAGCCAGGCGCATTTCCATTGACCGCTTATTATTGTAATTTTTATCGAGGCGATGATCGCGCGTTGGTGGACGCTGATTGTAATTATTAAAATCTTTGTATTGCGCACTGGCAGCGAAACCGATTGTTGTTGCGAATGCGAGGAGTAAAAAGGTTTTCATAATCGTTGTTTTTATTTGGCATATCAGAAGAGAATCGCAGGCAATTGTTTATTAGTGAAATGTTAAAGCTCACCTAACCATGTGAGAAACCGTTCGGCAGCTTTCACCTGCGCTCTCCTACCTGCTGCCGCCACATAGAATAATACAACCCTTTCAGCTCCAGTAATTCACTATGGGTACCCCTCTCTGTTATCTTCCCCTTCTCTAACACATATATTACATCGGCATGCATAATTGTCGATAGCCGATGGGCTATAAGTATGCTCATCTGCTGTTTATTTTCTGATATCTTCCTGATGGTAGCAGTAATCTCTTCTTCGGTTAAAGAATCCAGGGCCGAAGTCGCTTCATCGAATATTAACAGCTGCGGGCGACGTAATAAGGCACGCGCGATCGACAGCCGCTGCTTCTCGCCTCCCGATAGTTTCATACCGCTCTCTCCCAGCATAGTATTCAGCCCGTGCGATGCTTTGGCCACCAGGTTTAGTGCAGAGGCTTTTTGCAACGCTTCTTTTATTTCTTCATCTGTGGCATTCGGCTTCACAAAAAGTAAATTATCACGAATAGATCCCGCATAAAGTTGGGTATCCTGCGTTACAAAACCTATCTGCCGCCGTAACGGATTGTAACGTATCTGGCGGGAATCAATTCCGTTAAAATAAATCTCTCCGCTTACAGGAGTATATAAACCTACAAGCAGCTTCACAAGCGTTGACTTGCCTGATCCCGACGGCCCCACAAAAGCTATCGTTTCTCCCGCGTTAATGGCAAAAGAGATTCCATCAATTGCATTATAACCGGCAGTCTTATGCCTGAACACGACTTTATCAAACTGAAGCCTTTCCAGCGTATCCAGCCCGACAGAATTATCCGGGCGTTGCTCCACGGGTTTATTCATCAACCTGTCAAAGCCTTTCAGAGAAGCATCCGCTTCGCGGTACAGCACGATCATATTTCCAAGATCCTGCAAGGGGGTAAAGATCGCTGTGGAAATAAACTGCATCGCAATCAGTTCACCGGTGGTCAATACCTTTCTAAAGATCAGCCACAAAAGGATAAATAATATAGATTGCTTCAGCAAATTGAGCATGTTACCCTGCAGGAAAGACAATAGGCTTACCTTCCTTGCTTTCAGCATTTCAAGATCAAATATCTTTAAAGTCTGCTCATTCAATCGCCTGATTTCGGGAAAGGTCAGGCCAAGACTCTTAACCAATTCGATATTTCTAAGACTTTCCGTGATGACGCCCGCCTGGCGGTCTGTCTGCCTGTTAATGGATCGCTGTATGCTTTTTATCTTTTTAGATAATAATCCTGTCAGTGATCCTAATAAAACGATCCCGACAAAGAAAACGGGTATCAGCAACCAGTTCCTGCTGACACTGTACCAGATTAAAAATCCCACACCTACAAGTGAAGAAAAAAGCACATTAATAAAAGAATTGATGAACCGTTCGGCATCGGTTTTTACTTTCTGAAGAACGGAAAGCGTAGTGCCGCTGCGGCTTTCTTCAAATTCCTGAAATGAAAGGCGCAGGGTTTGCTTAAGCCCGTCGTTAAACACGTGCATGCCAAAGCGGGCCACTGCTTTTCTTGTAATATAGTCCTGCGCAGCTTTGAATAATTTTGCCGCCACCGCCACGCCAAGCGCAATCAGAAGCCAGGAGACGATACCCCGCACCAGTTCGGGCTCTGACAAATGATATTTATTAGTCGCGTACCGATCAATAATTTTCCCGAAGATCACCGGGTCGAGCAGGTTCAGCAACTGTGCAATGGCAGCCAGCACAAGCGACGCAAAAATAAGTGCGCGGTGAGGCTTCAGGTATTTCCATAATATTTTCATCGGTGTTCATATTCAAAGTTCCACTTTCTATCCTGGCCGCCAGAACGTAAAATTCGTATAATCTGAAAGTTAAACTTTCAAATTACAATAGTACGTTTTTCCCATTCATTGCTTTCTCATGCTTTGTAAGTATTTTAGGATTGGGTTAGCTGTCAATTTTTTTTATCATTTATTATAAAGCTCACCTAATTTAGCAGTTCACGAATTCAAATCAGAGGTTATGATAAAGAAATCAGGTCTTTTGATAATTGTTCTTCTTATTTTCTATTGTGCCCCTGCACAGATAAATATTATTCCGCAGCCGGCAGAAGTAACCCTTCCGAAAAGCGCCGGTAATTATAGCATCAATGCCGATACCAAAATTGTATGCTCAGGCGAGGAACTTCAAAACTGTGCCAGCTTTCTCAAAGATTATCTGCAACGGTTTTATACTCTTCATCTCAATACCGGCGACGGCCGCTCGAAAGAAAATACTATCTATCTAAACATACAAAAAAACGGCAACCCAGCAGGCAGCTACAAATTATATATAAAAAAGAAAGGAATCTATATTGAGGGGAATGACGCACCGGGCGTTTTCTATGGAGTGCAGTCTCTCCTGCAATTGTTGCCGGCCGACAAAGCGAATGGCCTTTCTGTTCCTTATGTACAAGTCACCGACCGGCCGCGGTTCGCATACCGGGGTATGCACCTTGATGTATGCCGGCATTTTTTTACCGTCTCCTTTGTAAAACAATATATCGATTTCCTCGCGCTGCATAAGATGAATTATTTTCACTGGCACCTGACCGATGACCAGGGATGGCGAATCGAAATAAAAAAATATCCAAAACTTACCGAGGTTGGCGGCTACAGGGACGGAACGATCGTGGGCCATTACCCGGGAACTTCCAATGACAACACCCGGTATGGCGGATATTACACACAGGAAGAGATAAAAGAAGTGGTGGCCTATGCTGCAAAACGCTATATTACCGTTATCCCCGAAATAGAGATGCCGGGCCATTCTTCCGCTGCAATTGCAGCCTATCCCTGGCTTAGTTGCTTTCCTGAAAAGGAAACGAAAATCCCCGAGCATCCTTCCACAGGAAGTCAGCAAAAAACGGGAAAGAAAGTGCAGGAAACCTGGGGAGTGTTTGACGATATCTTTTGCGCAGGCAAAGACAGTACGTTTACCTTCTTACAGGATGTGCTCGATGAAGTGATGACACTGTTTCCTTCTTCCTATATCCATGTAGGTGGTGATGAGGCGCCAAAAAATAACTGGAAAATATGCCCGCGCTGCCAGGAAAGAATTAAAAAGGAAGGCCTGAAAGATGAGCACCAGTTGCAGAGCTATTTTATCCATCGAATGGAAAAATACCTGAATGCAAAGGGCCGCACCTTAATCGGCTGGGACGAGATACTGGAAGGAGGTTTGGCTCCCAATGCAATAGTAATGAGCTGGCGCGGGGAAGATGGAGGCATCGCAGCGGCGAAACAGCAGCACCAGGTAATCATGACACCGGGAAATTATGTGTATTTCGATCATTCACAGGTAAAAAATGATGATTCGCTGACGATAGGTGGGTTTACTACGGTTGAAAAGGTATATAGCTATGAGCCGATTCCCAAACAACTCGACAGCGCCCAGGGAAAATACATAATGGGCGCCCAGGCAAATGTCTGGACCGAATACATTGGCAATGACAATAAGGTGGAATACATGATTTTCCCGAGGATGAGCGCATTAAGCGAGGTGTTATGGAGCCCTAAAGAATTGCGTGACTGGAAAACATTCGCACCGCGCCTGAAAGAACAATGCAAACGTTACGATCTGTGGAAGGTGAATTATTATAAACCTTCTCTTTAACGTCTTACATAGTATTACCTTCGTATCTCCTTGAACCTGTTTGTTAATAGTAAATAAATCAATTTGCCATGAAACTTACATTAATCAAAGCAGCGTTCGCGTCTCTTTTTGCAATTATTTCATTAACGGCAAGTGCCCAGTTTGATTTGGGTGTGGCAGGTGGCCTTAGTGTTCCAAACCTCACATCCGGAGGCTCGTCGGGCACTCCAGTAAGTGCAGGATACAGTTCGAGGCTGGGAGCGGAATTCGGGCTCACCAGCGAGTATCATATCACTAAACTGTTTTCAATAGAAGGTAAGCTATTGTACTCTTCGCAGGGAGGCAAGAAAAACGGGCTGCAGGCTTTTCCCACCACTCCCCAGATCGCCGCATATTTCCAGTCGCAGAATATAGAAGCGCCGCCGTATCTATATGCAGACTATAAAAGTGAAGCAAAAATCAATTACTTAAGAATTCCCATTCTTGCGAAGCTGGGCTGGGCTTTAGGGGAAAGTCCGTTGCGGTTCAGCGTCGCCGCGGGACCTTTTGTAGGAATATTGCTTTCCGCCAGGCAGGTTACCCGTGGCAACAGCAATATTTATTTAGATGATAAAGATCAGCAACCCCTTCCTCTGGGCGCGCAGTCATTCGACGCCACTACGAACATCGACAATGATCTTCATGAGATCAATGTGGGGATCGATGGCAATATCGGGCTAAGCTATGCCTTAGGCGCTGCCAGGCTCAATAAAATCGCTCTTACGGTTGGCGGCAACTATGGGCTGATCCCGATTCAAAAAGAATCGTCAAACGGAAGAAACAACACGGGCGCTGCCACGGTGCTGTTGGGATACAGCCATACGATCCATTGATGGATCAAACTGATCTTCATTAAATTCTTACGAAGGAATATAACCGGCAATCTTTTGCAGAAAAATTTCCCGCTGCATCAACGGGTAAACTGTAAGCCTTTGCTCAGCAAAAGGATGGAGGCCTTTCCAAACTACAGGGAACAGGCTATGCGAAAGCCGATAATGATGTCTTTATAATCCGGCTTGTTGCAGTGCCTGCGATCAGTCACGCTGCATTCCCTCGGCAAGTCGTTCCAACTGCCACCGCGAAGAACACGATTAGTACCACTCGCAGGCCCCTGCGGATTTTGCGTGGGGCTGTTGCTGTAATAAATATCATCGTACCAGTCGCTGCACCATTCCCGCAAATTACCCGTCATATCATACAATCCCAGCTCATTCGCCTGCTTCTGACACACCACAGGTGGGTGGTACTACTGCTGTTTTTATACAGGCATAGCTACATTATCCTGTTGCTGCCACTATATGTATAGCCCTTACTTTTGTTGCCGCCACGAGCCGCATATTCCCATTCCGCTTCCGTGGGCAGCCGGTAGTTTTTACCCGTTTTATTACTCAACCAGTTACAATAGGCTGCCGCATCTTTCCAGCTTACCTCGATCACCGGATGGTTGCCCCGCCCCCAGAACATGTCAGATGGTTTGGTATGCCCGGTGGCATTGCAGAAAGCGTCATATTCATCAAAGGTCACTTCGTATTTGCCAATGCTAAAACTGTTTAACGTTACCTGATGCAGCGGCTTTTCATAATACTCGCCATCAGTGCTGCCCATGCTAAATGTGCCGCCTTCTATCACCACCATATCGGGCAGTTTGGCCTGCGCCGGTACAGCAGGCCGCTCAACAGGTTTCAGTTTGCGAACAGGCTTTGGCTTAGACGCTTCCTGTTTAGGTTTGACAGGTAATGTAGGCAGTGCCTGGCTAAAGCCGTCCATGCCGATAATGCAAAGAAGAGAAAGGACCAGTGACGGTTGGAATATTTTATCGGTTTTAAGCAGGGGTGTGCAATTTTACGGAGATGAAGTTAGGGAAAAATTGTGCTGAGTATTCACCTCCTCTACCATCAATGAAGCACCAACATGCAATCACTGAAATCACCATATTGAAACACCCAACAAATAAGCGTGTCAACTGCCGCTTTTTGCCCTGCTTTGTTCCTCACCTGCGCCACCGCTATGACGGCGTTCAGGGGCAATACTGCTTTTCCCAAACTTATAAGTGAAAGAAAGAATAAACTGCCGGTTATCTTTCCTGTTATCATTGGCAACATGAATATCCACATCAGCATAACGCGAGTAACCACTGAAATTTGAGCTGCGAAAAATATCGCGAACGCCTAACTTAAACGTCGCTTTCTTTTGCAGCATCTGTTTGGAGAGCGCAAAGTTGACGGCGCCCATAGGACCAGCTATAAGCAACCCTTCCGAAGGGCTGGAATTGAACCATCCGCTAAGCTCAGCCGCCCATGTGTCCGCAAAGGTGAAACTGTTTGTCAGGTTACCATCAAAGTTGCTCAGGTCGATCTGCACCGGAACATTATTCATTCCATCATTATAAAGGCCGTTATAATGTTTGTAAAACACACCTGCATAAAGATTCAGGCTCCACCATTTTGTCAACTGCCTGTTTGCCGATATGGAAAGACCCGCCTGCTGCATCCGGCTGAAATTTTCTTTGGTTTGAAACGTGCTCTTCTTTTCTGTATTCTGCTTCAGCATTTCCGTAATGATGTTATCCGTTTGCGTAAAGCTGATCGTTGTAGTGAAGAACTTGTTATAGGTATGATTTATTTCCACCCTGTTCGAAAATTCCGGTTGCAGGTAAGGATTACCCTGCCCATAAGTTAAAGAGTCGAGGAAGAAAATAAAAGGATTCAGATCCTGATAGTCCGGCCTTCTTATTCTGCGGCTATAGGCAAAGCTCAGCTGATTTTTTTCATTGATGTTGTAAGCCACACCGGCACTCGGAAATAAATTAGTATAATTCCGTTTGAAACTGGAATCGTTTTGCTGCTGCGTGCCGCTGGCATTCGTGTTTTCCATACGCAACCCCCCGGTGAATTCCCATTTTTTTATGTTGGATGTAATGGTGGCGTAAGCAGCATTAACGTTCTCTTTGTAGATAAAATGATTTGTTCTTTGGTCGTCAATTTCCCATCCGGCGCCTGTGTTCCGCTGATAAAGCACATCATTATCAGTGTTTACAAAACTGGTTTTCACTCCTGCCTCCAGCTTGAGATTTTTCTTTAACGGATGAACATAATCCGCTTTTGCGGCATAGATCTTTATAATTGAAGGCAGGTTGCCTTCCAGCACAATCGTGTTTCCCAGTTGCGCGTGGTCCGAATCACAAATCCTGGTGGTGAGAAGATTGGTGCCTTTGCTTTTATAATACCCCTGGTCAAGGTCCATGGTGAATTCCCTGCCCGTTGAATCAAAACGGTGTTTGTAATTCAGATTGGTATTTATGTTTCTGGCGTTATTCCCGTTGTAAGCATCAGAAAGAAGCACTGTATTAATTTTCTCATCCGCATCACGTAAGTTAGAAACACTGTTTTGCCAGTTTCTCGATGGGTTGATATTACTTGTAGCCACTACGCCCAGCACATCTTTTTCAGTGATATTGTAGTCGAGGCCGAGTTTAAGATTGTTCCAGTTGTTTTTGTTGCGCTGGTTGGTAACCTGGTCGGACCGGCCCGACAACACATTATCCTGGTAAAAATTACGGTTAACATTAAGCGCTCCCATTCCCTTCCACTGACCGCCATCGTAGCTGCCAAACAGGTTTAGCCTGTTATTACGATAATTGAAACTGGCGCCGGCGAAGTATTTGGGATAGTAGCCCTGGTTATAGGTCAGGCTGAGGTTGCCGTTCATACCCTTCATGGTGCCCTTTTTGGTTTTGATATTGATAACGCCGGCGTTGCCCGAGGCATCATATTTTGCAGGAGGAATGGTCATAATTTCGATCTGGTCGAGCGAACTGGCCTGCATACTTTTTAAGAGCGCCGCTAACTGTGTCCCGGAAAGGTAAGTTTGCTTTCCGTCTATTAAGATCAGCACTCCGCTTTTTCCTTTCAGGCTCACATTGCCATCGTTATCCACTGAAACGCCGGGCGATTTTTCAAGGATCTCCAGTACATTCAAACCGGCGTTGGTGGGTGAGGCATCTACATTCACCAGCGTTTTGCCGGCCCTTATTTCTATCGGCGGTTTTTTTGCAGTGATAACAACTCCGGCCATCGATTCCATCCGGGCAGCCAGTGTTATCGTTTTTAAAACGATAGGAGACGCGCCGGACAGCATTTGCACCGGTGAATGATAGGACTGATAACCTATCGCGGATACAGACACCAGGTATTTTCCCCCGGAAATATTTGCAAATTCAAATTTGCCCGTTTCATCCGACATACCGGTTGCGGCCACCGAAGAATCCTCTCCCCTCAACAGTGTAACGGTCGCCGACCCGAGCGCTTTATGATCATCATCCGTCACTGTTCCGCTGATCCTTGCCCCATTCGATTGGGCCGACACAGCAAATGAATTTATAAACGTGACCAGGACAAGAATGAATTGTAATTTTTTTATCGCCATAACAGCCCTTGGACGTAAAGTCCATGAAGCAGGTTACAGGAAACCTCGTTATTCTGGAGCGATGGCCATCACATACCTCTTTTTCCCAGCTCAATCACCTCACAATCTTTAATACTATCTCCGTCAATGGCGAAGCGGATAAGGGTGCGCATTGTGTGCCAGCCCTGGCGCCCGGCTGCACCGGGATTCATGTGCAGGCAATGATGTTTATCATCGTACATGATTTTTAAAATATGCGAGTGGCCGGAAATAAATAATCGTGGCGATGTCGTTTTGATTTCAGCCAGGACAGCAGGTGTATACTTTGGAGGATAGCCGCCAATATGTTTCATCAATACTTTAACCTGTTCACAGCTCCAGGATAATGTTTCCGGGTAAACGCTCCTGATATCGGCCCCATCGATATTGCCATATACGCCGCGCAGGGGCCTGAAGGCCGCAAGCTGCTCAGCCAGGACGATCGTTCCGAAATCCCCTGCGTGCCATATCTCATCACACTGTTCAAAATGGCGAAAAACAGCGTCGTCCAGGAAATGATGTGTGTCTGAAAGGAGGCCGATGCGAACCATAAGTGGATGTGTAATAAAATTCTTGTCTGCCACAATGTTTGCCCAATGATAAAATATAGCGCTGAAACCCCTGCACTGTCACACCGCTTTCTTCCTATTCCATCCGTGTGAGAAGAATAAATCAACTGCCTTACGCTCTCATCAGCCATTTCCCGATCTCGCGCCAGGTTACTTTTTTCCCGTACAGTAATATTCCCGTACGATAGATCCTCGCGCCCAGCCAGGTGGTAAACAGGAATCCTCCCGCCAGCAAAAACATACTTAAAACCAGTTGCCACCAGGGAACACCAAACGGGATTCTCGCCATCATCACTACAGGTGAAAAGAAAGGTATCATGCTGCTCCAGGTAGCCAGTGAACCATCGGGATTGGAGATGCAATTAAACATGATGATGATCGATAAAATGATGGGCATCGTGATGGGGAACATCAGACTCTGCGCATCCTGCGGATCTTCATTAACAGTGCTGCCCACCGCTGCGAATATCGATGCATAAAATAAATAGCCGAACAGGAAATAGAATACGAATGACGGCAGTACTAGCCACCAGTTGACTGCGGCAAAATCGGATCTGACCCGTGTCAGGCTTTCCATGGCTTCCTGTGCCTGATCTCCGGCTCCCATGCCGTGCCCAGCATTACCTGCTTTTGCAAGAATATCGGGAGGAATAAAAGCATTGAGCGCCCCGGCAAAAACAATGATCAGCAGCAGCCACATGAAAAACTGGGTGAGCCCAACGGCCCCGATCCCCACAATTTTCCCGATCATCAGCTGAAAGGGTTTCACTGATGACACGATTACTTCCGCGATACGGTTTGTTTTTTCTTCCATCACGCCCCGCATGACCATCGAACCGTAAATGAACAGGGTAATATAGATCAGGAATCCCCCGCCATATCCAACAACGTAAGCAACATCGGACTGTTCTTTTTTATTGATCCTGTTTTTTTTCACCACTATTTCAGTGTCGGCCTCTTCTTTGCCACCTGTTTTCGCAGAAATATAGGCTACTGCGGTAATAAAGCCGACAAATAACAACGGGGTTAAAAAGGTAGACAACAGGAAGGTACGGTTGCGCACCCGGGTAGTATATTCCCTTTTAATGATCAGCCAGGTTTTATTCATAAATTTTTTTTTCGCTTTCGTTTTTGTTGCCCACTCCCCCTTGTGCAAAGCGCGGGACCCCTCCCGCATAGGGATTGGCGCCTTCTACCAGGCGGATAAAGATTTCGTTCATCGAAGGCAGTATTTCATAAAAGCTTGAAATATTGATATCCTTTTGCAGATAATACTGAAGGATATCATTAGATCGCCATCCCTCCCTGATTTTTACGATCAGCCGGTCGTCCTGTTTTGATATTAATTCAAAGGCATCCGGCAGGGGCTCATCGGGGATATGGTCCAGCGTTAAGGAAAAAAGATTTTCTTTATACTGTTGCCGGATGGCCTTCACGGTTCCGTCGATAATTTTTTGCCCTTTGTTCATCAGGATGATATGGTCACAGATCTCTTCTACCTGTTCCATGCGATGGGTTGAAAAAATTATGCTGCTGCCTTTTTTCGATAGCTGGTATATTTCTTCTTTAATGATGTTGGCATTCAGCGGGTCGAGGCCGCTGAACGGTTCATCCAGGATGATTAAAGAAGGTTCATGTATAACGGTAACGACAAATTGCAATTTTTGGCCCATGCCCTTGCTGAGATCCTCGGTTTTTTTATTCCACCAGCTTTGCATTTCAAGTTTGGTAAACCATTTCTTTGCTTTTTCCAGCGCCTCGGCCTTGCTGAGACCTTTCAGGCGGGCCAGGTAGATGACCTGTTCCCCGATGCGCATTTTTTTATAAAGCCCCCTCTCTTCGGGCATATAGCCTATTGCGCGCAGATCGCGGTGCGGCTCGAATTTTTTCCCGTTCAGCAAAATATTTCCTTCATCGGGAAATAGTATGCCGGTAATCATCCGGATCAGGGTGGTTTTACCTGCTCCGTTGGGGCCCAGTAATCCGAATACGCTGCCGGGTTCGAT
>JBGAJL010000111.1:0-13782 GCA_044224935.1 Flavitalea sp.
GTGTAGATGTAATGGTGATAGATGACACTCCGGAGCCCCATACGCCGGATTCCATTTTTCCCAATAACTGGATCTCGTTCCACCGGAACGGTGATATTATTCTCTATCCGATGTTTGCCGAAAACAGGCGGCTGGAAAGAAAGCCCGAGGTATTGGACAAAGTAAAAAAGAGGTTTCATGTTCATGATATCGTCGACCTGAGCGATGCTGAAAAAGAAGAAAAATTCCTGGAAGGAACCGGCAGCATGGTGCTCGACAGGGATAAACGCCTTGCTTACGCCTGTATTTCATTGCGGACAAACGAGCAGTTACTGAATCGCTTCTGCGAGAAAATGCATTACAGCAAAGTTGCTTTCGATGCAGTCGATGGCAACGGCAAAGCCATCTACCATACTAACGTAATGATGTGCGTTGCCGACAGATATGTAGTCATCTGTCTCGATACCATCCGTTCAGATGAACAACGGCAAAAATTAATCCGCACGATCGGCTATTCCGGAAAGGAATTGATAGAAATATCGTTGGAGCAGATGAACCATTTTGCCGGGAATATGCTGCAGGTGAATGACGCGGACGGAAATAAATTACTGGTAATGTCGACACAGGCTTATGAATCACTCAATGAAGCCCAGCTTTCAAGGCTAAACAAATACGATAAGATCATTCATTCGCCACTTTATTCCATAGAAACAAATGGCGGCGGGAGCGCCAGGTGTATGATGGCGGAAATTTATCTGCCTATTCGAAAATAAACATCTCTTTCAATCCTTCGCGGAAGCTCATCGGCTTATAGCCCAGTTCCTTTTTCGCTTTTGAAATATCAAATCCTGTACGCGGAGGCCGCATGGCAGGCTGTTTGATGTCGGATGAAGAAGCTTTTGAGATGAGCGCGGCATTCAGGCCAAAAAATTTTGCAATATCGACAGCCATTTCATAAGGTGTCATCTGTTCTTCGCCGGATAAATGAAAAATACCGGAAGCGTTTTTTTCTATTATAAGGATAATGCCGGCAGCAAGATCGTGTACAAATGTAGGCGTTCTGTACTGATCGGTCACCATTTTGATGGGTATGTTCTGCTCCAGGCTGTTTTTTACGAAGCCGACAATATTCGTTCTACCGGTCGAGGGAATTACACCATACACGAGGATCGTTCTGGCGATCGCCCAATGCAATCCTGATTCTTCCACTGCTTTCTCCGCCACCCATTTGGTGCTTCCATAATAGTTCACCGGCCCTGGCTCATCAGTCTCTTTGTAGGGGCCGGAGCTCCCGTCGAAAATAAAATCAGTGGAAACATATACAAACTTTGCATTTATCGCCTTTGCGGCATCAATGATAAATCTTGTGGCCGTTACATTGACGTTATAGCAATCCTGTTTTTTCAGTTCGCATTCGTCCACCTGTGTCATCGCCGCTGCATGCACAATCAGCTCCGGTTTTTTGTCGAGAATAAATGCTTCCACCGCAGGGCCATCGGTGATATCCAGCTCTTCATATGAATATCCCTCAAACATGGCCATGATCAGCCTTCCCGGTCCGCGGCCGGTTCCGATCACCTCATATTTTTTCTCCAGCAATTGTTTAATAAGACTTTGTCCAAGCAAACCGTTGGCTCCCGTAACCAGTATTTTCATGAACGCTAAATTAATGTTTATCCTTCCATTGCATGCCCATATTGTACATAATAAAACTGTACACGTCGGTATTCAGGTTAATATATTTACTAATATTGCTCGAACCGTGGCCGGAATTGGTATCTATCCGGATAAGCACCGGATTTTTACCCTTGTATTTATCCTGGAGAGTGGCAATGTATTTAAACGAATGCGCCGGTACCACGCGATCGTCATGGTCGGCCGTACAAACCAGCGTTGCAGGATAGTCAATGCCGCTTTTAATATTGTGCAACGGCGAATAGGGATACAGGAATTTAAAATCGTTCCCGCTGTCGCTGCTGCCGTATTCCGGTTGCCAGTTCCAGCCTATGGTAAATTTATGGTAGCGCAGCATGTCCATAACGCCTACCTCGGGAATGGCTACCCGGTACAGGTCTGGACGCTGATTAATGACAGCTCCCACCAATAGTCCGCCATTCGATCCGCCACGCACAGCGAGTTTTTCCTTCGAAGTATATTTTTTTGCGATCAGGTATTCTGCCGCAGCGATAAAGTCATCAAATACATTTTGTTTTTTTTCCAGCATGCCCGCTTTATGCCATTTTTCTCCATACTCGGCGCCTCCCCTGATATTCGGTACCGCAAATATTCCGCCCTGTTCCAGCCAGGGTATCAGTGCGCCGCTGAACCAGGGTGTGAGGCTGATATTAAAACCACCATAGCCATAAATAACAGTAGGGTTATTACCATTTTTTTTCAGGCCCTTTTTATGCACGATAAACATCGGGACTCTCGTACCGTCTTTGCTTTGGTAAAATTGCTGTTCGGTTACATATTCATCCGAATTAAAATCAAGGGACGCCTTTTTAAACAACTCGCTTTTTCCCGAAGCGATATCATAGCGGTATACGTTGGTGGGGAAATTAAAAGAAGTGAATGTATAGAAAACGTATTTTGAATCGCGACGGCCGTCAAAACCTGCAGCGGTACCCGGTCCCGGAAGATGCACTTCTCCGCTTTGTTTACCATTCACATCAAACACGTACACCCGGGAAGTGACGTCCTTCAGGTATTTTAGAAATAATTTTCCGCCTGCAAAATGAGCTTCTTCCAATGGTTCGGCCCGCTCGGGGATCAGTGTTTTCCAGTTGCTCATTTCAGGCGCAGCCGGATCTACCAGCACGATCTTCCAATTAGGCGCATGATCGTTTGTTTTAATAATAAACCGGTTATCGTCGGTCACTTCAACCGGTTCATACAAATATTCACCCACCTCCTTTACGATTGGTTTAAACGTCGGATCGGATGATTGCGTATCATTAAAAAACAATGCGTTACCGTCGAGCTTTTTTCCGCGGTCGTCGATGTTGAGAATAACGAATCGCTCATTTTCCGAAACGAAAGCGCGATTGAAGCGCTGCACATTTTCAAGGTCCTCGTAAATCAACTTGTCTTCGCTCTGGCTGGTGCCGATATGGTGATACCATACCTGATGGTTTTCGTTCTTTGAAGAAAGCTCGTTACCAGCCGCGGGCTTCGGATAACGGCTGTAATAAAAACCATTTCCCTTCCAGCCCACGTTGGAAACCTTTACCCAATCTATTGAATCGGGAAGATTTGTTTTTGTATCCAGGTCCATCACAAAATAGGTATGCCAGTCGGAGCCCCCGCGGGAAAGTTCAATCGCCCCGTACTTTCCGTTGTCCGATACGTCAAAAGAAACCAGTTGGGTGGTACCGTCAGCAGACAACTTGTTGGGATCGAGGATCATCTCGGGTTTTCCATCGACGCCCTTTTGCCGGTAAAGAACGGACTGATTCTGCAAGCCGTCATTTCGGAAATAATATAAATAGCCATTATTGATGTTGGGCGCCGTAAAGCGTTCATAATTATATACCGCCGACATGCGCTTGCGCATGGCTTCGCGAAAAGGGATGGCAGACAAAAACGTATTGGTCACCTCGTTTTCTTCTTTTACCCACTGCCGTGTGGAATCACTATTGTCGTTTTCGAGCCAGCGGTAGGGATCAGCAACCAGGGTTCCGTGATAATTATCCTGCTGTTCACTTTTATAGGTTTCGGGATATTTTAACTGGGCATTCAGACTCACAGATAGTACGGACATATAAAAAAAAGATAAACTGCTTTTAAGCATGCGGGAAAATTTATATCAGTAAGTTTACAAATGTAGTCACTGGCCAGATACTTCGCGTGTATCGAAACAAAACCTTATTTTTACGGCTCAATTCCTGAAACAATAAAAAAAAATTAACGATTGTTGTCTTTATTTAAAAAAATATTAAGCAAATACAATCTTTTTTGATACATGACTAAGAAGGTTACTAAAATCGGGGTGATGACGTCAGGAGGAGACTCGCCTGGCATGAACGCCGCCGTCCGTGCCGTAGTAAGGACAACCATCTATAATGGACTTGAAGCGTATGGAATTATGAGGGGATATGCGGGTATGATCGATAATGATATTGTACCGATGCATTCACGCAGTGTCGCCAACATTATCCAGCGCGGGGGCACCATCCTGAAGACAGCAAGATGTAAAGAATTTTTTTCGCCCGAAGGGCGCCGTAAAGCTTATGAGAATCTAAGTGCGCTCGGCATTAACGGCCTTGTGATCATCGGTGGCGACGGCTCCTTTAAAGGCGCCGATATTTTCAGCCGCGAGTACGACATCCCCTGTATCGGCCTGCCGGGCACAATCGATAAAGACATTGCAGGCACCGATTTTACCATTGGTTTTGACACAGCGGTGAACACGGCTGTAGAAGCGATCGACAAGATCCGCGACACAGCCGACGCGCACGACCGTTTATTTATAATCGAAGTGATGGGCCGCGATGCGGGCTACATTGCTCTGCATAGCGGCATAGCAACGGGAGCCGAAAGCATATTGATTCCCGAGAAAAAAACCGATATCACCGAGCTGGTCAATTCTCTGCAGGAAAAAGAAAAAAGAAAAAAACTGGTTAATTTGATCGTAGTGGCCGAAGGTGAAAATTTCGGTGGCGGCAATGAAGTGGGCAAGGCTATCAAGGAGCAGATGCCCAGTGCCGACGTCCGCGTGTGCATTCTCGGGCATATCCAGAGAGGCGGTGCACCTACCTGCCTCGACAGGCTGATCGCCAGCAGAATGGGATATGCATCAGTGGAATGCCTTATGGAGGGAAGACATAATGTGATGGTGGGCATTCTCAACAACAGGATGCATTACACTCCACTGGAAAAAGCGGTAAAAGCGAAACAGAAGATAAATAATGACTGGATGAAGATCGTAAAGATCCTCGCCAGCTAAATAATGCAAAATGACAAAGAACATTAAGAAGTACCTGCATGAATCGATGGATAAGAAAGCAGGCCTCGACCACACTTCTCACAGAACAAAGATCGTTGCAACAGTTGGCCCCGCGTGTGATTCGTATGAGCAGTTGCTCGCATTGGTAAAAGCAGGAGTTAACGTATTCCGCCTCAACTTCTCTCATGGCAGCCACGAAGACAAAGCGAAGATCATCGACCATATCAGGCAAATAAACCTCACCGAACCTTATATCATTTCGATACTTGGCGATTTACAGGGGCCGAAGCTGCGGTTGGGCGACATCGAAAACAACGCGCTGGAAGTTTTTCCGTGCGATATTCTCACGTTCACCAACGAAAAAGTGGTGGGTAATATAAACAGGATCTATGTGTCGTATCCCAACCTGCATGCGGATGTCAAGATCGGCAACAAGATTATGATCGACGACGGAAAGATGGAAGTAAAAGTGGTGAAGATCGAAAAGAACCACGATGTAAAGGTGGAAGTGACGATGGGTGGTATTATTTCTTCCAAGAAAGGCATCAACCTTCCCGATACCAAAATTTCCTTGCCTGCATTAACGGAAAAAGATATTATCGATCTTGAGTTTATCATAGAACAACAGCTCGACTGGGTGGCTTTATCTTTTGTGAGAAGCGTTAAAGACATTGTGATCCTGCGCAGCAAACTTTCCGATAAGAAAAGCAAAACCAAGATCATTGCAAAGATTGAGAAACCGGAAGCGCTGGTGAATATCCGCGACATCATTCTCGAATCGGATGGTATCATGGTGGCACGCGGCGACCTCGGCGTTGAACTGCCGGTAGAACAGGTGCCTTTAATTCAAAAACAACTGATCCGCAAATGCCTGCATCGCGCCAAGCCTGTTATCGTGGCCACGCAGATGATGGAGAGCATGATCGACAGGATTAAACCCAACAGAAGCGAAATCACTGATGTGGCAAATGCCGTGCTCGAGGGCGCCGATGCGGTAATGCTGAGCGGGGAAACAGCAACCGGCAAGCATCCGGTGCTGGTAGTGGAAACCATGCGCAAGATCATTATGGAAGTGGAGAAAACAGATTATAAATACAATCTCGAAGATCAGCTTGCGCCGCAGCCGCACTCCCCATCTTTCCTCAGCGATGCAATCTGTTATAATGCATGTAAGCTCGCGAGAGACACAAGGGCGGATGCACTGGTGGGAATGACGCAGAGCGGCTATACGGCGTTTATGTTGTCGAGCTACCGGCCCGAATCACCGCTATATATTTTTTCCAAAGAAAAAAGTTTAATTAATCAGTTGAGCCTGAGCTGGGGCGTAAGGGCATTTCATTATTCCGAAGAAGAAAGCCTCGATGATATACTCGGCGACCAGATACAGATATTAAGAGAGCGCGGATTCATCAAACCCGGCGACCTGGTTGTAAATACCGGCAGCACGCCCGTTCATTTACATTTACCTACCAACGTACTTAAGATAACAAGAGTAGACTAATCTGATTCGGGGTGGATAAATACACGTTTATTTATCCACCTTCAATCCCGCTCCGATATACTCTCCGTTCAATCGCGAGATATTAGTAATAGATATTTCTTTCGGGCACACTGCCTCGCAGGCGCCGGTAAATGTGCATGAGCCGAAACCTTCTTTATCCATTTGCGCCACCATATTCAATGCCCTGCTTTTTCTTTCAGGGTCTCCCTGCGGCAGCAATGCAAGATGTGATACTTTAGCAGACAGGAACAACATGGCCGAACTATTCTTACAGGCCGCCACACAGGCTCCGCAGCCAATGCAGGTTGCAGCGGCAAAAGCCATATCGGCTTTTTCTCTTTCGATAGGCATGGTGTTGCCATCGATGGTTACACCGGTGTTTACAGAAATATATCCGCCGGCCTGAATAATCCGGTCGAATGCAGAGCGGTCGACCATCAGGTCCTTTATCACAGGAAATGCCTTCGATCTCCAGGGCTCGACAACGATGGTATCGCCGTCTTTGAACGCCCTCATGTGCAACTGGCAAACCGTGGTTCCTTTCCAGGGGCCATGCGGACGACCATTAATATGCATAGAGCACATTCCGCAAATACCTTCCCGGCAGTCATGATCAAAAGCAATGGGCTCTTTTCCCTCATGAATTAATTTTTCATTCAGCACATCGAACATTTCAAGGAACGACATTTCCGATGAAATATCGCTCACCTGGTATGTTTCAAAATGGCCCCTGCTTTTTGAGTTTTGCTGTTTCCAGACCTTCAGTGTAAGATTCATTGAATAATGTTCCATAATATCATTTATAATTTCTCTGGGTCGGTTTAATTACTTCGTAGTTTAATGATTCTTTATGCAGTTCCCAGTTGCTGCTGCCTTTGTATTCCCAGGCCGCAACGTACATATATTTCGAATCGTCTCTCAGCGCGTCCCCTTCCTCTGTCTGGCTCTCTTCCCTGAAATGGCCGCCGCAGCTTTCATTTCTTTCCAGCGCATCCATGCACATCAATTCTCCCAGCTCCATGAAATCCGCCACACGACCGGCTTTATCCAGCTCGGGATTCATTTCATTGGTTCCGCCGGGAATTCTCAGGTCGTTCCAGAATTCTTTTCTCAGCTCCTGGATCTCGGTAATCGCTTCCCGCAGGCCCTGCGCATTTCTGGCCATGCCGCATTTCTCCCACATAATTTTACCAAGGCGCTTATGAAAGCTTTCCACGGACTGTGCGCCTTTGATCCCCATTAATTTTTCGATCCTTTCACGCACATTTTTTTCAGCTGCTTCGAAAGCTTCGTGTGAAACGGGTATCGGTTTTGTTCCGATTTCGTCTGCGAGATAATTACCAATTGTATAGGGAAGCACAAAATATCCGTCGGCCAGTCCCTGCATCAATGCAGATGCGCCGAGCCTGTTTGCACCATGATCGCTGAAATTAGCTTCGCCCAGTGCATACAGCCCGGGTACACTGCACATCAATTCATAATCAACCCACAATCCCCCCATTGTATAGTGTACCGCAGGATAAATTCTCATGGGCACTTCATATGGATTTTCGCCGGTGATCTTTTCATACATATCAAAAAGATTTCCATACTCTTCTTTTACCACTTCTTTCCCTAACCTTACCAGCGTGTCGAGGTCAGGGTTTTCAATACCATGCTTGTTAGCTTCCGCTCTTCCGTATTTATTAATGAGATTATACCTGAAATCAAGGTAAACGGCCTGTTTGGTGGTTCCCACTCCGTAACCCGCGTCACATCTTTCCTTGGCGGCGCGTGAAGCAACATCCCTGGGTACCAGGTTGCCAAATGCGGGATAACGCCTTTCGAGATAATAATCCCTTTCCTCCTCCGGAATATCGTTGGCCTTGCGCGGATCGTTTTTCTTTTTCGGCACCCAGATCCTTCCGTCATTTCGCAATGATTCGGACATCAGCGTCAATTTACTCTGATGATCGCCCGTAACGGGAATACAGGTTGGATGTATCTGTGTGAAACACGGGTTGGCAAAATAGGCTCCGCGGATATGCGCCTTCCAGGCAGCCGTTACATTACTGCCCATTGCATTGGTGGATAAATAA
The DNA here is from genome assembly GCA_044224935.1 of Flavitalea sp. Lineage (GTDB taxonomy): Bacteria > Bacteroidota > Bacteroidia > Chitinophagales > Chitinophagaceae > Flavitalea. Next base: position 8,507 of record JBGAJL010000111.1, read on the forward strand.
AATACGTTTCCATATCCGCCGCTGCATATCAGCACCGCATGACCGAAATATCTTTCCAGCTCACCGGTTACCAGGTTTCTCGCAATAATCCCTCTTGCCCTGCCGTCGATCTTTACGATATCGAGCATTTCATGACGGCTGTACATTTGCACGCTTCCGAGCACTACCTGCCTTTCCAGGGCCTGGTAAGCGCCTATCAGCAATTGCTGACCTGTCTGGCCGGCAGCATAAAAAGTTCTTTTTACCTGCGTACCGCCAAATGAACGGTTGTTTAGCAGGCCCCCGTATTCCCTGGCGAAGGGAACGCCCTGTGCCACACACTGATCAATAATATTAACGCTTACTTCTGCCAGGCGGTACACATTCGCTTCGCGGGAGCGGTAGTCGCCTCCTTTAATTGTATCATAGAATAATCTGAACACGGAGTCACCGTCGTTCTGGTAATTCTTTGCGGCATTGATACCACCCTGCGCCGCGATAGAGTGCGCACGACGCGGTGAATCCTGAAAGCAGAAAGCCTTCACACGGTATCCCAACTCACCGAGAGAAGCCGCGGCCGACGCACCGGCAAGACCGGTTCCGATAACAATAATTTCGAGCTTCCGTTTATTGGCGGGGTTAACGAGTTTACAGTGACCTTTATAATCGACCCACTTCGTTTCTATTTTACCTTCGGGAACTTTTGAATCCAACATTGACATTGAATTTATAATTTGATTTTATCCGATCCAGTGCAAATAAATTGATATTGGCATCAATGCAAATACCAGCGGAACAATGATAGAGAATGCGGCGCCTAATCCTTTTATAATGGAAATATACCGGGTATTATGCAGTCCCAATGTCCGGAAAGCGCTCTGAAAGCCGTGCAGTAAATGATAGGCAAGGGAAATGCAACCGAGAATATATAATAAAACGATCCATGGATTCTGAAACACTTCCACCATTTTGATGAACAGGTTATGATAATTCTTTCCCGGCACTTCATCAAGCCCCGTTATCCGCGAAGGCACCCAGAACTGCCCGATATGCATGATCAGGAATAACAGCAGCAGTGTGCCCAGCAGCCCCATCGTGCGGCTGTACCATTTGCTGCCCTTGTTGGCCAGGTTGATCCTGTAGCCCTGGCCGCGGCGCGAAAGATTTTTAGCTTCCAGGGAATATCCCTGGATAATGTGGATGAGAAAGCCGATGAACAATCCATATTCAAGCGTTCGCACAACCATGGAAGTAGCCATGAAATTTGCGGCGCGGTTAAACATGTCGCCATTATCGTTTTTATCAAAAAGATCGTTGAAGATACATGCGTTGATGCCTACATGCACAACCAGGAAGGAGATCAGAAAAAGACCGGTAAGCGCCATTACAAGTTTCTTACCTACTGATGATGTGAAAAATTGAGACCACTTCATATTTGATATTTGGAAACTTGTGCAAAAGTAACACAGCATGCTGATACTGCAAATTCCCTATCTTAGCCCGATAAAATCAGCTTAATGAGACAAGAGGAGGATTTTGAAGCCAACCTGGCGGGAGAAGACGGAAAAACGGAAGAGACCAGAAGCAGCTGGTTCAAGAGGATCAAAAAAGGGATCCTCACCAGCACTGCAGACAAAAAGGAAACACCGGAAGGGCTCTGGAGCAAATGTCCGGAATGCGGTTACATCTGCACAGTTACCGATTTGCGGGAAAATCTTTTTGTGTGCCCCAAATGCAATTACCATCACCGTATAGGCAGTTCAGAATATTTTGAGATCATTTTCGATGATCATCAATATAAAGTAATGTTCGAGAATATCCGCTCGCGTGATTTCCTGGAGTTTACTGACCTGAAATCCTATGGCAAGCGCCTGCAGGAAACATGGGCAAAAACGGATATCACCGATTCGATCCGGGTGGCCACAGGAAAGTTAGGTGGCGAAGAACTGGTGATTGGCTGCATGGATTTCGAATTCATTGGCGGCTCGCTCGGAAGTGTAATGGGAGAAAGAATCGCCAAAGCAGCCGACTATTGCATCGAACACCATTGTCCCCTGCTGATCATCTGTAAATCGGGAGGTGCAAGGATGATGGAAAGCGCCTTTTCCCTGATGCAGCTGGCAAAGGTTTCAGGAAAATTATCCAGGCTCACGGACGCAAAAATTCCCTATATCTCTTTACTCACGGATCCTTCGTTCGGTGGCATTTCCGCATCATTCGGCATGCTTGGCGACCTGAATATTGCAGAGCCCGGCGCACTGATCGGCTTTGCAGGCCCGCGCGTGATCAGGGAAACAATCAAAAAAGATCTTCCGGAAGGATTCCAGCGGAGCGAATTCCTGCTGGAACATGGATTTCTTGATTTTATCGTACCCCGGCAGGAGCTCAAAGAAAAACTTGCGACGGTATTGCGCTTATTCAGGAATTAGTCCGCCGCCGCTACGCACGACGATTCGCTCCTACTAAATCATTTACCTACTTTTGCCCGGCCTCAGGCCAGATCTATTATATGGCAGATATCCGAAACAGGCAGGCTTACTACGAATATTTCATAGATGATAAATATGATGCGGGCATGGTATTGCTTGGCACGGAAGTAAAATCCCTGCGCGAAGGAAGGGCCAGCTTCAACGACAGCTATTGCTATTTCAACAAGGGCGAACTATATATCAAGAGCCTTCATATCGCCGAATATAGCCACGGCACGGTAAACAATCATGACCCCGTGCGGGAGCGAAAACTGTTGCTCAACAGGAAAGAATTAAAAAAAATACAAACCAAGATCAAGGAAAAAGGAGTGACGGTTATCCCCTTAAGAATATTTTTTTCTGAAAAAGGATTAGTGAAAATGGAGATTGGCCTGGGCAAGGGAAAGAAATTATACGACAAGCGCGAAACGATCAAACAGCGCGACAACCAGCGCGAGATGAAAAAATACCTGAAGTGATGAGGAAATTGTTTTTGCTATTCATTACAATACTATCGCTGGGAGCGCTTCGCGCACAATCCGTAACAGGCTCGTGGTATGGCAAAGCCGACGTTATCAACAAAGGCAGCTCCAGCAACTATCTCACTGAAATGGTCCTTCGACAGAAAGCAGACGAGGTGGAAGGGGTATTCGGATACTATTTCAAAGATGTATACCAAAGCTTTTTTGTTCATGGCACCTACGATAAAAAGACAAGACAGGTGATCATAAAAGATCTGCCCATGCTGTTTTATGCCGGCGATACAAAAAACGGCATCGAGTGCCCCATGAATTTCCAGGGCACCCTGATGGTATCGAAATTAAACAGTACGCTGAAAGGAACGTTTTATACGGATCCCAAATATAAATACACCTGTCCCGAAATGCGGGTCAACCTCACAATGGACGCAGGCGAAACCAACCAGGACAGCATGCTTCGCAATTCCGTTGCGGGCAGAAGATTCTGGAAGCCTTCCGCTGAAGATGTGGTGGTGAACGCAAATAACAGAGAAAGTATGTCGGCAGTGGATTTTATGGCAGCAACAAAAACCGACGCCGCCCGCGCATCGGCGGAAAAAAATCCCGGCCTGGAATCGGACTTTGGAAAACGAAATAATATCTACGAAAAAGACATATATGTGCACGATGATTCCATACTGGTCAGTTTCTACGACAATGGCGATATCGACGACGACACCATCAGCGTATTTCTGAATAAAAAACCCATCCTCGTGCGCCGCGGCCTATCGAGCCGCGCATTGAATATTTATATTGGCCTCGACTCCACGCTAGACATCAACGAACTCACCATGTTTGCTGATAACGTGGGCAAATATCCGCCCAACACCGCGCTGATGGTTATCAGCGACGGTACAAAGCGATACGAGCTGTATTTATCGGCAAGCCTGAAACAAAACGCCAGCGTACGGCTGCGAAGGGCACGGCGATGACCCTGGTTAATATATATTTTCAGTACTTACACACGCGGGTATTCCTTTGCAAGACCAGACAGAAGTATTAAATTTGACAATGCCGACGTTATTAGTGTACAAAGGGCTACGGTTCTTCTTTTATAGCAATGAAAATAATGAGCCGGCGCATATTCATGTTACAAAGGGAAGCGCCAATGGAAAAATATGGCTTGAGCCTGCTCTTCAATTGCATTATTTAATAGGATTTACGTCTGCAGAAGAAAAAGATATTTTGGACGTTGTAAAAGCAAACGAAAATAATTTTAAAAACAGATGGCATGAATACTTCGGTAAATAAAAATTTCGATTCAATAGAGAACCTGATCTTCGTAGAAGGACTACGTATAAACGCCTTAGATGTCCATCCGGATCTTGACCTGATGACCATTTATCTAAACACCCAGGTCGTTTTATCCCAACTCATTTCTAATTACCCTTCGTTAAAGAAGGCAGAGAAAGATCATTTGTTACAATTCGAGCTGACGGGCGGTGGAACCGGCATTCACTGGCCTTTAATTGATGAAGATCTGAGTTTAAAGGGATTTCTACAGGACGAGCTCAGGAAGGTAGTTAAAAGGAAAATTCAGGCTATCGCATGATATATTTACTATAATTAATCGCCAAAGATTCACCTTTCCTAACTTCTGTGAATAATTCGTGCACAACTAAGATCATCCTGAAATAATCCCACAACCGATTCTTCTATATTTGCTGGCTTACGTGCAGTAAATAAAAATCCATCTGTGAGATTAAAGAGCTTAGAAATAAAAGGATTCAAAAGTTTCGCCGACAAGACGGTCGTAAACTTCGACGACAATATAACAGGAATCGTAGGGCCCAACGGCTGTGGCAAGAGTAATATCATCGACAGCATCCGCTGGGTGATCGGCGAGCAGAAGATCAGCCACCTGCGTTCGGAAAACCTCGAGAGCCTGGTATTCAACGGCTCCAAAACCCGCTCCGCGAGCGGGCTGGCAGAGGTGAGCCTCACCTTCGAAAATACCAGGAACCTCCTGCCTACCGAATTCAATACCGTCACCGTCACCCGGAAATTTTATAAGTCTGGAGAAAGCGAATACCGCCTCAACGACGTGACCTGCCGCCTCCGGGATATCCAGAATCTTTTCATGGATACCGGCGTCAGCACCGATTCTTACGCAATCATCGAGCTGGGAATGGTGGACGATATCATTAAGGATAAGGAAAACTCGCGCCGCAGAATGCTGGAACAGGCCGCCGGCATCACCATTTATAAAACAAGAAAAAAAGAAGCGCGCAATAAACTGGAAGCCACTGAACAGGATCTCGCCCGTATCGAAGACCTTTTATTTGAAATAAATAACCAGCTGAAAAGCCTC
>JBGAJL010000112.1:0-13726 GCA_044224935.1 Flavitalea sp.
GATGTACAAACGCTGCTGCCTTTCGATATCAATCATTCTATCCTTGCCTCCGTTAAAAAAACGAACCGGATAATTTTTGTAGACGAAGATGTACCGGGCGGTGCGGCAGGCTATATGTTCACGACAGTAGTGGAAAAACAGGGGGGCTATCGCTGGCTCGATACAGCTCCGCGCACCATAACAGGAAAAGCGCATCGCCCCAGCTATGGCAGCGACGGGGATTATTTCAGCAAACCCAATACGGAGGATATTATAGAGGCGGTACTCGAGATGATGAATGAATGAAGAAGTTAAAAGTTAAAACGTAAAAGTGAAAAATTAGGGCCGCTCAATTTTTAAGTTTTTACTTTTCCACTTTTAACTTAAATTATGAAACACCTTCTGCACGTCTTCATCCTGTTCTAATTTATCAACGAGTTTCAGCACATCCTGCGCCTGGTCTTCAGGTAATTCGACGGTAGTAGTGGCTATCCACTCCACTTCAGCGCTTATGGGAGTAATGTTTTTTTCCTCGAGCGCCTTCTGCATATTTCCGAAATCACCAAAAGCAGTTCTCAATACCAGCACTTCTTCTCCGTTTTCACCGGCGCCTTCACCCATTTCTTCCAGTCCTGCGTCGATAAGTTCAAATTCCAGTTCTTCTATGTTCAGCCCTTTCGGGTTCAATTTAAATACACCCATTTTTTTAAACTGAAAGCTTACGCTGCCGCTGTTTCCCAGGGAGCCATTTCCCTTATTGAAGCAGGAGCGCACGTTTGCCACGGTACGCGTGGTATTATCGGTTGCCGTTTCCACCAGGATGGCTACTCCGTGCGGAGCGTAGCCCTCGTATAACACTTCTTCAAAGCTGGCAGTATCCTTTCCCATCGCGCGCTTGATCGCGGCTTCCACGCGGTCCTTTGGCATATTCACGCTCTTTGCATTCTGCACGCATCTTCTCAATGCCGGGTTGGTGGCAGGATCGGGCCCTCCGGCCTTCACGGCAATAGCTATTTCCTTTCCTATGCGCGAAAACTGCTTCGCCATCTTATCCCACCGCGCAAACATGGTGGCCTTTCTAACCTCAAATATGCGACCCATATATAATTGATTTTCTAAAGTGAGGAGCTCACTTTATTTTTCGCAAATTTCGATAAATAAACGATCAAATGCAAAATGCAGAATGCTATTGAAAAATAGAACAGCCCCACATCGGTTCCATCAAAATGATGATGCAGCATTGCCACCACAGCCAATACCACTACCAGTATCATTCCGACACCGGCCACGGTCCTGGCGCCCCTGGTATATGTTGAGGGCAGGTGATCGGACAATTTACTGGCTTTAATGCCGTAATATATATATACATCAAAGCCGATGATCATCCACACCAATAAACGGATCCAGGTATCGAGCGGCAGAAATACCATCATGAAAAGGCAGGTTACTACACCCAGTATCGGCACCAGCGGCACCAGCGGTGTTTTAAACGCACGGGGGGCATCCGGTTGCTTAACACGTAACAGCCACACACCTATGCACACCAGGATAAAGGCAAACAAGGTTCCGATGCTGGTCATCTCACCTACCACTCTGGCCGGAACGAAAGCTGCGAACAGGCTCACGAACAGCATGAACAGGAGATTGGATTTTGCAGGAGTTCTGTATTTGGGATGAACCTTCTGGAACACGGGAGGCAGCAGGCCGTCTTTGCTCATGGAGAAAAATACGCGTGACTGACCAAGCAGCATTACCAGGATCACCGAAGCATATCCACCGAGTATAGCCACCACTATAGCCCTGTTCAGCCAGGGATAATCGGGGTGCAGCATGCCGTTTGCATCTGTCTTTCCCATATGTTCAATGGCCACGGCAACGGGCGCAATGCCATCTTTGCCTGCGAATGTGGTGTAATTGGTTACACCAGTCATCACATGCGCGAACAGTATATACAGGACCGTACAAATTATCAGCGAACCCAGGATTCCGATCGGCATGTCGCGTTTCGGATTTTTGGCCTCCTGTGCAGCCGTGGAAACCGCGTCAAACCCGATATACGCAAAAAACACGATCGCAGCAGCCCGGATGATTCCACTAAAACCAAAATGCCCGAACTCGCCGGTATTCATCGGTATATAATCATTGTAATTGGCCGAATCGATATATCTCCATCCCAGGAAAATAAAAATCAGCACCACCGTTACTTTCAAAGCAACGATCACCGCATTGACCCGTGCGCTTTCGCTGGTTCCCCGGATCAGCAGCAGGCTCATCACCACCACGATAAAAACAGCAGGCAAATTGATTAATCCGCCATCGAAAGGGCCCGCGGCTATTGCAGTGGGAAGATGAATATCAAATCCCTGTAAAAACTTGTCGAGGTATTTACTCCAGCTAATGGCTACCGTAGCCGCTCCCACCGCATATTCCAGCACCAGGTCCCATCCTATTATCCAGGCCACGAATTCACCCATCGTTGCATAAGAATAGGTGTAGGCGCTTCCCGCAACGGGTATCATCGAAGCGAACTCGGCATAGCAAAGTCCCGCAAATGCACAACCCAGCGCCGCTACCACAAACGAGATGGTAATGGCAGGGCCCGCGTTGTTAGCAGCTGCGCCACCGGTTATCGAGAACAGACCCGCCCCTATGATTGCTCCTATCCCCAATGCAACCAATGACCCTGCACCCAGGGTTTTTTTCAGGCTCTTCTCTGTGTCGGATGCTTCTGCAATCAGTGAATTGAGAGGCTTCTTAACGAATAAACTCATAAGCAAGAATAATGTATTGATGAAGTAAGCAAATAAAAAAATAAGCCGGGAAGATAAATATTATCTTGCAGAACTATCAGCAGTAATTGATGAAAAAGGGCAACCGGCTTACCATTTATATTATCGTAGCGCTTGTAGCCGGGATCATACTCGGCTTTATTTTTAATGAAACGCTCAGCGAAGAGCAGATGCAGCCGGTTACCGAACCGTTCGCACTGCTGCCGGATGTATTTCTGAGGCTGATAAAGATGATCGTAGCGCCATTGGTATTTTTTACACTGGTGGTAGGCGTGGCCAAACTGGGCGACATTAAGGCCGTAGGAAGGATTGGCGGAAAGACCCTGGCCTGGTTTTTCAGCGCCTCACTGGTGAGCCTCCTGCTGGGAATGTTACTGGTAAATATTTTCCGGCCCGGTGAAACGATGCATATCCCACTGCCCCAGGAAGACCAGAATACGGGCATCACCGGCACCGCTATCGGCCTCCGCGAATTTCTTTACCATGTTTTTCCAACCAGCGTGGTAGAATCGATGGCAAAAAATGAAATATTGCAGATAGTGGTATTTGCCATTTTTTTTGGCGTGGCAACGGCTTCGCTGGGCGAAATGGGACATACCATTGTGAAAGCCTTCGACGCGATAGCCCATGTGATCCTGAAGATCACGGGCTATGTGATGAGCTTCGCGCCCCTGGCCGTATTCGGCGCGATAACCGCTATCGTAGCCAAACAGGGTCCCGGCATATTAAAGACCTATTCGATATTTATTTCCGAGTTCTACCTTGGCCTGGCCCTGCTGTGGGTTATACTGTTAGCGGCCGGGTTTGTTTTTGTAAAAAAGAAAATCTTCCTCATGATAAGCCGGCTTAAGGAGCCGGTTATACTGGCTTTCACCACTTCGAGCAGTGAAGCGGCCTTTCCCAAAACGATGATGGAACTGGAAAGGCTGGGCTGCCGCGATAAAATTGTGAGCTTCGTACTTCCGCTGGGCTATTCGTTCAACCTCGATGGCAGCATGATGTATATGACGTTCGCATCGCTGTTCATCGCACAATCCTATGGCATTCATCTTGACTTTGGCACCCAGCTTACCATGCTGCTGGTGCTGATGCTGACGAGCAAAGGCATCGCGGGCGTTCCGCGCGCCTCACTGGTAGTGATTGCCGGAACATTGGCTAATTTCAAGATTCCCGAAGCGGGCATTGCCCTTTTACTGGGTATCGATCCCCTTCTTGATATGGGCAGAAGCGCAACTAATGTAATAGGTAACAGCGTGGCAACGATGGTGGTGAGCAAATGGGAAAATGCATTGGAAAATTAAAATTTGTTTAGTAATTACGACTTATGTTTCTATTAGATGCTTTTAACTGGGCCCAATTATTACAACCCCAATTTTATATTGAAAATGGTGGCCTCTGGCTCGTGCTCTTTATTGTATTTGCCGAAACCGGCCTCTTTGCCGGATTCTTTCTTCCGGGCGATTCGCTGTTATTTGTTTCCGGCATTTTCAGCACCCCCCTCGTTCACCGTTACATGGTCACTAACAGTGAGTTTGGAAACCTCCTGATACTGATTGTGCTGACATCGATCGCGGGAATCCTGGGCAACAGTGTGGGCTACTGGTTCGGCAGGCGAATAGGCCCGGCCATGTTTAACTGGAAAGACAGGTTTTTGTTTAAGAAACGCTATTTATACCAGGCTAAAGATTTTTATGATAAGCACGGCGGCGGCGCAGTGGTATTCGCGAGGTTCCTCCCGGTTATCAGAACATTTGCGCCTATCGTTGCCGGCATCGTAAATATGGATAAAAAGAAATTCGGGTTTTATAACATAGTGGGCTGCGTGGCATGGACCGGTTCCATGCTGGCTGCGGGTCATTATCTGCAGCGTTTTTTCCTGGAAAAATTCAACTACGACCTGAAGACTCATCTTGAGGTCATCGTGCTGGTGATCGTCCTGATCACCACGGCGCCCGTTTTAATAAAATTATTCTTTGGCAAGAAAAAACATCCCGCAGAACCTTTAAACCCAAGCTAAATAAATGGAACAGAAAAAGTCCGGCATATTTTCCATCGCAGTAATTGTTGCCGCGCTGGGATATTTCGTAGACATCTACGATCTGCTTCTGTTTACCATCGTTCGCGAACCCAGCCTCCGGGCATTGAATGTTACAGATTCGGGCATGCTTGCCGCCAGTACGAAGATTATAAACTGGCAAATGATCGGGCTCCTTCTTGGCGGCGTGATCTGGGGAGTAATGGGTGATAAGCGCGGGCGCCTTAGCGTATTATTCGGATCTATTCTTCTTTATTCGGCAGCAAATTTTGCCACGGGCTACGTATCCAATACGGATCAGTATGCCTGGATGAGATTTCTCGCCGGCCTGGGCCTGGCGGGAGAACTTGGCGCCGGCATCACGCTCGTAAGTGAATTGCTGCCTAAAGAAAAAAGAGGCATAGGCACTTCACTCGTTGCGGGCATAGGACTGTTCGGCGCTGTCTTTGCTTTTTTTACGTTTAAATTCACAGGCCAGGATTGGCGCCTTTGCTATAAAATTGGTGGCGCGCTGGGCGTATTTTTATTAGTGTTGCGGATCAGCGTTGCGGAGAGCGGCATGTTTAAAGAAGTAAAATCACGCGGAAACCTGAGCCGCGGCAACGTGCTCATGTTCTTTACCAATGCCGAGCGGTTTAAGAAATATATAATGGCCATTCTTATTGGTTTGCCTACCTGGTTCGTGATCGGCATTCTTGTGAATTACAGCAATCGCTTTGCAACGGCTCTCTACGGCGACAATCATATTGACAGTGGTAAGTCGATCATGTATGCTTATGTGGCAATTGCGGTCGGAGATATTACGATTGGCTTTGTGAGCCAGTATTTCAAAAGCCGGAAGAAAGCGCTCTATCTCTTTTACCTGCTTACCATCATTTCCGGAATTCTCTTCTTCAGTCCCTTAAATAACAGCGATACAGCGATGTATGCCATCTGTACGATGCTGGGCTTCAGCACGGGCTTCTGGGCCATATTCGTCACCATGGGAGCAGAACAATTTGGCACCAACCTGCGCGCCACGGCAGCTACCACCATTCCGAATATGGTGCGGGGATCACTGCCCCTGCTGAATATTCTTTTTAAAGATTATTTCCAGGACGGTCTCCAATGGAATATCATAAGAAGCGGGATAGTCACCGGCATTATCACCATAGTGATCACCCTCATCGCTGTTTATTATACCAAAGAAACTTTCCATAAGGACTTAAATTATATAGAAGAATGAAATTCCTGGTGATCCGCTTTTCGTCTATCGGCGATATCGTGCTGGCATCACCCGTGCTTCGTTGTCTTAAAACACAGGTACTTACTTCGGAGGTCCATTTTCTTACAAAATCTTCTTTCAAAATAGTAACGGCTTCTAACCCTTACATTGATCAGTTCTTTTACTATGACAATAATCTTTCCGAATTAATAACCGAATTAAAAAAGGAAGACTATGATTATATCATCGATCTGCAGAACAATTTTCGATCGCATAAAATAAAAAAGGCGCTGGGCAAAAAAGCCTATACGATCGATAAACTAAATTTCGAAAAATTATTGCTCACAAAGACCGGGATCAACATTATGCCCCACCGGCATATTACGCTGCGCAGCCTCGATACCGTAAAAGATTTCGGGGTAAAAGATGATGGTCTCGGGCTGGATTATTTTATCCCGGAAAAAGACAGGATAAAAGAAAGCGATATCCCCGCATCGCATCATGCAGGATACATTGCCGTTGTTATCGGTGCTTCTTATCACACTAAAAAATTACCCGTTCATAAATTAAAGGAATTATGCAGCGGCATCAGTCATCCGCTTATTTTATTGGGGGGAAAAGAAGATAATGCCATCGGGGAACAGGTGGCCGCTGTGGATCCCGTTAAAATTTACAATTCCTGTGGCAAATTCAATTTAAATGAATCGGCCGACCTGGTAAGAAGGTCCAGGCTGGTTATTTCGCATGACACGGGACTGCAGTATATCGCATCGGCCTTCAACAAAATTACACTGGCGATCTGGGGCAGCACTTCGCCGAAACTGGATGTGGAGCCTTTTTACGGCGATATTTTTCTTCGCCAGGCCCAAGAGCCTCCCTATGAAAATATTCTCCGCAAACCCCAGCTGCGCTGCCAGCCCTGCAGCAAATACGGCAATAAAAAATGTCCACTCGGCCACTTTAAATGCATGGAACAAATGGACATTAATTATATAATCAGCCGGGTAAATTACCGCTTAGGCTGGTAATGTTTTCAGCACGTCATTCATATTGCGTACCGCATCGGCGCTCTTGCTGAACAGCGCCTGTTCGTCGGCATTGAGATTGAAATCGATGATCTTTTCCCAGCCATTTTTACCAATTACAACGGGTACGCCGAGGCAGATATCTTTCTGGCCATACTCGCCGTTGAGGGCAACACAGCAGCTGAACAATTTTTTTTCGTCGCGAACAATGGCTTCCACCAGGGCAGCCCCGGCAGCCCCGGGAGCGTACCATGCGGAAGTACCGATCAGTTTGGTCAGGGTGGCGCCGCCAACCATCGTATCGCTGATGATCTGTTTCTGTTGCTCTTCGCTGAGGAATTTTGTTACGGGCACGCTGTTCCAGGTTGCAAAGCGGATCAGCGGGATCATTGTCGTATCGCCGTGCCCGCCCACTACCAGTGCGTTCAGGTCGGAGGGGCTTGCGCCAAGGTGCTGGCTAAGCTGGTATTTAAATCTGGCGCTGTCGAGCGTGCCGCCCATTCCGATGATGCGGTTCTTGGGGATACCTGTCGATTGCAGCGCGAGATAAGTCATGGTATCCATTGGGTTGCTGATCACGATAAGAATCGCGTTGGGCGAATGTTTCAGAATATTTTCGGAAACCCCTTTTACGATGCCTGCATTTACGCCAATCAGTTCTTCTCTCGTCATGCCGGGTTTGCGGGGCAACCCTGAGGTGATAACTACCACATCGCTGCCTGCGGTTTTTGAATAGTCGTTTGTAGAGCCGGTGATCTTTGTGTCGAAGCCGAGAAGGGACGCGGTCTGCATCATATCCTGTGCTTTTCCTTCTGCAACGCCTTCTTTGATATCGAGCAGAACGAGTTCTGAAGCCAGTTCCTTACGGGCAATATTATCAGCACAGGTGGCCCCTACGGCACCTGCACCCACTACAGTAACTTTCATGTAACGTTATTTGAAAAATGAACAATGAATTTGGGTTGCGAAGATAGCTATTTCGCTTCATCCATTATTCCATTCTTCACTGCATACATGACCAGGCCGGCCATGGATTTCGCTCCGGTTTTGGTTTTCAGTTTGTCCCGGATAGCCTCAACGGTGCGCGGGCTTATTTCCACGATATCGGCAATTTCCTTGGTGGTTTTTTCTTCGCACATCAGCTTGAGCACCCGCAATTCCTTATCAGAAAGCTCGGCTTCCGGCACGCCGAAAGCATCGGTGCGCTTGGTGCGCAGGCCGGTCAGAAGCGCCTTGTTGGTAAGCTCGTTAAAGAAAAATTCGTTTTCGTAGCAGGTTTTAATGGCTTCGTATATCGTTTCGGAATCCGAATTTTTGGTCAGGTAGCTGTTGGCTCCTATTTCCATGAGCTTGGAGATCATGGAATGGTCGTTGTGCATGGAGAGAATGATGACTTTGGCTTCGGGGCGGATCTTCCTGATCTCGGGAAGTGTTTGGATGCCATCCATGATGGGCATTTGTATGTCGAGTAAAATTACGTCGGGTTCTATGTGTTTGAGAAGGTTTAAAAGCTGCATACCGTTGTCGGCTTCTGCTATCAGCTCCACGTCCTTTTTCACTGAAAGAGCAGTCTTTACGCCGGCCCGGAAGAGGGCGTGGTCGTCTGCTATAGCCACTTTAATAGGCTTTCCGTGTTCCTGGTGTTTCATTTGTTGGATTTCGATTTTAGTATTGATGGGTATAACGTCTCCACAAGATGGTAATTTTTCATGACAAGTACTATAGGAAAAGTACGAAGATTTATAATTACGGGATTCACTATCTGCAAAACCATGTGGGAAAATCGTGCATAAGTTGTGTGGATTCTCCGATAAGCCTATGAGAAAATACGCTATGCATAGTAAAAACCGAACATATCAAATCGGGGAGTTGTGCTCTTGTCCACATACTTATCCACATCTATTAGCTCCTAAATCCAACGTCCGGAAAAACATTAAGCATTCCAACATCCTTTGAACAGCTAAGCTAAAATCCAATGTCAGTCAACTTTTTTCTCTTCTATCCTTTGAAAGTCGAAATCCAATAACACGCTTCCGATCCAGATCCTTTGAAAGCATAAACCCAGGCAGGACCTGCTCGGTACATTATTACGAAAACTGCTTCGGCTTTCTTCTGACTGCTGAAGCAGTTTTTATTTTTTACGATTACCGCAAAAAATCGTAGATTACTGGTCACAACTATTTCCTATGACACTCCCGGAATTCCAGCACCTCCACGAGATCGAAAAGCTATCCACAATTATGGAATCGGGAATTCTGATGTCGCAGCATGTGCAGCATACCCGGCGGATTTTTGTTTACAGTCTTTACACCTTCTACGTTTCTGCTTCTTATACTATTTCCGATGATCAGCTGGTAGCTATTAATTGTTATGCCGCGATCCGGAATATTGTTCCGGAATACCGGCGGCAGTTTGCGTCTATCAATCCCGCGGAGCGGGAATATGATGTTCCGGGAATATGAATGTGAATCCCCGCTGATACAATCAATTTTACTAGACGTTTATGAATCAATACCGGCAGTTTTAAAAATCCGTGCATTACCCAACAATTTTGTGCCGTTGCACCGTACAATTATTAATACGTGATTACGCATGACGTTCTTAATGCCGGGCTTCAGTGCGAACGCAGATTCCGGAATCATTCCCTCCGGATTTCAGCAACAAATTAATTAAGATCAATCCTTTCGGTTACATAAATGTCAGCGGCCAATTAAAACAACTGAAAAAACGGAGAATTCGTCGTTTTTTTCTCATGTAAATACCGTGATAATACGGTAGTTGGGGTTAACCGGAACTTCTAACTTAGGTATTGTGATTTCCCAATCACATTAACCCTAAACCTTATCCCTATGTTCGAGTATTTTTCTGTTTTTTACTATGCTGTACCGGTGCAGTTGTTAGTAACCTTATTATTTGTTGTAAACGGGCTTGTCAATTATCGAAAGATAAAAGGACTGAAGATTCTATTGCTCTACGGGCTTGTTTCGCTTGCGCAGGATCTATCGGCAATATACGTGAGCGTTTATACAAAAAAGGCAAGAGCTGAAATGATATTTGTTCAGAGCTCGATAAACTTTTTTGTTTTTGTCGAATATGTTCTCTTCTACTGTTTTATCTACCGGCTATTGGAAACGGAAAAATTAAAATATCTTCTTACAATAACTTTTGCGCCTTTCCTGTGTTTTTCTGTTTATCACTGGATCGTAAAGCAAAGATTCGGCGAGCCCGCGCCGTCCATAACCATTGTTGAAGCATTTTCCATCGTTGCCGGCTGCCTGTTTTATTTTCTGCAGATTTTCATGCGGCCGCCACGTGGGCAGCTGATCAATAATCCATCATTCTGGATAATCATCGGCATGCTGTTATTGTTCGCCTTCCTGATGCCGCTTTTCCTGCATTGTGCACAGGCTTTTATGGTAAGTACCGATGTGCTTGATGCGGTATATGTCATGAATAGTATCGGGTATATCATATTGTTTATCTTTTTTAATATCGGATTAAGATGCCAGATCAGAATATTCATTTAATCAGGCTTATAATAACCACCACTGCCATTATCCTTCTGCTGGCAGGATTTATTATCACTTTACTATACCTGTACCAGGAAAAGCAGCTCGATCAGCAAAAAGACATGGAAGAAATCAAAAGCGTCCACGAAAAGCAGATATTACAGACGCAGTTGGAAATACAGGAGCAAACACTGCAGGAGGTTTCGAGAGACATACACGACAATATCGCCCTTGGGCTTACCCTATCCAAACTGAACCTGAACACACTGAACTACCAGGATGGCAGCCGGTTTCAGGATAAGATCGAGCTGTCGGTTAACCTGATCGGCGAAGCGATCCGCAACCTGAATAATATTTCTAAAAGCCTTAATGCCGATCTTCTAAAACAATATGGGCTGCATAATGCTATTGAAAATGAGATCGGCAACCTGGAAAAAACAGGGAAATTCAGGATTGAATACAATATAACGGGAGCGCCGGTTTTCCTGGAATCTAAAACCGAACTGGTAATTTTCCGGATTTTGCAGGAGGCGCTTAATAATATTATCAAACATTCTTACGCTACGCGAATCGCCGTTATACTCGATTACGATGCAACGCGTCTGGATATGTCTATAACGGACAACGGCAGAGGATTTTCATTTAACGAAATAAACAGCGCGGCGCGGCGCAGTGCAGGCTCGGGATTGAACAATATTCAACAGCGGGCCCGGACAATCGGAAGCGAATGCCGGATAGTAAGCAAAGTGGGTGAAGGCACTATGATAAGAATAATAACCCCTTTATCGGCCGATGAAGAAAAAAATTATTAATGGACAACGAACCTCAGCTCACCAGGATAGCTTTAGCGGATGATCATGTCTTACTCAGGAATGCACTGGCTTCGCTTATCAACAGTTTCGAAAACTGTAAAGTGATTACGGAAGCCAGCAACGGGAAGCAGTTGATAAAATCGATTGAAGACGGCGTTCTTCCCAATATTATCCTGCTCGACCTGAATATGCCCGAATTGGGCGGTTACGAGGCGGCATCCTGGTTGCAATGCTATCACCCGGAAATAGATATATTAATGCTTACGATGTACGATACGGAAATGACAATGATAAGGCTGCTGCAGTTGGGCGTAAAAGGTTTTCTGAAAAAAGATATTCATCCCTCCGAATTGCGGTTTGCCATCAATTCGGTCAGGCAATTCGGTTATTACTACACCAATGACACAACGGGCAAACTGGTCAATCTTTTCCGAAAAACACAGGAGCAGGCTTCATTCATGCGATCGATGCTCACCGAAACAGAGGTACGTTTTTTACGATTCACCTGTTCGGAGCTGACCTATAAAGAGATTGCCGTACGAATGCACCTCAACCCCAGAGCAGTCGACAACCTGCGGGATACTTTATTCGATAAACTGGATGTGAAAAGCCGCGTGGGGCTGGCAATGTATTCCATCCGTCACGGGATATACACGTTTTGAGCAGATGGTAACTATTTTTTTATAATCGCATTGATGAGCGGGCAAACCTGTAAAAATATATACGGTCCATATAAAGCCGCTAATCGATAATCCTATTGCGCATGCCGTACATAATCAGCCCGGCAATAGTTTTGGCCCCGACTTTCGTTTTCATGTTCTGGCGAATCGTTTCGACTGTTCTCGGGCTCAGAAATACTTCTTTTGAAATCTCTTCGGTGGTTTTGTCTTCGGCGAGAAGCTTTAGTATGCGGATTTCCTTTTCGGAGAATTTTATCGGGTTGGGGTAAAACTGGCGTACCTGCCGCTTCGTCTGGAGTTTGGAGAGAACCGCTTTATTTACAAGATCATTGAAATAAAAATCCTCATTCATGCAGCTCAGGATAGCCCGGTAGATCTCTTCCGGATCGGAAGTTTTGGTCAGGTAGGCATTGGCTCCCATCTCCATCATCCGGGTGATCATTTCCTGATCATCGTACATGGTGAGCACGATAATCTTGACATTATCATATTCTTTTCTGAGAATTCCGATAGCATTGACGCCGTCTACTTCGGGCATCCTGATGTCCATCAATAATACATCAGGCTTTTTCAATTGCATTTTATGCATCAGGTCTTTTCCATCTTCCGCTTCCCACAAAATCCGCAGATACTCCTTGTCTTTTAAAGCCATCCTGATCCCGTCTCTGAATATCTTATGGTCGTCTGCTATCGCAACCTTAATTACCAGTTCTGCAGTCATAAGAGCTAGTTGACATAATGGGTTAAGTTAAGGGTTTACACTTATCCACATTTTTGATGAAAATGTGGATAATCCGGAAAAATTCGAATTTTTCCCCACAATTTTCGAGAAATTACGATGGTAAAAATACTAATTCAACGTAGTGGTTTTTCGCTATTTTTCATCGTACAATACCTGGCAAGATCGCGGGAGATTCGCATCCGAAGCGAATTTCAGGCAAATTAAGGCTTTTCGTAAAGGAAACCCCTATTGCCCGACTTTTTTTTTTAAAGGTTTTTTATGTTTCAATTTAAACATTCACCACCTCTAAAAACTTACTAGTTATGACGATGAATCAGACCCTCGTAAAACCGGTATCCGCTATCGGCGAAGAAATTGGTTACGAACTGGGCAACCAGATGATCAACAGCTACAGAGCAGCTAATCCTGCTGATGTGGTTTACTACGAAATCGGAAGGAACATCCTCGATCAGATCCTGGCTCAGCCCGGATGTGCAGGTATCAAATTTTACAATGCTTACAATGAAATGGGAGAAAAAACTCTTGTTTATGTAGGCCTGAACAGTGATGGAAAAGCTATTCTCAATTTCAGCGCCGTGAACAACATGGGCGTTCTGGAATCAAACAATGGCATCGTAGCTGACCGTATTAAAACCGGCGGTGACGGTCCAAGAATCGATGGCGACAACTGGGATATTACAATCGATTAATTGAGAGTAATCTTTTATAAGTAAGGCTTCTTGTTTATATTTGAAGGGCTAAACCCTGTATAATAAAGCAGCTACTTGTAAATATCAGTTATTGGTCTCATCTTTTACCCTTACTCATTTTCATCTTATTTCACAATCGAAACAAAGGTGCTTGGTTATGGTTTATTTTGCTGTTTGTCGTTTTTTCATTTATAGTTGACACCACGATATTAAAACTGGATGATAACAACGACCGCTTCCTGATCTATGGCATACTGAGTAT
>JBGAJL010000003.1:0-103505 GCA_044224935.1 Flavitalea sp.
GGATTGCAACTGCATGTGCAAAGCAAGGTAAAAGCGCTGTATGGTAATGCCATTCACTCGCTATGTATGGAAGTATTAAACTTTTATGGTATTAAGCATGCCGTATTGGAAGTGGATGATAAGGGAGCCCTTCCCTGGGTAATGACCGCGCGGCTGGAAGCTGCTTTAAAACAGCTGGAAGTATCCGATAGCGCTTTTCTTCCTGCTATGCTTCCTGAAAACAGCAATGTTACCGCTAAAGAAAAGCGCCGCACCTCGCGTTTGTTTTTACCGGGCAATACACCTCATTTGATGCTGAATGCAGGCATTCATCATCCCTGCGCCATTATCCTCGACCTGGAAGATGCCGTGGCTGCCGGTAAAAAGGAGGAAGCACGTTTGTTGGTACGTAATGCGTTGCGCCAGCTCGATTTTATGGGGGCTGAACGTATCGTGCGCATTAACCAATTGCCCATGGGCCTGGGCGATCTCGATGTTATCGTGCCGCATTATGTAAACCTCGTGATGTTGCCTAAATGTGAAAGCGCTGATGAAGTACGCCAGGTGAATGAACGGATAGCAGCTATACAAAATGCCGGTGGCCAAAAGTATAATGTCTGGCTGATGCCAATTATAGAAAGCGCAATGGGTGTAATGAAAGCGCTTGAAATAGCGCAGGCGGCAGACAACATTGCAGCTATGGCTATCGGGCTGGAAGATTATACCGCAGATATAGGGGCCACGCGCACGGCAGAGGCCTGGGAATCTTTCTTTGCCCGATCGCAGGTATTAAACGCCTGTAAAGCGGCAGGCATCCAGGCCATCGATTCTGTTTTTTCGGATGTAGCGGATATGGATGGTCTTACGCAAAGTGCCTTACGTTCGAGGGCCATGGGATTTGATGGTATGGGTTGTATACATCCCCGCCAGATTAATATAGTCGAGGACTGTTTCGCTCCCACCGCCAGTGAAATTGAATGGGCCATTAAAGTGGTAAATGCTTTTGAAGAAGCCCGCTCAAATGGACTGGGTGTGGTGGCCATGGGCACTAAGATGATTGATGCTCCTGTTGTGAAAAGAGCGCAGCGTTGTATCGATGCAGCAGTTGCACTAGGAAAAATCAGCAGGGATCAAACACGTTCGTCGGCCTGTTAAAAAACTTTTTAGAATTATTGTACAATGAACACGGGTAATCAACTGGTAAGAAACGCCTTGGGCAGAATGGTGCCTACACAAGTGAATGGGAGCCCTGTAATTCCTTTTAAGGGAATAGGAAAACATCGGCCTGAAGGTAGAAAATACGGGCCGCCTGTATCCAGTTGTATAGATTTTCCGGCCGACGGCAACAAGCTCGTTCCTTCTTTAAAAGAGGCGCTGATAAAAGCCGGCCTCAGAGACGGAATGACAATTTCCACTCATCATCATTTCAGGAATGGGGACCTGGTAGCTGTGCAGGTGTTTGATATTGCTTCTGAATTGGGAATTAAGGATCTGATATGGTTTCCATCTGCCTCTTTCGAGTGTCATGCACCTCTTATAAAATATATGGAGGATGGCACTATTCAAAGAATAGAAGGCAGCATGAATGGCCAACTGGGACGGTTTACTTCTGAAGGAAAAATGAAGGGCACCGGTGTACTGCGTTCACACGGGGGCCGGTATCAGGCAGTGCAGGATGGCGAAGTGCATATCGATATAGCTGTCATCGCAGCTCCCACGGCCGACTTCTTTGGAAATGCCAATGGCGTTGACGGGCCGGCGGCATGCGGTTTACTTGGTTTTGCTTTAGCCGATTCGCAATATGCCGATAAGGTAATTGTAGTTACGGATAACCTGGTTCCTTTTCCCTGCCTGCCCTGGCAAATCCAGGGCAACTATGTTGATTATGTAGTGAAGGTGGACAAGGTAGGGATTCCCGAAAAAATTGTATCGGGAACGACCGAAATAACCAGGAGCCCCGATCGGTTGCTGTTAGCTGAAATGACCGCCAGGTTTTGTGAGCATGCGGGCATCATAAAGGACGGGTTCTCTTTCCAGGCGGGCGCAGGAGGCACTGCTTTGGCGATTGGAATTTATTTTGGAGAAATGCTTCGTAAAAAAGGTATGAAGGCCCGTTTCGCGAGAGGCGGCAGCAACAAATACCTGGTGCAAATGTTACAGGATGGACTAGTAGATTATATACTCGATGGGCAAACGTTCGATATGGATGGAGTACAATCGATAAAAACGAATCCGGCTCATGTAAATACCAGTCCGTTTACCAGCTACAACTATCATGGCAAGGGAAATTTTGCGCAATTGGTAGATGTTGTAATATTGGGCGCCACGGAAGTTGATGTGCACTTTAATGCGAATGTAGTTACTCATTCTGATGGTATTCTGCTACATGGTATTGGCGGATGGCAGAATTGTCTTTTTGCGAAATGCACTATTTTACCCGTTCCGCTCTTCCGCGATCGCATTCCTGTAATTCGTGATGAAGTGACTACGCTTTGCGGTCCCGGAGAATTGATAGATGTAATTGTTACCGAACGCGGCATCGCTATCAATCCGCTTCGCCAGGATCTGATCGAAAGAACCAGAAATTCGGGCCTTCCAATAAAAACGATAGAACAATTGAAAGAAGAGGCGGAGAAAATATGTGGTGTACCCGAAAAACCAAAATTCGAAGATGAAATTGTGGCGATCGTGAAATGGGTTGACGGGACTGTCATAGATGTGGTGCGAAAGATAGCGACGGTATAATGTTTCAGGCGATCTGTATCCGCAGATAGTATTGTGTGCTTTTTTCTTCTTAACTTATTGCCGTTAAAACGCATAACATGAACAGATCCAGGCGAACTTTTGTGAAAAATGCTGCGGCCTTATCTGCCGGTACGCTATTATGGCCGGGCAGTGACATATTATCCCCGGTGAAGCCCGCGATTATCTCGCTGCAGTTATATTCGGTACGCGACGATATGAAAGCCGATCCTGGAGGAACATTGCGGCAGGTGGCTGCAATGGGCTACGCGAATGTGGAGCATGCAAATTATAACAACCGCAAGTTTTATGGCTATACCGCCAGCGATTTTCGTCAGTTGCTCGACGGCCTGGGGCTTAAAATGCCCAGTGGCCACGTTTCATTCCAGGCGTCGGATTGGGATGCTTCCAAAAATGATTTTTCCGACCGTTGGAAATATACGCTTGAAGATGCGGTCACAGCCGGACAGCAATATGTTATCAGCCCCTCGATGGATGAAGAGGTAAGAAACAGTTATGATGCGCTTATGCAAACCCTGGATATTTTCAACCGCTGTGGAGAATTTTGCAGGAAATACGGACTGCAATTCGGCTATCATAATCATGAGTTTGAATTTAAATATTCATTCAACGGTAAAAAGATATACGATTTGATTCTTTCCCATACGGATCCTTCCCTGGTCTGTCAGCAGATCGATATCGGTAATATGTATATTGAGGGAGGGATGGCGCTCGATATTATCAGAAGATATCCCGGACGGTTTGTTTCTATGCATGTTAAAGATGAAATAAAGAGTGGAAAACAGGAAATTGACAATGGATTGGACAGCACTGTGCTGGGCAGTGGAATACTGGATGTAAAAGGGATTGTTAACAGGGGAAGAACGCAGGGCGGCACATCCCTTTTTGTTGTTGAACAGGAATCCTACCAGGGGCGCGCACCCCTCGATTGCGTCAAAGCAGATCTGCAATTCATGAAAAAGATAATCCGCTAACCTGCATTTGATAAATAAACCTGTTGATTTTTTCGCTTTGAAGCCGGAATTGCAACAGGTTAATCTTAATAATAAATAGATGAAAAAGCCATATCTGTTAATCGCTGCAGCATTTAGCACGGTTTCAATGTTTGCGCAATCCTTTCAGCCCGATTGGGCCTCTCTCAATACCCGCAAAATGCCGGAATGGTTTCACCAGGATAAGTTTGGCATTTTTATCCACTGGGGCATATATTCGGTACCGGCTTATGCGCCTGTAATGCCCAACAGCGGTTATAGCTATGCTGAATGGTACTGGCGGCGCATTGTGGCTGATACTAATCTGAAAAAGAAAACGGAGGAAGACATAAAAGGGCTTCAGCGCTTTACTGCATTTCACGACAAAAACTACGGCGCCAATTTTAAATACGAGCAGTTTGAGCCCCTGTTTAAAGCCGAAATGTTCGACCCCGGTCAATGGGCTGCTATTTTTAAAAGATCAGGTGCAAAATATGTTGTGCTGACTTCCAAACACCATGAGGGCTATTGCTTATGGAACAGCCCGGAAGCAGACAGGGATTGGGGGCATACGTGGAACGCGGTTACAGGTACCCCCAAAAGAGATTTGCTGGGCGATATCTCGACTGCTGTAAGAAATGCGGGCCTAAGAATGGGCTATTATTATTCTTTATACGAGTGGTTTAACCCGCTTTGGCTGAGCGATAAAAAGCGTTATGTAAACGAGCACATGATACCCCAGTTAAAAGATCTGGTAAATAAATACAAACCTTCTCTGATTTTTGCCGACGGCGAATGGGATTTGCCCGATACCGCGTGGCACAGTCCTGAAATTCTTGCATGGCTATTTAATACTTCACCTGTTGCTGATGAGGTAGTCGTTGACGACCGTTGGGGCAATAATACACGTGCGCTAAACAAAGGTGCCATGTATGTTACGTCGGAATATGGAAGCGGCATGAACAAAAACGTGGTATGGGAAGAGTGTCAGGGTGTGGGGCATTCGTTCGGATATAACCGAAACGAGCAACTGGACGATTATAAATCGAGCCACGATCTTATAGTAATGCTGGTTGATATCGTATCGCGCGGTGGCAATTTATTGCTCGATATCGGCCCTACCGCAGATGGACGCATTCCGGTTATTATGCAGCAACGGCTTGAAGATATTGGTAAATGGTTGCAGAGAAACGGTGAAGCTATTTATGGAACTGAGGCGTGGAGCCGGCCGTATCAATGGAGCAATGGAACAGTGGTAAATGAAACAGGCAAAAATGCATTTGCAAATTATAGTGCAGCTGAATTAATAAAACCTAAAAAAGATACAGCGCATATTGAGGTATTCTTTACAACAAAAAATAAAGATCTGTACTGTATTATGCCGGCGTATCAATCCAGATTATATTTAAAAAAATTTAAAGCGCCGGCTTCCGCAACTGCTTCAATTCTGGGAACTGATAAAACAGTCCGATTGAAAAATGACGGCAATAATTGTTTAATCGATTTATCAGAATTCAAACCGGGAGTGGTGCCGGCTGAATTGCTGGTAGTGAAAATTAAAAACGCGCTGTAGATTTTTGATGGTTTAAAACTCTCATAATATTTGATAAGGCCTATTTCTTTCGAACGCAATACACATCTCCATCGTCTGTGATGGCGAACAGCATATTATTCAAATAGGCCACATCCCTAAAACGGTTGCCAATATTCGTCAGCAGGCGCTCCTCGCCGGCCACCTTGTTGTTCTTTATCACGAGCCTGTCGATGTGCTGGCCACTCAGTGAAGCAATAAAAAGATTATTCTTCCATTCGGGAATGGCATTGCCTGCATAAAAACAGATACCACTGGGTGAAATGACCGGATCCCAGTAATAAACCGGTTGCTCCATTCCGGATTTTTGCTGAATGGCATCGCCGATCTTCTCGCCGCTATATTCGAGTCCATATGTTATTACCGGCCACCCGTAATTCTTTCCTGCTTTGATAATATTAATTTCATCACCTCCGTAAGGGCCGAATTCAGCTTCCCAGAGCTCACCGGTTTCAGGATTGATGTCAAGCCCCTGAACATTGCGGTGGCCATAAGAATAAATTTCAGGCTCGGCTCCTGCTGTGTGGAGAAAGGGATTGCCCGGAGCTGCTTTTCCGTCCTTTGTGATCTTGAAAATTTTTCCCAGGTGTGAATCCAGGCGCTGCGCCTGGGCTCTGCCCTCCAGGATAGACCGTTCGCCGTCACTTACAAAAAGATTTCCTTCTTTGTCAAATAGTAACCGGGAACCAAAATGCAACCCGCTTTTTAAAGGAGGTGTGGCCCGGAATATGACTGAAGGAGCTTCAATGGTTCCTTTCGCCTCATTTAATTTTCCTTTGGCCACCGCTGTTAAATTTCCCGGTGAATTTTTTTCGGAAAAGCTCCAGTATATCATCTTGTTGTGCGCGAAATCGGGATCAAATGCAACATCCAGTAAACCGCCCTGACCTGCATAATCCACGGCGGGAAAACCAGTAATTTTTTTAATTAATTTTCCACTCTGGTCCCTGATTTCTCCATATCCTGATTTAGCAGTGATAAATAATCTCCCATCCGGCATAGCGACAATAGCGAAAACAGCGCCGATCTTACTTGCGATTTTCTCCACATTATAAGCCGCCTTTGTTTTTACCGCATTGATTCTCGTTTGACCGCTGAATGCAGGTTTATAATCGCTGTTGGGAGATTTTGTTTCGACGGATTGAGCGTTGAGAGTGGTTAAGAAAATTATCAACACATTAGCCAGGAAGAAGTTTTTTAGGATTCGCATCGATCAATTTTTTAAGTGAATTAAAAATAATCCTACAGGGCTTTTAAAATGTCAGCCAGTGTCTTCACAGGGTTTGGAACCCGTTGCAGCGGGTATCAAAAATAACTGATTTGCCTTACCTGTCTTTAGCAGGTAAGTCGTTACCTTACGATACGATTTTTAGCAATCCCCTCAAAGCATCTATCATGTTTAAGAAATTTTTGTGCCTAAGCCTTTTGCTTCCATTTCTGGTCTTTCCGTATCTGAATGCCCAGAACCATCAGTTCACTCTTGGAAAAACCGACTTTCTGCTGGATGGAAAACCGTTCCAGATCATCAGTGGCGAAATGCATCCGGCAAGAATACCGGCCGAATACTGGCAACACCGTATTCAGATGGCAAAGGCGATGGGTTGTAATACAATAGCCGTGTATATTTTCTGGAACTACCACGAGCAGCGGGAGGGGGTCTTTGATTTTAAACAGGGAAATCACAACATTGCTGAATTTATCAGGCTGTGCAAACGGGAGGGATTATGGGTATTGCTTAGGCCCGGACCCTATGTGTGCGGAGAATGGGATTTCGGGGGGATACCTCCCTATCTTTTAAAGATCCCGGATATTAAAATAAGATGCATGGACAGCCGGTATATGACTGCAGTGAGGCACTATATTTCCCGGCTGGCAAAGGAGTTGCAGCCGTTGCAATGTTCCAGCGGGGGCCCCATACTGATGATGCAAATCGAAAATGAATACGGCAGCTATGGAAATGACAGGGAATATCTGCGCGAGCTGCAAAAACTCTGGCGGCAGAATGGTATTACCGTACCCTTTTACACTGCAGATGGCGCGACGCCATATATGCTTGATGCCGGCAGTCTTCCCGGCGTAGCGGTAGGCCTCGATCCCGGCGGCAACAGCGAGAATTTTGCCCTCGCAGAGAAATTAAACCCCAATGTGCCTGTTTTTAGCAGTGAAACCTATCCCGGCTGGCTGACGCACTGGAAGGAGAAATGGGCGAAACCGGATACCAATGAATTGAAGAAAGAAGTTGAATTTTTGCTGCGAAATAAGAAATCATTCAATCTCTACGTGGTTCATGGGGGAACAAACTTTGCTTTTACCGCCGGCGCCAATGCATTTTCTCCCACCGAATATCAGCCCGATGTTAACAGCTATGACTACGATGCCCCTATCAATGAACAGGGACGACCCACGGCCAAATATTTTTTGTTACGCCGGTTGATCGGGCAGCACGTCAATTATACTATTCCCGAGCCACCCGCAGCAGTAAAGACGATTGAAATTCCACCGATTACAATGACGAAAGCATATAATCTCTGGAATTACCATCTCCCTTCCATCGCATCTCCGCAGCCCAGGCCTATGGAGGCATTTAATCAGAACCAGGGCCTCATTATTTACAAGACGAAGCTGATCGGGCATAAAAGCGGTAAATTAAAAATAACAGAGCCGCACGATTATGCGCTTGTATTTCTGAATGGAAAATTTATCGATACGATTTATCGCGATGGCGGACATTGGGAAACGGATCTTCCGAAAACAGATGTGGCCAATCCCGAGCTTGAAATTGTAGTAGAAGGAATGGGACATATTAATTTCGCCCAGTTTATGATCGACAGAAAAGGCATCACCGACCGGGTAACGCTCGATGGCATGACGCTTATGAACTGGCAAATTACCCTGGCGCCGCTCGATGAAAATTTTATCCAAACAAAAAAGCCGGATTTAACCGCTGAAACAGATACAGGCAAAGGCTGCAATTTTTTTACCGGAAACTTTATGCTTGCGGCGACCGGGGACACCTATTTTGACATGAGTGGCTATTCAAAGGGCGTATTGTACGTGAATGGTCATAACCTGGGGAGATTCTGGAATGTGGGCCCGCAGCAACGACTCTATTGTCCCGCATCCTGGCTGAAGAAAGGAAAAAACGAAATAATCGTTTTTGATTTGCTTTCCTCTGCGGCGGTTCCTGTGAAAGGAGTGCAGAGCCTGGAGTAAATTTTTAGAAGGCTCCCGGCTTTCAAATTAAAATATTGTTCTGCCCGAACCGGTTAAAATATTTTGTATATATTTCTATACCATACGATTCCCGCATGTGCACGAATACAGCTTTTTAAAAATGTATACAAAAAATGGCTATTTTTGTGATAGAGTAAACTATTTACCTGCTTATGAAAGAAAATTCTCTTGCTAACCTGGTATATTGGGACATCCGAAAAAAGATTCTGGCCAATCAATTGACCGGTGGATCCCGCCTGGCAGAAAATACCTGGGCGAAAAAGCTTGAAGTGAGCCGGGTGGCCGTAAGAGAAGCGCTGATCCGCCTTTCCGGTGAGGGGCTGGTTGAATT
Organism: Flavitalea sp.; assembly: GCA_044224935.1. Classification (GTDB taxonomy): domain Bacteria; phylum Bacteroidota; class Bacteroidia; order Chitinophagales; family Chitinophagaceae; genus Flavitalea. The sequence continues at coordinate 8,870 of JBGAJL010000003.1, forward strand.
TGGAGAACGTGGGGGCTGTTTTGTGCGCTCCATCACGTCTGCCGATGTTAAAGACATAAAAGATCTCCGGGAAATCCTTGAACTGGGTGCATTGCGCCTGCTGTTTAAAAATCCCGATAAAGCAATAATTAAAGAGCTGGAACAGGTCTGCGACGATTTTAGCTCAATGGTCGAGAGGGGCTATTATAGCGGCGCCTGCGAGGCTGACCTTAAATTTCACGAAACGCTGATACGCGGTGCCGGCAACGCCCGGCTGATGAATATTTATACCAACAGCAATATTCCCCTTTTTCACCTTAAACTAAGCAGTTCCAGCCAGGCTGATGATTACCCGGAAACGGATGCGGAACACCGGCGGCTGGTGGAGTGCCTGAAAAATAATGATCTCGATACTGCTTCCCAGACGCTATTGCAGCATCTCGAACGCGGTGAAAAAATAATGCTCGATCTCATGCTTATGGAAGCGTAAGCTTACTGAAAGGTTTATTATTGTAAAAAATATCAGATTATGCAGATGAAGAAAACAATGATGGGGCTATGTATGGGATTGGCCCTGCTCTCCTCACGATTTGCAGAAGCGCAAATAGCGCCTGCGAATGCAAATGTAATTTCAGGAGGTGAACTGGTAGGAAGGTGGGACCTCACCGTACTTGAAAACGGTAAACCAAAAGCATCGTGGCTCGAGGTTGAAATTTCAGGGTTCAGGACCCTGGTGGGAAGGTTTGTCGGATCGAGCGGCAGTGCAAGGCCTGTTTCCAAAATTATACCGGATCACAACAGGTTTTCATTTACCATTCCACCTCAATGGGAAGCATCGGAAAAGGATATGGTTTTAGATGGAGAAATAACATCCGACGGCATCAAAGGAACAATCCATTCGAGCGATGGGCAGGAATTTAGTTTCACCGGCGTACGCGCACCGTTTCTTACTGAAAAAACAAAAGTGAAATGGGGAAAGCCCATCCGGTTGTTTAATGGAAAGGATCTTACCGGCTGGACAGTTGACGGAACAAAAAATCAATGGGTGGTAAAAAATGGCGAACTGATCAGTCCCGAATCCGGCTCTAATATTGTCACTACCCGGAAGTTTCGCGATTTCAAACTGCATATTGAATTTAAATACCAGAAAGGCAGCAATAGCGGTGTGTACCTGAGGGGAAGATATGAAACACAAATACTGGATGTGGCTCCCACAGATCATCCCAACAGTCATCTTTTCGGAGGCATCTATGGTTTCCTCGTGCCGAGCGAAATAGCTGCCACCGGCCCCGAACAATGGCAAAGCTATGATATCACCCTTGTTGGCCGGATGATCACCGTAGTCGCCAATGGAAAAACGATTATCTGTAACCAGGAGATTCCCGGTATTACGGGTGGCGCGATCGACAGTAATGAAGGCGAGCCCGGACCTATTTACCTACAGGGCGACCATGGACCCATATCGTTCCGCAATATCATAATTACGCCCGGCGAATAAACTGCATAGCCGTTAATATCTTTTAAAAAGGGGATCCGGAGAGGATCCCCTTTTTATTAACTACCCGTGGCCCGCCTGTTCTGCTTCAGCAGGCATCGAAGAGCAATCGCAAAGGATAGCTGCGCAATAGATATGCAGAATACATCTTATATCTTATACAACTGATTTTCATTACTGTATACAAACCTGGATTCTTGCCGGATTCCTCCTGTAGCGCTACTCTTTGAACTACATAAAGGTCTTTCAATCCTTTTAATCAGGCATCCCATATAATTATACAATTATTTATTTGTTTTGTATACAAAAATGATCTAGCTTGGCATTGTAAGACTGCTAGTTTTCAAGAAAAATACTATTCGATAATCAAAACATCTTCCGTTCAATTCTAAACTACTACTTATGCGTTTTATCAGCGATGCCAGAATTGTTCTTCCTATCCCAGCGCTTAGTCCGGATGTTGTATGGACAGGAGCACGCAGGGGTCTGCTACCCAAACTGGGCTTGATTGTTTTCCTGCTTGTCAGCCAGTTTGCTTTTAGCCAGGGTCGAAAAGCCAGGAGCGCTTCCGACTCTGCTTTTGTTGTAAGCGGGTATGTGAAAGATGACGCCGGCCTCAGTTTGGCGGATGTTACGGTTAAGGTTGCTGAAAACAACAAGACCGTGGTAACCGATAACAATGGTTTCTTCCGTATCCCGGCCTCCCCTCGTAATAAGATCCGTTTCAGCAGTGTCGGTTATACTGCGGTTGATATAGTGGTCAGTTCATCACATCTGGATATTACCATGACGCCCGCTGTTAAGACGATGGAAGAAGTGGTAGTGACCGACGGTTACCGTACCAATGCACGGAATGTCAATGTGAGCTCGATTGGTAAAGTGGACGGTAAGGTGATGGAGAATAAACCCTTTGCCAATTTTCAACAAACCCTGCAGGGCAAGGTTGCAGGAGTGACCATAGTGGGGCCCAGTGGTCAGCCGGGAGCGGAGCAGAGCATTCGCATCAGGGGATTAGGTTCCATGGCGCTTTCGTCCAGTCCCCTTATTGTAGTGGATGGAATGATCATGAATACAGGTAACCTGGCCAACAATATCAAAACATCTGATGCGCTTTCAGGTCTTAACCAGAATGATATAGAAAGTGTGAACGTGTTGAAAGACGCGGCGGCTACTTCGTTGTATGGTTCGCGTGGCAGCAATGGCGTAATTGTGGTTACTACCAAATCTGGAAAATATGGTAAAGTGCGTATTAACGCCGATGTAGAGTATGGAAATTCAAATCCGATGCCTCTTCCCAAAGGTGGCCGGCCCCTCAATGCCAGCCAGTATGCCGAGTTATTTCGCGAAGCGCTTAAAAATGCAGGCAATTCCACTGAAGATATTGAAACCCTTGCTACGAGCTATGGACTTAACAGTGGTAAAAGCAATGACTGGTATGATCTCGTTACAAGAACGGGCAATCAGTCGCAATATAATTTAAGCCTGAGCGGAGGTTCTGACAGAACCAAGGTATATGTGTCCGGAGGGTATTTTAAACAACAGGCCACCACGATCGGTTCTGATTTTAGTAAGAAAAGCTTACTGGTGAATCTCGAGCAGAAGGTTAACCGGAAAATTACTTTCAGCACCGGGTTGAATATTTCCAATGCTATACAAAATGCGCCTTATATGGATGCGTTTTATGGTAATCCCACTTTTGCGGCGCGCGTGCTAAGACCTTTTCAATTGGCGTACAATGATGATGGAACGCTTAATACTTCTATAACGGGTAATACCAATTTTACTGCTATTTACAATCCGCTGGTTATCGCGAAGTATGATGTAAAGAATATGTCGGCTCTTCGTATAGTTGGCAATGCAAAAGTAAAATGGGACATATTGGATAAATTATCTTACACCAGCTCGCTGAATGTCGATTACAACGGCATGGAAGAAACAACTTTCCTGAATGCAATTATGGGTGACGGAAGGGCGCTCGGCGGCCGCAGTAAAAATTATTTTGAACGGTATTTTAACTGGCTGACCCGTAACCAGCTCGATTACCGGTATGATATTCCCGGCGCGGAAAACTTCTATCTTACTGCAACAGCCGGTTATGAAGCGCAGCGTTCCAAATTTTACCTGCTGGCAGCAGACGGTTATGGATTTCCTTCGTTTGCTTCCGGGCTGACAGCCTTGAGCAATGCCGCAACGCCCGTGGGAACCTATGGTCAGAATTCAGGCTACTCGTTCACTTCTTTATATGGTATCCTTTCGGCCAACTATAACAACCGGTTTGTTTTGAGCGGATCATACAGAAGAGATGGTTCTTCGCGTTTTCCGCCAATTAACCGTCATGCTGATTTCTACTCTATTGGCGGTGCCTGGAATATTGATAAGGAAGCATTTTTCGAAAATCAGCATGTGTTCTCTTCTCTTAAGCTGCGCAGCTCCTACGGTATTACCGGAAACGCTGCAATGAGCGATTACGCCTGGATGCCCCTGGTATCGTACAGCGGTGCCACGGGTTATGCCTACAACGGCATCACCGGTCAGCAATTTGTGTCCCCGGGCAATACGAACCTGAAATGGGAGCGGGCAAAGAAATTTGATATGGGAATGGATTTCGGTTTTGCAAAGGATCGTTTTACTCTTGTTGTTGATTATTATTACAACAATATAGATGGCCTGATTCAGAACGTGGCAACTTCGAATACCATAGGCTTCTCCTCTGCAATGATGAATATTGGCGCGATGGTCAACAAAGGATGGGAGTTTACAGTAAATGGAAATATTATCCAGAGCAGGAACTTTTACTGGAACACCAGTTTCAATATAGCCTTCAACAAAAACAGGATTACTGCCCTGTATGATCAGACGAATCCACAGAACGGACAGTTTTACCTGAAAGAAGGATATAACTTTTACACCTATTACATGAAAGAGTTTGCCGGCGTAGATCCGCAAAATGGAGATCCGCTGTATTATGTAGACAATACTCATAAGGCAACGACCAATAAAATATCCGAAGCTGCATTTTCTATTCTTGACAGGCAGGCTAATCCGAAATATTTCGGCGGGTTCAGCAATAATTTCAATTATAAAGGAATTAACCTCGCTGTCGATATCAATTATAATATGGGTAACTGGATATATGGCGCTTCCGATCTCAACTTCACATCAGCGGCCTATTATACCTACAACAAATACCTCTATATTTATGAACATCGCTGGACCACACCGGGCCAGGTGACAGACGTTCCCAAATATGCTGCCACAACGGATAATTCAACGAGTACCTATCGGTTATATAAAGGCGATTACATCCGGTTGCGGAATGTTTCACTGGGATATGATTTAGTGAACATGAAGCGTTTTGAACTGTTGAAAAAATATGGTATCAGTAAACTGAACGTGTATGTGCGGGGAACCAACCTGGCTACTATACTGTTCGATAAGCGATTGCCCTTCGATCCGGAAGTCAATTATTCCGGGTATGACAGCAATAACATGCCTAAGTACAAAACACTAACTGTTGGTATCAATGTTGGTTTCTAAAAAATTAAATAAAATGAAACAATTGAAATACGGATCTTTTATCGCCTTTGCATTTGCGGTACTGCTGAGTTCGTGCAGCAAAAGTTTTCTCGATCAGTCGCCAAATATTTCCCTTACAGTTGATAATGCCATTACCTCCGAAAAAGGTATGACGGAAGCGGTTGCAGGTATGTACCGGTCGATGACCACTTATTATATTTTCGGCCGCAATTACCCTGTGTTCGGTGATTTGTTATCGGATAATGTTTACCTGAGCAGCACCAATTCGAATCGCCTTTTAACGCAGAGCAGCTTTATCTGGACTTCGGAATCTGCGGAAGCATTATCGTTTTGGCGCCTCACCTATTTCAGCATTCTCCAGGCCAACCGGATAATCGCAAGCAATCTTCCCCGCACCGAAAATGTCAATTACCTGCTGGGGGAATGTTATGGCACCCGCGCGCTCTGCTATTTTTATCTTGTAAACTGGTTTGCAAAGCCATATACCGTAACACCTGATGGTGCCGGTGTGCCGCTGGTAACATTACCGGCAAATATTACCGGCCCGCTCGTATACCCTGCGCGTAATACGGTGAGCGAAGTGTATGCACAGATTGTGAGTGACCTCGACAGCTCTTTTAACCTGATGGGCAATTCAACCACGATGCATGCCAACACTACCAACTTCTTTTCTAAATACGCCGCCAAGGCGCTGCAGGCGAGGGCCTATCTTTTCATGGGTCAATATGAAAAGGCAAGGGATGCCGCTCTTGAAGTGGTGAACAACGGAGGTTATACATTGGCGCCGGATCTTAATACATTTAAAAACTACTGGGCCGCCACTGCCGGCAGGACAGATAAGCTGGAAAGTATTTTTGGATTGAACAACCCTTCCACGGCTAATAATGGTACGGAAGGAATGGACTATATGTATTCGCCCAAGGGATTTGGTGACCTTCTCGCAACGGATTCCCTTTATGATTTATACAGCGCTACTGATTTCAGGAGAGGATGGATGGTAGATAGCACGAAGAATGGGAACCAGGCTTATGTAATTACCAAGTACCAGAACCCCATAGGTGCAGGAGATCATGATGAAGTGAAATTGCTTCGTTATGCAGAAACGGTGTTGACGCTGGCCGAAGCATATGCACAAACACATGATGCAGGAAATGCATTAGTATATCTGAACCTGGTTGCTCAAAAGCGCGACCCTTCTTTTGAAGGTTATGGCAGTGAACTTACTGCCGAAGAACTCGTTCCCATTATTATTAAAGAGCGCCAGAAAGAACTGGCTTTCGAAGGATTACGGTTTTTTGACCTGGCACGTACCAATGTGGATTATGTAAGAGAAGATATGGGTGTGAAAGCCTATTCTAATTATTCTGAAGTATTAACGAGCGATTTCCGGCGTATCCAGCCCATTCCGCAGGCGGAGCTGAATGTAAACCCAAATATTGCACCGAACCCGGACTATTAATTAATGTTGCAGTATGTTGTTTAAGAATCGGTTGCATTTATTGAATTATATGATTATTTGCCTGGCCGGGCTGCTGCTCAGTTTGCAGGCAGCAGGCCAGGCAGGTATCTCCTCCGGGCAGGAAGTGACATTTTTTGCGGATGCAGCGAAAATCAGCAAACATTATTTCGGGCTGATGAAAGATACGGCTGTAAAAAAGCACCGGGCCATATTTCTGAAAGATAGTACGGCCGGAATCGCTGCTTTTATTTACCTGGAGCCGGGGATGCCTGAAAAGGCAACCTATGAATTTTACAGTTATGCAATACCGGTAGAGAATGCGGCAATCGTTCCGGATAAAACGTACCGCATGCAATGGCAGTGGGGGAATGAGCGGCGCACCAGCCGGATCGTATATGATAATCATGCCGGCGGCCGGCAATATATTGGAAGATTTGAATTACCGGGAAATAAAACACCTTTAAAAATCTGGTTACCGCAAGGCATTGCCCTTGTATCCATCACCTGTAAAAAATACCAGGCGCCGGCACTTCCTCAGGGGATGAATGGCTATGTACCAAAAGTGACGCCACCACCTGCACATCCGCGCCTTTGGGTTACGCCTTCTTTTTTACCTGTGTTGAAAGAAAGACTTCTCGCAGCAGAAAACCAGGCTGCCTGGAAAAAAGTACAGCAGAAAGCAAAAACGGTATATGCTTTTGAGCCTGATACTGCCAAAGAGATGTTTTATGATGAATCGCTGGAGGAAGTTATCCGCGATAAGGCTTTTTATTATCTCGTAACAAAAGAGAGAAAGACGGGAGAGGAAGCGGTTAACCTGCTTCATAACTATTTCAGTGTACTTGAATTCGGCAATGTTACCTATGGCGATATCACCCGTGAAATCGGAAGAGCTATCTATACCGGCTCACTGGTATATGACTGGTGCTACGATTTGCTTGATGATGCAAAGAAAACTTATTTCCGTCAGCATATGCTGCGGCTTGCGCGTGATATGGAAATCGAGTGGCCGCCTTTCCGCGATCCGATTGTAAATGGTCATGCAAACGAGGCGCAGGTCAGCCGCGATCTGTTGTCTATGAGTATTGCGGTGTATAATGAAGACACCGTTCCTTACCGGTACACTTCTTATGCGTTGCTGGAGCAACTCGTGCCGATGCGCGAATTTGAATACCAGTCGCCGCGCCATAACCAGGGCATCGATTATGGGGCTTACCGGTTTGGATGGGAGATGCATGGCGCCATGTTGTTCTATCGCATGCTGGATCAAAAGCTGTATCCGGATAATTTGAAAAATTTACCTTATTACTGGTTGTACATGCGTCTTCCAGATGGATATATGCTGCGCGATGGCGATATGTTCAGCAATAAAAAAGGAAACGGCGCCAATACTTACTGGAAGCAACCGCAAACCATGTTATTATGCTATTCTTACCTGAAAGACCCCTTGTTAAAAGGTGAGTTCGAAAGAGAAGGCGGATTGCCTGATGACCCGGTGTTGTTTCTTTTATTAAACGATCCTTCTGTCAAAGCTGTTCCGCAACCATCGCATTTACCTCAGACCATTGATTTCGGGCGGGTATTGGGCAGTATGGTTGCCCGTACGGGATGGGATAATACGCCGCAGAGTAATGATGTGGTAGCTGAAGTTAAAGGCGGTGGCTATTCTTTCGGTAATCACCAGCATTCCGACGCCGGTGCGATACAACTTTATTATCACGGCATGCAATTCGGCGATCTGGGCTTGTATCTTTCTTATGGTACCCCTTACGATTATAATTTTAATAAGCGCTCTGTTGCCCATAGTATGATGCTCGCTTATGATCCGCGGGAGAAGCTTTATTACCGGGCCGAAACAAATGATGGAGGCACGCGGTTCAGCCAGCGTTTTCCCGTAAGCCCTTCACAAACAAAAAATGATCCCTGGTTCAATACCGGCACGGTATTGTCGGCAGATGCGGGCCCTGATCCGGTAAAACCTTTATTCAGTTATTTCAAGGCTGAGCTTGCGCCTGCCTATTCGGGTAAGATAAAACGATACACCCGGAGCTGGTGCTTTTTGCGATTGGATAATCCCACTGTGCCGGCAGCGATAATTCTTGCGGATGATATGGAAACGGCTTCTCCGGGTATAAAAAAATACTGGCAGCTCAATGCATATAATGCGCCATCAGCTGGCGCAGCAGGTATCCTGCTGCATGGGCAGACGGGAGGAATAACCGGGTACACATCTGTCAATATGCTGGTGCCTGCCGATCGCGAAATCAAAATATCAGGTGGCGATAGTTCGCGCAATGTATTCGGTACTTATTATCCATTGAAGGATCAGAAACCTGAAGGCCGCGCATATCGCATCATGATTTCTCCAAAAGAGAATGCGACACGAAATAAATTCCTTACGGTGTTCCAGATGACTACCGACACGTCAAAACTGCTGCCGGTATATTTTAAGGATCGCGGTTCCTGCTATGAAATTCGTATTTCGGATATTATTCAGATAACATCTGCACAGGAGTGCCTGCTGAAGGATTCTGTAATGCTGGAAATTCCTGAAAACGTTTCGGGATATAAACTGGTTGCAACCGGCTTAACTCCCGGTTTCTGGCATATCCGGCAGAAGGATGGCCCCGTAAATGAAAATCTTTACGTGCAATCGGGAAAGAATACCCTGCAAATACAATTGAAAAAAGGAAACTACTGTCTGGCGCCGGGGAGAAGTTATGATGGATCTTATACGCAGGAGCCGGATGGCCGGCCCTACATATTGAAATAAGGATTAATAAAGTTCATCCGGTGGAAAATGACAACGCGGTAACGCGAATGATCTCAATGAGTACTTTAAAATATTAATCATGACCGATGTAAAAAAAATACCTGGGAATAAATGGGCCGAATCCGCCAAACTGGTACAAAGAAATGAAACGTGGATACCCGGAGGTGTAGTTTCTCTCAACCGTAAATCAGATCCCAATATTTGCTTTAATCGTGGCGTTGGCGGTCATGTATTTGATATAGACGGCAACGAATATATCGATTACCAGGCAGGTTTTGCCGCCTCTTTTCTCGGGCATAATGATCCCGAAGTAAACCGTGCAGTAAAAAAAACGCTTGAGTCGGATTCGATATTAATGGGGGCGGGGCCCACAGAGCTCGAGGGCCACTTTGCAGAGTTATTCTGCCGGTATGTACCGACTATTGAAAAAATACAAATAACCACTACCGGTTCCGAGGCCACTTATCATGCAATACGCATAGCCCGCGCCGTTACTAACAGGGATCATATTATAGTGATGCAGGGCGGTTACAATGGCTGGCATAATGATGTGTCATGTAATGTGATCAGTACACTGGAGGATATCGGGCCACGCGTGAGCCCGGGAGAATATCCTTACGATACTACTTCTGCCGGTATACCTGAGGCGCATAAATCATTAGTGCATATCGTCAACTACAATGATCTTGCTTCCGTTGAATATGTGATCAAAAAATATCCCGTGGCGTGTATTATTCTTGAACCTGTGCTGCAGAATATAGGCATCGTACCTCCTGCGCCCGGATATCTTGAAGGATTGCGTAAGCTTGCCGATGAGAATGGCTTTCTTTTGATTTTCGATGAAGTGAAGACCGGGTTTCGTCATGCGCTTGGAGGCTATCAGTCTATTTGCGGTGTCCAGCCCGATCTTGCTACTTTCGGCAAAGCAGTAGCAAATGGCTATCCGCTTGGTGTGATCGGTGGAAAGAAAGAATACATGAATTTTTTCGTGCATCCTGATAAATCGCGCAGGGTATTGATTGCGGGCACTTTCAATGCTTTTCCGCTTACTATTGCCGCAGGTATCGCCACACTCGAAAAACTTGCTTCGCCTGAATATGATGTATACAAGCACGTGTATGCGCTCGGTAAAATGATGGAAGAGGGGCTCAATACCATTTTGAAAGAGCAGGATATTCCTTTTTATGTAGCGAGGCAGGGCTCTGCCTTCTGTGTTTATTTTATGGAGCATCAGCCGGTCGATTTTCACGACATCCTTCAAAACCATAATTTTGAGATGGACAAAAAATACCGCGGGCTGCTTATTGAAAATGGTATTTTTCATTTTCCGTTACCCATTAAACAGGGAAGTATTTCTTATGCACACACAAAAGCGGATATTGAGAAGACACTGGAGATAACAAGTAAAATTGCCAAATCACTATAGATAATTATCAGAACAATGAAAATCGTGTCTGTTGAAGCCCATGTCTGTCACGCGCGTATGCGAAACTGGATATTTGTAAAAGTAGTGACTGATCAGCCCGGCCTTTACGGATGGGGCGAAGCAACACTTGAATGGCATACACAATCGGTAGTGGGCGCTATAAAGGATATTGAAACCTTATTGATCGGACAGGATCCGCGCAGGATAGAATTTTTATGGCAGATGATGTACCGCCAGCATTTCTGGCATGGGAACGGGGTGGTGAGAGGAACGGCTATCAGCGGTATCGATATTGCATTGTGGGACATTCTCGGTAAAATACACGGCGTACCCTGTCATGAGCTTTGGGGCGGAAGAGTGCGCGATTATATCCGCTTGTACTGCCATCTCGGCGGCGGCAGGATGGAAGATTTTTATCAAACAGACCCTGCTGATGCGAAAAGGTTTGGAGAACTGGCGGCAGCCGCGGTCGAAGATGGATTTACGGCATTTAAGTCAATGGCCGTGCCGCCTACTATGCCGCTCGAGGGATTAATGCCGGTGAGATATGCAGAAGCATGCGTGAAAGCGATGCGCGAAGCGGTAGGCGATCAGATCGATATTATGGTCGACTGTCATGCCCGGCCCTCGCCGCGAATGGGCATGCTGTTCGCGCAGGCCCTGGACCCCTATGGTCTCTATTTTTTTGAAGAGCCCTGCTGGCCCGAATCGATGGAAGATATTGCGCTCATACAGCGTGCGGTAAAAACACCTGTTGCGACGGGCGAGCGGCTGATCGGTGTGCATGCTTTCAGGGAACTATTGGAAAAAAGAGCAGTGAGCGTTATACAGCCGGACATTACTCATTGCGGAGGGCTTTCCGAAGTGAGAAAAATCGCGGCTCTTGCGGAAGCTTACCGCGTGGCAATGGCACCGCATAATCCGCAGGGGCCCGTGAGTACCGCTGCATCTATTGAGCTTGGTTTTGCGACACCTTCGTATATTATCTGCGAAAGCGTGCATAACGATGTGCCATGGAGAGCGGAAATTGTTTCGGAAGGATTCAAAGTTGAAGAAAAAGGAAGAATTGTTTACCCGAATAAAAAACCGGGATTGGGCATCGAGATCAATGAAAAAGAAATTAAAAAACATCCCTTTCAGCAGGAAGTGTTGCAATCGGTATATTATAATGATGGAAGTATTGGCGACTGGTAAACAATAAATCCTGCGGATGAAATGATTAACTCATTAATGAAATAATTATGGAGATGAACCGGGATGGCAGGGTTGTTATGATAAGTGGCGGCCTGGGAGATATCGCGCTGGCCACTGCGCTGGCTTTCGGCAGGCGTGGCGCAGCTATTGCCTTGTCGGATCTCAGGCCTGTAGAAGCAAATAATGAGCAATTGAAAGTATTAAGAAAAGAGAAGATCATTTTTTCATATCATCAGACCGATACCGGCGATGCGGACGCTGTGGCTGCGTGGACAGCTGAAGTGGTTAAAAAATGGGGGCGCATTGATGTGGCGGTCGTGAATGCTGCCGTTATCACACAGAAGCCGCTGGCGAAGATCACGGCCGGCGAGTGGAAGGCGGATATGGATGTCAATTTCAACGGCGCTTTTTATTTTGCACAGCAGGCTGCTAATTATTTTTCTGCCAATGCCATTCATGGCAATATTGTTTTTCTCGGCAGTTAATGTGCATGGTGTATTCGGCCGGTATTCAGCTTTCGGCGATGCCGCCAGTGCATGGCCCTGGAATTTGCATCGAAGGGAATTCGGGTTAATGAGATTGCTCCCGGTTATGTCAATGCAGGCCTTAGCAGGGAAATATGGAAGCGGCGGCCTGATCTGGCCGGACAGGCAAGGCAGAAGGTCCCGGTGGGTGAACTGATCGAAGCCGGTGAAGTGGCGGAGCAGATTCTCTGGCTTTGCCGCGATGATAACAGGCATATTACCGGCAGTTGTATCCTGATGGATGGCGGATTATCCCTTCTTCGCCCTTAAAATTAAATTATTATAACAGGAATGGATATGCGAAATTATGCATCCAATTATTTCAGGGCGTCATTCGGTGTGGCGGAAGCTTCCATCAATCCGCCTGTTGATATTTATTTTCGCAACTGGGGCGCCGCTGCGTGGGATAATGCCATTGGTTTTCACAAGCCGCTACTGATGCAATGCCTGGCTGTTAAACCGGTCAGCGGCAAGCCATTATTCCTGGTTACGGCCGATCTCGGCTGGTGGATCAACGCGGCGGATGAGGCGAATATCCGTGAACATATCCTCAGTGAATTTGAGATGGACGCTTCGCAATTATTATTTTGTTTATCCCATACGCATGCGGGACCTTCCATCTGTTCAAATAACAGCGATAAAAAAGGCGGTGAATATATTATCCCTTACCTGCAAAAGCTCAGGGAAACTATGGCCAGGTTAATCAGGGAATGCCTTCAGCAAATGGTTCCTGGCTTGCTCAGCTGGGATTATGGCAAATGCCAGCTCGCCACCAATCGCGACCTGCCGCAGGAAGACGGGCAGTCTTATCTCGTGGGTTATCATCCCGGCGCACCTGCCGATGATACGCTGTTATTCGGCCATGTCACCACTGAATCGGGAGTGCCTGTTTGTTCCATTGTTAATTATGCCTGTCATCCTACCACGCTGGCGCATGAGAACCGGCTGTTTTCACCCGATTTCATCGGCGAAATGCGCGAGGTTGTCAGCCGGCAAACCAAATCGCCCTGCCTGTTTTTACAGGGCGCATCCGGCGAACTGTCGCCGATGGTGCAATATGTGGCAGACACCGATATTGCAGATGCTCATGGAAGGCAGTTGGGTTATGCAGCTTTATCTGTTTACGAAGGAAAACTACCTGCAGGTATGGGTTACCGTTATAATAAATCACTTCCGTCCGGTGCGCCGCTGGCCATCTGGGAATATTTCGAATCCGGTAGCAATCATGATGTTTGCATTTTACAATTGAAATTGCAGGTGCCGCTAAAAGAACTGCCCGGTGAACGTGCAATAAAAAAAGAATGGGAAGAATGCCAGGACAGGGTAATGAAAGACAGGCTATGGCGAAAACTGAACACCCGCCGTGTAATTGGCGATGGTGATGAGGCAGAAGTTTCTGTCTGGTTATGGAAATTGGGCGATGCATATATCGTGGCCCAGCCTAATGAAACCTATTCTTATTTTCAGCAAAAGATCAGGGCCGCATTTCCGGATAAAAAAATTGCGGTGATAAATATTGCCAACGGATACGTGGGATATATGCCGGATGCCGGGTATTATGAAAAAGATATTTATTCCTGTAACACCACTCCGTATGACAAAGGCGCGTTGGAACTGCTGACGGCCGGCGTTATAGAAGCCATTGGAAAAATGGAAGCGCAATGCAACTAGCGAGGATCGACATTATCATATTCATTGTGTATATCCTGCTTATTATCGGGGTGGGATTGTACGCTTCCAAAAGAGGCAAAAACACCAAGCGTGATTATTTTCTTGCGGGCGATCGCCTGCCCTGGTGGATGATCGGCGGAAGTATTATTGCGGCTAATATCAGCAGCCACCACCTCGTTGGTGCGATGGGTGCAGCCTACAGCAGGGGATTTGTGGCGGTAGCGATGGAATGGGGCGCAATATTAATTGGTTTCAATGCCCTGCTCTGGGTGTTTCTTCCTTTTTATTTGCGCAACGGTTTTTATACGATCCCCGAATACCTGCAGAAACGTTTTGGCAATGCAACGCGCACCGTATATTCCGTGCTGATATTGCTGACTTATATACTCGTGGAAATTGGCGCCGTTTTATATCTGGGAGCGCTTTCATTATATACTTTATTCGGAATTCCGGTCATATACAGCATCGTTGCGTTGTCGATACTCACTGGTATATACACTATATTAGGCGGCTTGCGTGCGGTGATCTGGACTGAGATGCTCCAGTTGGGAATATTAATCATAGGAGGCATTGCGCTTACAGTGGCTACCTTAAATGCCACGGATGGTATAAAAGCGGTAATGAAAACTTCCCATCAGTGGAAAATGTTTTATCCTGCCTCCGATCCGGATTTCCCCTGGACCATGTACCTGGGAGGGCTTACCTGTATCAGTATTTTTTATTGCGCCACCAACCAGTTTATTGTGCAGCGCGTGCTGGCAGCAAAAAATGAATGGCACGGCCGCATGGGTGTAATCTTCGGTGATTACCTGAAATTTCTTGTGCCGCTGATCATCACCATTCCCGCATTGGTGGCGCCGGCGATTTTGCCGGCTCTTGAAAAACCGGATCTGCTGTTTCCCACGCTGGTAGAAAAATTACTTCCGTCAGGATTAGTAGGTATTGTGATGGCAGGACTTATTTCAGCGATCATGTCACATATTTCCGGCGCGGTAAATTCCTGCACCACCATCCTGGCAATGGATATTTACCTTCCCTACATAAATAAAAATGCGAGCGACCGGCAGGCGGTGCGTTTTGGCCGCTTTTGCGGAGTGGGAATATTATTAACGGGCATCGTCAGTGCAACCCTGCTGATCCATTATTCCGACCGGCCTGTTTTTATTTACCTGATGAATTTATATGGCTTGTTTACACCCGGAATTGCCACTATGTTTTTAATGGGTGTATTCTGGAAAAGAACAACAGAAAAAGGCGCATTGGCGGCTGGACTGTTAACCATTCCCCTGTCTATCGTGCTCAATTTTATTTTTCCACAGATGCCTTTCTTTAATCGTACGGGCATCGTGTTCTGGGCCTGCATGCTTGTGTGCTGGCTCGTGAGCCTGTTTACCGTTTCCAAGCCAGTGCCCGGTTTAGAGGGCCTCATCTGGAGCAGGGAAATATTGCGCATGCCTGAGGAAGAAAGAAAAAATAATCGTGGTATAAGAAATACCACGTTCTGGTGGATATTGATTACGGTATTGGTTTTATATTTTTATATAAGGTATGCTTAGCGATTTTAAAACCGAACATTATTCGCTGTATAATTTCCGGTCGTCGTGCTCTTACAATAATGGTGTTGCTGAATTAGAGCGGTAATATTCAATCTTGGAAAGGAACATAACCGCCATTTTATCAGCGCGCCATTTAGCCTCGTCGGCTATTTTTCCCGCAAAAAACTCATCCACAGTTTCGGTCCATAATTTAAGCCAGCGGTCAAAATGTTTTTGTTCAACCGGTAGCTGCGCGTGGGGCAAAAACGGACTTCCATAATATGTATGTTCTTCCAGCAGCACCGTTTGCCAGAAGCGGTACATCTTCTCCAGGTGTTCCGGCCAGCGGTCTTTAATAACGCCGTTAAATATTCCGCCCAGAAGTTGGTCGACCCTTATTTTTCCATAAAAACTATCAACCAGTAGTTTAATATTCTCTATTGTGGTGATGTCTTTTCTTTCGCTCATAACGTTTATTGTTTCCAGAAAATATCTATGGCTATCGCTTCAAAAATACCAGGCTGTTTTCCAGCTTTTCGGAAAATTCGCCCAGGCTTGCTTTCTTCAGCATCTCCTCGATATTTTTCCGTATCAGTTTAAACCTGTGATGAATCGGACAGGGATAGCTTTCTGAACATTGCTTCAAACCAAGGCCGCAACTGGTGAAAAGCCGGTCACCATCTACCGCTTTAACAATGTCTGCGAGCGAATTTTTAAGCGCTTTTTCATCCAGGTAGAATCCTCCGTTAGGGCCCTTTACCGATTGTAACAACCCCTGACGGCATATCTCCTGCAGGATCTTGGCAATATAATGCTCTGGCGAGTCCACGCCTTTCGCTATCTCTTTAATCCCGATTTTGTTGCCATCTTTCGAGTGCTGTGCAATAAAAATCATCGCCCGAATGGCATATTCACAGGTCTTTGAAAACATTCGTATGCAAAAGTAGCATTATTTTCGATAATAAAAGACCTGTTTGTCTTTTATTATGCGGTTTGGGTTATATTACAGAACGGCGTTTTTTTGCACGGTATACGGGTATCAAAGGCCCCGGCAGGCAGTTACGCAATCGTATGCCTGGTGGCCGGTAATTATTTTATATTACTTTTCCTGATTGAAACACTCCCTGCGGCCCGATGAGGTTGCAACCTGCATATAAAAATCTGTTTAGCATCCGTCCGACCCTTGTAAAGCGAAAATTAAACGAGGCATTACATGCTGGAACCTAAGTATGACATAACGTGGAGCCGGTTCAGGAACGGCGACAGCAAGGCGCTGGAAAGTCTTTACAGAACCTATGTGCAGGCGCTTATAAATTATGGTCTGAAAATTACCGATGATGCCAATCTGGTAAAGGATTCGATCCAGGACCTGTTTGTGGAACTCTGGAAAAGCCGTCAGAATATTGCTTCCACCACCGATCCTAAATTTTACCTGTTCAGGGCACTGCGGAATAAATTATTCGCTGCATTGTCGCGGCAGTCTTTTGTAAGTGAAGGTGAAATGCAACTGGCCGCCGACAGCCTTACCACGGGGCATATCGAGCTCGAAATCATTGCCCGGGAACAGGAACTCTACAGCCGGCAGAACCTGCAGCAGCTGCTGAATAAACTGCCCCGCCGGCAGCATGAAGTGATTTACATCCGGTTCTATCATAATTTTTCTTACGAAGCGATTGCGGCACTCATGAGTATAAATTACCAGTCGGTGCTCAACCTCATGCAGCGCGGGCTGAAAACACTTCGCAGGGGCTACTTCCCCGTTTCTTCGAAAGACCGCCTCTAAATTCCCGTCTCAAAAAAAGTTTGAAAAAAGTGAGTATATAATCCGCAGATTTCTCATTTGTATATAGGTTCATCTTATTTATATGAGCGAAAGAGCGGAAAAGATAAATGCGTTATTGCTCGATAACCGGTTTGTAGACTGGGTACTGAATCCTCAGAGCCCATATGCCCGGTATTGGTTGCAGTGGATTGCGGAAAGCAGTGAAAATGTATCCCTGGCCGAAGAGGCCCGGCAGTTTTTGCTTGAATTAAGAACAGCAGAGGCCGATGGAGAAGCCGCCGACGAAAGCAGCGTGGAGCAAATGTGGGAGCATATCAACTTTTCAATAACCCAGGAAAAACCGGTGGCAGTTAAAAACCATCCGCATCGGGCGCCTGTATACTGGCTGGCTGCAGCAGTTTTTGCGGGACTTATTTTAGTAGGAGCCGTCTTTATTTTCAGGCAGCCTGCACAGGCTCCGGTTGCATCAGCGACGTTTATCAATGAAAATACACCTTCTGTAGAGGTGGTGCGCTATAATGGCAGTGAGAACAACGAATTGTTTTTCCTGCCCGATGGTTCCAAAGTTGTTCTGGCCAAAGGCGCCCGCATTTCCTATAGCCGCCTGATGAATGGCAGCAAGCGCCAGGTACAACTGACGGGCGAAGCATTTTTTGATGTGGCGAAAAATCCGCAGAAGCCCTTTTATCTCTATACGCCTAACATGGTCGTGAAAGTATTGGGCACCAGCTTTAAAGTGGCTGCAACGGGTAGCGATGAAATGGTGGCGGTAAAAACGGGTAAAGTGTCCGTTTATCTGAAAGATCAGGATCTGGAGCAGTCGGCGCCGAAAATATTATTGCCACAGCAGACCTGTACCTATTCGTCATCTAAAAAAGAATTGATAACGGCGCCTGATATCGACCCTGCAAAAATTGAACTGAAAACGGACAAAAATATATCGGGGTATAGTTTTGAAGACGCGCCGCTGGATACGGTTTTTAGAAAGCTGGAAATAATGTATGCCATACCCACGCATTATGACAGGGAAACATTTAAGAACTGCTATATAACCATAACGCTTGGCAACGAAAGTCTCGAAGAAAACCTGGAAGTAATTACCAGGACTATCGGCGCTTCTTTCACCGTCAGCGACTATGGAATTGATATACAAGGTAAAGGTTGTAACTAATAATAAACCACTAACGATGAAGCCAAACTAACAAAAGAGTAAAAACGGTTAACAACCCTGGAACGGTCGCCAACCGCTTATGCCTTTTCCTGTCCGCTTGAAATGGTGCACGAAAAGGAGTTTTTACATTAATTACTTAACTGCAAAACTGTTTAAAGTTATGAAGAAAACCGGATTGTGTATTCAAATCCCTTCATTTGTCATGAAAGTTGCACTGCTTTGTTCTTTTCTGACGCTTGTTTTCATTGCCGGATCCTTTGCCAAGGATGCTTCCGGCCAGGATGTTTTAGATAAAAAGATTACGGTCAGCATTAAAGACGAAAATTTCAAATCCGCCCTCCAAAAGATCAGTCATGAAGCGGGTGTGAAATTTTCCTATACCCGGAACACGATTCCGGAGCGCGAGAAAGTGTCATTGTCCGTTAGTGATGAAAAACTGGCGTTGATCTTCTATTCCCTTTTTCAGCCGTATAATATTCGTTTTGAAGCCGTAGGCAACCAGGTGATCCTGAAAAAGAGCGACCCTGCAGCGGAAGCTGAGGAAAATATTACGGCTGTTATTGACGCTGTCACCGCAAATCCTGTGAAAGGTGCGGTGAAAGACGCCGATGGCCGTCCAATGGCCAATGTAAGTGTAGTAATAAAAGGTACGGCTAAAGGAACCACCACCGACGCCGACGGCCGGTTTACCATCGATGCCAATCCCGGTGATGTACTGGAGTTTTCTATTGTCGGATATAAACCGGTATCGGCTACTGTCGGCAGCAACAACAGTGTTGCCATCACGATGCAGACCGATGCATCCGGCCTTAGCGAAATAGTGGTTATTGGTTATGGCGCTGTAAAGCAAAGAAATCTTACCGGAGCTATTGCTACGGTAAAGGCGAAGGACCTCAACACAAGCGTTGTTTCCAGCTTTCAGCAGGCGCTGCAGGGTAAAGCTGCCGGCGTGCAGGTAACGCAGCCCACGGGTCAGCCCGGCGCTGGTGTGAGCGTACAGATCCGCAGCAACCCGTCTTTTGCCAACGCAGGCGTGCTGTATGTTATCGATGGTGTTCCTGTCAATGACAACGCGGGCCAGCCCAATCTTGGCTCCGGAGCGGCAGGTGCAAAATACGATGGTGGAGGTGTTGACAAATCTCCGCTGAACTTTATCAATCCAAATGATATTGCGTCGATAGAATTCCTGAAAGACGCGAGCTCTGCTTCTATTTACGGTGCGCGCGCCGGTGCAGGTGTGGTGCTGGTTACCACGAAGAGAGGTGTAGAAGGAAAGGCTCGTCTTGAATATACAGGAAATTATGGTGTGCAGAAGGTTGATAAAATGTACCCGGTGTATGATGCCAAAAATTATATGATCCAGCGGAACCTGCTGCGTGAAGAAATGTGGTACAGAGACAATGGAATCGCTCCGTATGGAACCGTAGATCCTTCTACCGTTGCTCCTTATGCGCCGATATATTCGCAGGCGCAGATTGATGAAGCGGCGAAGAATACGGAAAAGGCTACCGATGCAATTATTCGCGGCGGATATACACAACAACATAACCTTTCCTTATCAGGAGGAAATGGAAAGACCACTTATTTCGCATCAGGAAATTATTTTGATCAGAAAGGCGTAATTATAGGAACGGATTACAAGCGATATAATGGCCGCTTAAATATTGATCAGGCAGTTTCGAATAAGATAAAAATCGGGGGCAGCATTGTTGTCTCTAATTCAGACGCTGACAACACGCTTACCGGTGGTGTAAATGAAAACGGCGGCATTATCACGTCTGCCATTTACTGGGCGCCTGTAGTTCCGCTTGTAGCAGCCGATGGAAGCTATCCGCTTAGCCCTTATTATCCCAATATTCCCAATCCCGTATCTTATGGTACCATTACGGATAAAACATCCACCAGCCGCGTATTAAGCAGTGCTTATGGAGAGTGGTCCATTGTTTCGGGGCTTAAAGCAAGGGCTAAATTCAGCCTTGACCAGTCTTCTTCAAAAAGATCTTCTTATCTGCCGAGAACTTTCCTGTATGGCTCGACGGCAAACGGTACTGCCAGCATTTCGGAAGCCGGAGCGAAATCAAAGCTGTTGGAATATACGTTGAGCTACGAGAAAAATTTATCGGATAAGCATGCAATTAATGCAGTGGCTGGCTATACCTATCAGAAAACAGACTGGGATCAGTTTAATGCAGCTAATCAGAATTTCCTCTCCGATATTTCTCTTTATTATGATCTTAATTCCGGACAGGCTGTAAGACCTTCGGTTGGTTCCGGTCAATCGCAAACAGTATGGGCATCGTATTTCGCGAGGGGTATTTATACCTACAACGGAAATATAACCCTGCAGGCTTCAATAAGAAGAGACGGTGCATCACTTTTTGCAGCTAATAAAAAATGGGGATATTTCCCGGCAGTGTCTGCCGGTTGGGTAATTTCTGATGAATCGTTCATGAAAACGGTTAATCCCGTATCCTTCCTGAAGATACGTGCGGGTTATGGTGAAACCGGTAACAGCGCTATTCAAAGCGCTGCATTTGCGCAGTATGGAACTTCCCTGAGCCCCTTCTTTGGAACGGGTACGGTTAATTCGGGGTTGGTTTTAACAAGAGCGGCCAATCCCAATCTGACCTGGGAAACCGCAGGAGAGTTGAATATCGGACTGGATTTCGCATTATTCAATAACCGGGTATCCGGTTCGTTCGATTATTTTAGTAAAACTATCAGGAACCTCCTGGCTTTTATTTCTTATCCTTCTGGTTTTATTATCGATGGCGTTTACAGCAATGCGGGTAAAACCCGGTCAACCGGTTATGATATATCAATCGAAACCAGGAATGTTCTTCCTGCTTCAAAGAATGGTTTTTCATGGAATTCTCATTTAACTTTTTCTCACTACCTGAACTACTGGGTAGAGAGATCACCTCAGGCGTTGGCTGTTTTGGAGAAATATGAAAAAGCTTCCGGAAAAGGCGCGCTCTTCAATCCTATGTTCGGATATGAATCGGAAGGACTTTATAAGGGAGGATCGAAAGTTCCGGATCAGATGCCAGGCATGTTGCCGGGAGGTATAATAATTAAGGATATTCACGGCTACGATGGCTCCGGTAATCTCGTTGGTCCCGATGGAGCGATCACCGCTGCCGACAAAACGTATATCGGTAATAAGGATCCAAAATTCAATTTTGGTTTTGGAAACCAGTTCCGCTATCAGAATTTCGACCTGAATATTTTCATGTCGGGTATGGTTCAGAAAAAATGGTCGCCACTGGCTGCCGGCAGGGTTTATGAAAATGCGACGAACTCTTTTGGTATTAATGCCATTCCCGTTGCGGATCGCTGGACGTTCCAGAATATGAACGGAAACTTCCCGACAGCTTTATCGGATGGCACCTACAACCAGTTTCAGAATGGGGCTGATTACTGGCTGGTCAGCGGTTCATTTCTCCGTTGCAGAAATATAACACTCGGATACACTTTGCCACAGAGATTATTGGAAAATTCAAAACTGTTTTCAGCAATCCGTGTTTCCTTCGACGCACAGAACCTGTTTACGATTACGAAATATCCCGGGCTCGATCCTGAGTTGGACCAGGATAATTTCTACCCGTTGGTGAAGAGTTATGTGTTGGGTGTAAATGTTTCTTTTTAATTATTAAAAGCAAAAAAGGTCATGAAAAAATATAAATTCCGCGGACACACGAAATCGCTCGTCGCTGCGTCCTTACTGGCTTCGACAATTTTATTTAGTGCCTGTGAAAAGAAGCTCGATTATGTGAGCTACGGAGATCTTTCTTCTGTTGTAACCACTCCTGAAGGTGCTGTGGCTGCAGTAAATGCTGCTTATACCGGTCTTGCCGGCGGAAGCGATTGGCAGGGAGGCTGGGATGCCGGCACCTACGGATGGAGAACACAGGCGATGATGACAACCGATGAGGGCGTTTGTGCCTGGGGCGGTAACTGGGTGCCCTTGCGAAACCTGAATTACACTCCCGATTTTGACTGGGTTACGCATAACTATAACCGTTATATGCCTTATATTTCCAGAATTACGATCGCCCTGGATGGCATTCAGCAGCTTTCAATGGAAGAAGAGCTGAAGAACCGCTATATAGGAGAATTAAAGGCGCTGCGTGCGCATTATGCCGAGTTGCTTTATTTCAATTACGGCCCGATAACTATTGTAACCGATGCTAAGGTGGCTGCCGATCCTAATGCACCATTTGCTGCAAGGCCCACCAACGACCAGGTGGTGGCCCAGATTGAGAAAGATTACCAGGATGCTGCTGCCAGCCTGCCTGATAAGTTTACCGGTGGCGATTACGGGAGGTTTTCAAAAGCTGCTGCATTGACAGGGCTGATGAAATTGTACATGCATGAAAAAAACTGGGATAAAGCAGTGTCAACCGGTGAGCAGATCAAAAGCATGTCGTATGCGCTCCTCGATAATTATGAAGATAATTTCAGCATGGTAAGCAAGAGCGGTGCATCATCAGAAATGATCCTGGCTGTTGTTTGCTCGCCTAACGGTGGCGACCAGTATACAAATATGTGGCTGGCACATAGCTTACCTCCCGATTATAAAGATTCTACAGGCATTCCGCTGACGGCATGGGGCGGTTATAAAATGCCCTGGACAAGCTACGACAAGTTTGATCCCAGTGATAAGCGTTTAAAAGTATTGTTGCGTAAATACCCGATCGGTAAGGATGAAGATGGGAAAGTGATTTACAAAGATGCCCGCACGGCCGGTGATATGGGTGCAGTGCCAATAAAATATGCTCCTGATCCATCAAGGGCGAACTCACAGAATAGCGGCGTTGATTTCCCGATATACCGGTATGCCGATGTGTTATTAATGCTGGCTGAAAGCATTAATGAAGCAAATGGCGGACCCAATAGCGAAGCCTATGATGCAATCAATGCGATTAGAACAAGAGCGGGACTGGAAGACCTTCCGGCGGGTTTATCAAAAAGTGATTTCCTTGCAAAAATTCAGGATGAGCGCCTTTTTGAATTATTCGGCGAGGGCTGGAGAAAAGATGATCTTATCCGGTGGAACCTATTTACACAACGGGCGGCACACGACGGATCGACAACAGCAGAAGCTTACAAAGTGTTGCTTCCCCTGCCAAGATCGGTGGTTAACCAGAGCAATGGCGTGATTAAACAAAACGAGGGATATAATTAATGAGAACTTTATTCGTCCTGCTTTCGCTATTCAGTATTGCTGAGGCCCAGTTTCCTGCTGCCCCGTCTCATTTGAACTTACTGGGAACCAGAACCTGGATAAGGGTGCAGTGGAAGGACAATGCTGCAAATGAAGATGGATTTAAGATTTACTGGTCGCAGGTGAATGAAAAGCCCGCTGCGCCGAATGCCGTTGTGGAAGCCAATAAAACACGTTATTATGTTCAGCAGGTAAATGCAGAAACAAATTATTATGTGTGGGTGGAAGCGTATAATGCATTGGGTTCGGGAAAGGCAATAACAGGAGCCGTTACAACCGTAAAAAGCTGGACGCCTGAGCAGGACGAAATAAATACTCTTGATGTTCCGAGTTCGGAAGCAGTGCCTGCAGGTATGCAGTTGTACTGGCATGATGAATTTAATGATGAACTGCTGAACAGAAATAAATGGTGTACGAATTATTATTCCAATATGGATTATCTCATAAAAGAAAACTGGGATGATCTGAAGAACAATAATCTGCCCGAAGCTGCTTATACGCTCAACGGTAAGTATATCGATATTTTTACGAATGATTCACTTCCGCTGAGACCTTTTTCAGGAAAAAGGAAGATCTCTTCCATCCAGACGTATAGCTGGAGCACCAATGAAAACCTGCTGGACAACAGCCGGGGCGGCTATTTTGAAGCAAGGGTCAGAAGAGGAAGCAAGGGTAAGGTTAAAAGCGTTAATACTGCGTTCTGGTTCGATTCTCCCGGCCCCGACCTGAA
This sequence comes from Flavitalea sp., assembly GCA_044224935.1. Classification (GTDB taxonomy): domain Bacteria; phylum Bacteroidota; class Bacteroidia; order Chitinophagales; family Chitinophagaceae; genus Flavitalea. Next base: position 33,374 of record JBGAJL010000003.1, read on the forward strand.
ATACTATCTCCAGGAAGGTTCTTCGGTTGACGGCGTTAAGGGCATCCGCCCGAAGGGCCAGTTGTTTGAAATTGATATGTTTGAAAATCTCGATGCGCAGTTCGTGATGCACGGACATGTGGACTCAAACGGCAAATTCATTCATAATCTGAACACTGATATCGCGAAAGATTATACCCCGGAAAAATATGAGCCCGGTAAAGAATGGGTCACCTTTGGGCTTCTCTGGACGCCCGATGCCATCAAACATTATATCAATGGCAAACTGGTAAAAGCCTATGATAATAAAGATCAAATTTATTCTCCCAATCATTTTATGAATGTGTTCCTGGGCAGCTATGGCGAAGGCGGCGCGGTTAATATGGAGGTGGATTATATCCGGTATTACCGCTGGCCGATTGAAAATGGGAATGAATTGCCTAACGGCGGCGCAGAGGCCGGTAAATATATTGCTCCCTGGGAAGGAGACGGAAGTATTGCAACCGCGGCAAAACGTTCGGGAAATAATGGGTTCCTGCTGGCTCCCGGTCAGTCAATAACCCAATATGTATATCTGAATAATTCAAAAGATTATACGCTCCGGTTCTGGGCCAGGGGTGGAGGAAAGCTTAATGTTGAGATAAATAATATTAAGCTGGTCACCGGTGAGCGGCAGGATGCATCCAAATCTTCCTTTTCTTTTTCTTCCCGTTTTTCAAAAAAGATGATTTCGTTTACTACAGGTTCTGAATACCAGGATAATATGAAAACGGTAAGAGTCAGCTTCTCCAATGCCGGAACCTCGCCCGTTATGCTGGATGATATAGCGATCTGCCCGGTCAGATAGATGAACCCGGCAGGCTTATCAGTTGTCCATGGGAGAGGCGAGTTTATTATTCTCGATGATCGTGAAATAGTTCATCAGGTGCAATTTCATTTTTGTTCTGAATGTTTCGGGACTTCCCTGTTTCAACGTATCGAGCAATACGCGGTGTGAAACGAAGTTTTCATTCTCGATCTGGCTCGGCACATGCAGCTTATTATATACATAATCGAATACCGGCAACAGGATTTTCTGGAATCTCAGTATCGTGTTGTTGCCTGAAATTTTATATAGCATCGAGTGGAAATCCACATCGTATTTCAGCTTATCGCTCTTGCTCTTCGATTTTTCTTCTTTGTCCACGATCTCTGCGAGCATTTCCATTTTTTCATCGTCTTTCCTGGCAAATAACAGGTCGCATATTCCCATTTCCAGCACCAGGCGCATTTCGAAAATTTCCTGCAGGGTATCATTGTCGAGCAATTGCGAGTCCATCACCCTTTTCATATTGTTGAATACGTCGGGCTTTGAGATCGTCATTCCCCTGTTCTTCCTCGATTCGATGATGCCCAGTGTTCTGAATCTCGACAGGGCCTCCCTGATGGCTGTTCTGCTCACGCCCAGGGCCTGGGCCAGTTCCATCTCTTTCGGAATCGAATCTCCCGGCAAGAAGTTTTCTTTCCGGAAGTATTCCTGCAGGGCTTTTTCAATTTTATCAACCTGGGTCAGCGTTGTAATGGGCTGAAGTTTGGACAAGGAACTTTTCATATGTCTATTTTCTCATTTCTCACACAAATATAAAAGATGTTATAAGTATAGCACGTCTAAAATATGTAATATTTAAATATGTAGTACATGTTAAAGATTTTTTTGGAGGTATTCGGTAAACTGTCTATTTTAGACATATGTAATACATATTACTTTTTACGCACGTTAAACCTCAACTGAACGTTATGAGAAATTTATTCTTAAAAAGGGGGAGTTGGCTTCAATTATGGTCTTTGATTCCCCTGGTGGTTTTCCAGCTCGTTTGCCTGGAAGCGATTGCTCAAAAGCAAATTTCCGGCACTGTCACAGACGCAAAGGGCTTGCCGCTCGAAGGAGTGACGGTGACCCTTAAAGGATCACAGGTTGCGGCCGTATCCGACGCGAAGGGGCATTTTGTTATTCCTGCCCAATCGGGGGCACTGGTCTTTTCGCATGTAGGGTTCCAGGAGCAGGAAATCGCTCTGGCCGGCCAGAGCCATTTATCAGTGAAAATGATCATAGATCAGTCGAGCCTCAGCGGTGTGGTGATGGTCGGATATGGAAAGCAGTCGAGGGAACTCGTTACCACTTCGATCTCGAAACTGGATTCGCTTGTTCTTAAAAATGTTCCTTTTGCCAATCCCGGTTATGCATTGCAGGGCACATTACCCGGTGTGCGGGTGACATCCACTTCGGGGCAGCCCGGCACGGCTCCTTTAATAGTAGTGCGGGGCGGAACTGCATTCGATCCAAATACTTCTTATCCGTTATATGTCATAGACGGAGTTATTTCACCCGATCTCAACGCGATCAATTCTAATGATATCGAATCCATACAGGTATTGAAAGATGCGGCCTCAACGGCCATATACGGTGCGAGAGGATCAAACGGCGTGGTGATCGTTACCACCAAATCGGGAAAAGCAGGTAAGACACAGATCTCATATAATTATAATCTCGGCATTTCGAATTACACTTCGAAGCTGAAAATGCTCAATGCACATGATTTTATTTATTATAACAGGTTGGGCATAAAGCAGGCGGCGGTGAAATGGCCATTCTTTGAAGCAATTCTCACTTCTCCGCTAAGTGCCGGCACGGGAAACGATCTTTCCAACAACACATTTTATACACCCCAGTATCTCACTCCTGAAAATGAACATAAGCTGAGCGAAGGCTGGGAAAGCATGCCCGACCCGATAGATCCGTCCAAAACAATTATTTATCAAAACACCGACTGGCGCGATATAATGTTCCGGACCGGCATTACCAACAACCATAATATCACTGCATCGGGCGGAACTGATAAAGGCACTTACAGCATCTCCGTCGGTTATATGGACGTGAAAGGCGTTGCCATTCAAACAGGGTACAAGAGGCTTTCCCTGAATACAAGAGGTGAATTAAAGCTCAGGGATAATGTGAAGGTGTTTTCCAATATCAGGTATTCCGGTGATGAGTCGGATCTGGTATCCAGTGAATCGAACATATTCGGAAGGATGCTGCAGGTGGCGCCCACGGAAAAATTCAGATTTGAAGATGGAACGCTTGCGCAGGGACAGAATGGTAACAAAGGCAACCCGCTTTACAGAACAAATCTTTTTGTAGGAGGTTCCGATGCCGCTAATGCAGCATTCACAGTGGGTGGGCAATGGGATATCCTGCCGGGCCTGTCATTTACGCCCCAGGTATCCTTACTCACGAGGAATTCCGCAAACCGCCTCTTTGTAAAATCCAATTATGACGGTCCCAATTATGACGAAACCCGTTCTGCATCGGAATCGAGAAAAGGATATAAACAGCAGGGCGCCGACGCGGTGTTTGCCTACACCAAATCATTATCAGGAATTCATAACCTTGATATAACAGCGGGCTATTCTTATCTCAACACAGAAGAAACCGCACTGAGCGCATCCGGACGGGGCGCCGCAACCGACCTTATCCCAACGCTCAACGCATCGGCAATACCGGTTGGCGTAAGCAGCTCAAGAACCTATTATACCTATATGGGTTTCTTCGGCCGCATCAACTACAACTACAAACAGAAATACCTGGTATCACTTAATTCGAGATATGATGCGGCTTCCAATCTCGGCACAAAACATAAATGGGGTTATTTTCCGGGTATCTCCGCAGGATGGAATATTCATAAAGAAGATTTCTGGTCCCCGTTTTCCAATGCTGTCAACCAGCTTAAGCTGAGGGCAAGCTATGGTATTAACGGTAATGTCAATGCCCTGGGCGCTTACCAGGCGCAGGGCTCTTACAGTGGTGGAGCTGTGTATGGTGGTCGCGCAGGTATTTTGAATACGGGTTTAAGTAATGATGAACTGAAATGGGAACAGACTGCCACTTTCGACATTGGCGTTGATCTCAGTTTCCTCGATAACCGCGTCGGTTTAACTGCCGATTATTTTAAGAGAACGACAAGCAATCTGCTGAGCAGTCTTGTATTGCCTCAGTCGACCGGTTTCTCAAGCATTCTCACCAATCTCGGCACACTGCAGAACAAAGGATTTGAAATTGCTTTGAATATCCAGCCTGTTAAGCCCACAAAAGATTTTCAATGGAATCTTTCGTTCAATGTTGCGTATATAAAAAACAAGATCATCAAACTGCCTGAAAACGGCACACCGAGGAACAGGATAGGAGGCGATTATCTCTGGAACAATAAAACAAGCAGCTACGAATGGATGGGTGGCCTTCAGGAAGGCGGCATGATGGGTGAAATGTATGCTTTTCAGCAAACAGGTATTTACCAGACCGATGCAGAGGCAGCGAATGCCCCTTATGATATATTGCCGGAAGGAACGGATAAGACCAAATTCGCGGGGGATGCAATATTCCTGGATAATGATAAAAATGATACGATCGATTATCGCGACAGGGTGTATATGGGAAATATTTATCCTACATGGACCGGCGGTATCAGCAGTATGGTTTCTTATAAAGGATTTGCGTTTACCGTGAGGCTGGATTATATGACGGGCCAGACAATTTACAATTATGTTCGCGCCACTACCACGGCACAGCTTGCCGGGGACCTGGGGCTATCTGCCGACGTGGCGCGCTCATGGCTGCATGAAGGAGATAAGACCGATATTCCCAGGTTATATTACGGAGACTGGCAGTATAATATCGGGCGCGGCACTTCCCTGATGTATGAAAAAGGAAATTATCTGGCTTTGCGTGAAGTCACGCTTTCTTACGATCTCTCTCCTGTGGTGCTGAACAGGATCGGGCTGAAGGGAGTGCGTTTAAATGTATCAGGTCAAAACCTGCATTATTTCACTAAATACAAGGGAATAAACCCGGAAAACGGGGGTACCGATAATGGATCATATCCTATTTCGCGCAACATTCTATTCGGCGCCACTATAACCCTGTAATTAACACTGAAAATAATTTTAAATATGAAAAAGTATTTAATCATATTCGTCCTTATCGCGGGAATATTCAATTCTTCCTGTAAAAAGGACCTTAACCTGGCGCCCGTGAGCCAGATTTCCAATGCTTCGTTCTGGAAAACAGAATCCGATGCGCGCGGCGCGATGAACGGTATGTACACCATTCTGCGTAATGAGGCCGTCAATAATCTTTTCATATGGGGTGAAGCGCGAAGCGACGCCATGGGTATAAACGCCGGCGCCGCAGTGTTTCAAAACTGGTATGAGAATTTGCTTACGCCCGATAATTCGGGAGCTATATTTTCCGGCGCATCCACTACGTGGGCCGGTATGTATAATCTTATTCATCACGCCAATCTTCTGCTGAAATATGTTCCGGGCATAACATTCACTGCAGAGTCCAGGAAGAATATTATCCTGGCGCAGGCATACAGCATGCGGGCGTTTGCTTATTTCACGCTTGCCAAAACCTGGGGTGAACTGCCGCTGGTTACGGAACCTACTTCTGATCTTTCCAATATTCAGCGCGAAAGATCACCTGTTGCCGATGTGTTCAGCCTGATTAAATCCGATATTGGCCAGGCGGAATCTTTGTTTACCGATATGAGTTTCCAGGATGGCAGGGATATGTGGTCGCTTCCTTCGCTGCTTGCCCTTAAAGCAGACGTTTATCTCTGGACCGGGAAAAGGATGAGTGGCGGCGACGCGGATTTTAACACTGCGCTCACTGCCCTGAATAAAATTGATGAGGCCGATTTGCAGTTGCTTCCTTCGTTTGGAGATATTTTCGATTACACCAACAAGAATAATAAAGAGATTCTTATGGCGGTGACCTTTAAATATGAAGAGACCACGGTCAGCACCATTTATGCCTGGATGTATGCTTCTGATGTTTTTATGCCTGCAGGTGTAGACCAGGCAACGCTTAATTATATTCAGCCGTATGCCGGTGTGCCATTCTGGGGCCCATCGAATATTGCGCGCAATAAATTCAGTGCGGATGACAAGCGTAAAAAAGAAACGCTCACCGAAATTTATGGCAATGATGGATCGGGCCCTGTTTTTCATTCGGCTATCGTAACAAAGTTCAACGGAACCGTGATATCAGGCCAACGCTATTTTCTCGATAATTATATTATTTACCGCTATGCGGACGTGTTGCTGATGCGTGCTGAAGCCAGGAACGCACTTCATCAGGATCCTTCCGCTGAAATAAACCGCGTGCGGCAGCGTGCATACGGCGATGACTATGCCGGCCATGAATTTACAAGCGGATCGGAATCGGATAACGATGCTGCAATACTGGATGAGCGTTTCCGTGAATTGATGTTCGAAGGAAAACGCTGGTGGGATCTTGTTCGTTTTGGAAAAGCATTCGACCTTGTGCCATCGCTTAACGGAAGGGAAGAAGACGTGTACTTATTGCTGTTCCCCATTCCCACTTCAACGCTTTCGCTGGAGCCAAAGGTGCACCAAAATGCGGGCTACTGACCAACGGATTTTTTAAATTACGGATAATAAAAAACAGATATTGATGCGAAGTAAAATCAGCATGCTGGCAATTGTATTGATGACTTTATGTTCCAGCAGTTATGCGTTCGAAAACAACGATGCAGACACTGCTGCACCACGCGTAAAAGCACCGCTGACGATTGGAAGCGAACTGCAACTTTTCATAGACGATTATATCGTCGACCGGATGAGCGGTAGTGCAAAATATCAATTGCATCATCCTGAGCCCAGGGAAATCGCCATTGAGCACAACGAGCCCTGGGAGGGAAGCGGTTCCAGCTTTCACAGCGTTTTTAAAGACGGCGATATCTACAGGATGTATTACAGCGCCTGGGATTTTACGATCACCCGGGGAAAAGTGACAGATGATTCTCATCCATACCTGTTATGTTATGCTGAAAGTAAAGACGGGATCTCATGGTATAAGCCTAATCTTGGGTTAATAGCCTTTAATGGCTCCAAAAATAACAATATCATCATGGTGAGTGGGAAGCTGGGCGATGTATATCCCGATCTCGGGCATCCTTCTGTCTTTAAAGATCCTAACCCCGATGCTCCGGCGGATGCCCGCTATAAGGCGCTTATTCGCGACTGGTCTCCGGCGAGTGGCATGAAAGGAATGCTGGCTTTTAAATCTCCTGACGGTATTCACTGGACATTAATGTACGATCATGTGGTGCTTACCGACGGGTCTTTTGATTCGCAGAATCTGGCATTTTGGGATGAATATAAAAAAGAATATCGCGCATACTGGCGATATATGGCCGGAAAGGAGGCCATCCGCTCCATTCGGACAGCAAGATCGAAGGATTTTATTCATTGGACGGATGTGAAGGATCTGCAATATGGCGATGCGCCGGAAACACAGCTATATACCAACGTGATCAAAAACTATTATCGTGCTCCGCAACTGGTGATCGGTTTCCCCGTGCGATATGTGAGCCGGAAATGGTCGGCATCGCACCGGCAGCTTCCTGATCTTGCCAACAGGGAACTGCGGGCCACCGGTGAAGAAAGATTCGGAACGGCATTGACAGAAAGCTTGATTATGTCGAGTCGCGACCGCGTGAATTTTAAAAGATGGGAAGAAGCATTCCTGCGCCCTGGCATTGAGCGTACCGGCACCTGGCATTACGGACAGCAATATATTGCATGGTCGATGGTGGAAACAGCCTCTGCACTGCCCGGTGCTCCGCCGGAAATTTCTCTGTATGCGGTGGAAGGATTTTGGGGAACAATAGAAAAAGGAAAGGATGTATTAAGAAGATATACGATCCGCCAGGATGGTTTTGTATCAGTGAATGCATCCATGAGTGGTGGAGAGATTGTCACCAAACCTTTTTCGTTTACAGGGAAAGATCTTCTGCTTAATTTTTCAAGCAGCGCCGCCGGAGAAATACGGGTGGAACTGCAGGATAAAAACGGCAAACCATTGCCGGGCTTTTCTGCCGATAATTGTGAGCCGGTGTTTGGGGATACTATTGAGCGCATCGTATTCTGGAAGTCCGGCGCAGACCTGAATCAATTAAAAGGAAAGATCATTAAAGTGCGATTTATTTTGAAAGACGCAGATCTTTACTCGTTTCGTTTTCGTTAGGGTCGTACCGCTTTGTTTCAGATAATTCCCGGATTCAATGAAGATAATCGTTCACATCAAAAGATATGCACTTGCATGTATTGTTTTTTCTTTCTTTTGTAAAGAAAGTGCAGCCTATGCACACGTGATAAATCCGGAAGAGGAGAAATACATAACTGATACGTTTCCTGCAACGATAGATATCGCAGGTTACAGGCAATTATTTGCGGATGATTTTTTAATAGAAGAATTATCAGGTGCGGGCAGAGTCTTGCATCACCCTGTCCCTAAAGAAATTGTAATAGAGCATGGCGCGCCCTGGGAGGGAAGTTATTGCAATAATCACAGTGTTTTTAAAGACGGGGATTTATACCGGATGTATTATGCCGGCGTTCATTATGATGTTCAGCAGGGAAAAGTGATCGATGACGAGCACGGTTTTTTCCTGTGTTATGCTGAAAGCGATGATGGTATTCATTGGCGAAAGCCTGACCTGGGGTTATATACGTTCAGGGGCTCGAAGAATAATAACATCATAATGACGGAAGACAGTATCGGTGGCGTCAGGGCCGCTGCCAGTTCTGCCGCAGTATTTATCGATGAGAACCCTGATGCTGCTCCCGATGCAAAATATAAGGCGGTAATCAGTAACTATACTGCTATGGGAGGTGTGCCGCAGGGTGCGCTTGTATTCAAATCACGCGACGCCATTCATTGGTTACCTATGAATAATAAGCCCGTGATCAGCGGCGGATCCTTCGATTCTCAGAATCTCGGCTTCTGGGACAGTTATCAAAAGCAATACCGGACATACTGGCGCTATATGGCCGGCGAAAAACATATCCGCTCCATTCGCACGGCATCTTCACCGGATTTTTTGCATTGGAGCAATGTTGCCGATCTGGAATATGTATCATCACCCGAAGAGCACCTGTATAACAACGTAATTAAAACGTACTATCGTGCTCCCCAGGTCATAATGGGATTTCCCATAAGATATGTGGAAAGGGAATGGTCAAATGCAGCTATAAATGCATTGCCCGAATCGGAACACAGGAAGTTACGTTCATCGTCTGTTAAAAGGTTTGGTGAAGCGCTTACAGAAGGGTTGTTTATGACAAGTCGCGACGGTGTGTTATTCAACAGATGGAATGAGGCCTTTTTTAGGCCGGGCATCGAGCGGCCGGGCACCTGGAACTATGGCCACCAGTTTATCGGGTGGACGATGGTAGAAACCAAATCAGCTCTTGCAGGGGCGCCTGATGAGCTCTCTTTTTATGCAACCGAAAGCAGCTGGACCGATACCAGCACACTGTTACGACGCTACACCTTACGGCTCGACGGGTTTGTTTCTGTAAACGCACCGATGAAGGGAGGGATACTTATTACAAAACCCTTTACTTTTAAAGGTACGTCTTTGCACCTTAACTTTTCTACCTCGGCCGCGGGTAGCATCAGGGTTGAAGTGCTTGATAAAGAAGGCAATCCTATACCCGGTTTTGCACTGGAAGACTGTGACGAGATTTTCGGTGATGCCATTGAAAGAAGAATAAGCTGGAAGAACAATTATAATATATCTTCTTTGCAGGGTTTGCTGGTAAGATTGAAATTTGTAATGAAGGATGCAGATCTTTATGCATTTGTTTTTAAATGAACAGAGATAAACAGTATTTGAGGTATATAAAAAAACATATTTGGAACATGATTTCATCCAGGTGATGACTAAAAATATCAGCATATTCAGATGAAAAAAATATTATCCCTACGAACAACATGTCTTTTTTTATTAGGCCTTGCTGTTTCAATGTCGATCGATGCGCAGTCCAATGCGTTTCATATTATTCCCGAGCCTGTTTCAGTGAAGCCCGGCAAAGGAATATTTGTAATAAAGCCTGGAACGCATATTGTGGCAGAAAACACCGGTGCAGCGGAAGTGGCGGAAACATTTGCAGCCATGCTGAATGTACCTACCGGCTATTCGATCGCTGTTCAGCAAAAGAAAGCACCTGGTGCAGGCAATATTTCATTGCACATCAATGAAAAGCCGAGTAAGGAAATCGGGAAAGAAGGCTATGTGCTGAAAGTTTCTGAAAGCGATATTGCAATCCGCGCCAATGATGCCAAAGGACTTTTCTATGCTGTGCAAACGATCTTTCAGATGCTACCTCCGGATGCCGCGTCACTCACTCCTGTAAAAAATATGCAATGGACCATTCCCTGCGCAGAAATCACGGATTATCCGAGGTTCGGATGGCGGGGATTGATGCTCGATGTGAGCAGGCATTTTTTTCCTAAAGAATTCGTAAAGCGATATATCGATCAGATGGCGCATTACAAGTTTAATATTTTTCATATACATCTTTCCGACGACCAGGGCTGGCGTATTGAAATAAAAGGGTTGCCTAAGCTGACCGAAGTGGGCGCATGGCGGGTGGCGCGGCAGGGCAGCTGGTGGTCCTTCCAACCGCCGCAGCCTGGTGAAAAAGCCGATGAAGGTGGTTTTTACACGCAGGACGATATCAGGGAAATTGTGGCCTATGCCAAAGAAAGACATATAGAAGTGCTTCCGGAAATTGATGTGCCGGGCCATTCGCTCGCTGCCATTGCAGCTTATCCTTATCTGTCTGCCACAAAATATATCACCTATGTAAATCCGGGCAGCAGGTTTTATAATATTGAAGATAATACCCTGGACCCAGCTGATGAAAGAGTGTACGATTTTCTCGATACGGTATTCACCCAGATTGCTGCACTGTTTCCTTTTAAATATATTCATGTGGGCGGCGACGAATGCACGAAATTATTTTGGCACAGATCGGCCGAAGTGCAGGATTTTATGAAGAGAAAAGGTATTAAAACCGAAGAGGAGCTGCAGAGTTATTTTATAAAAAGGATGGAGAAAATATTGCAGTCGAAAGGCAAAAAACTTCTAGGGTGGGATGAGATATTGGAAGGCGGACTTGCTGATGATGCAACGGTAATGAGCTGGCGAGGCATGGAAGGCGGCATTAAATCCGCAAAGATGGGACATCATGTGGTAATGACGCCATCGCATTATGCTTATCTCGACCTGTACCAGGGCGATCCTTTGGTGGAACCGGAAACATACAGTATGCTGCGTCTTAGAACCTGTTATGATTTTGAGCCCGTTCCCGATGGAATCAATGCTGAATTTATATTAGGTGGACAGGGAAATCTATGGACGGAATCGGTGCCGCATGGAAGACAGGCAGAATATATGACCTGGCCGCGGGCATTTGCATTGTCAGAAGTGTTCTGGTCACCGAAACAAAAACGCAACTGGAAAAATTTCATCGGACGCGTAGAAAAAAATTTCAGCCGCCTCGATAAATCAAATACGTTGTATGCACGCAGCATGTACGATGCAATTATCACGGGAGTGAAAAGCTCAGGTGATTCATTGAGAGTAAAGCTGGCAACAGAAATTGACGGGTTGGATATCTATTATACATTCGACGGAACCAATCCCGATCTTTTCACAGATAAATACCAGGGCCGGCCATTGGGTATTCCCAAAGGCGCATCCCAGATAAGAGTCAGAACGTACAGGGACAACAACCCTGCCGGGGTGCAGATCAATTTTCCTTTAAAAGAGCTTGAAAACAGGTTGGAAAAATAAACATGCAGATGAAGAAGAACAGTATCATGTACACATTGCGGTGCATTGCATTTTTATTATTAGCAGTGGGTTTACGGGCCTATGGCAATGAAGCCGGAGAGATCGTGATCAGCAGCAATACCTTTCTGTATAAAATGGACAGGTCGGGAAAGAACCTGTGTTTCATCGACCGTCGGAATAAGGTTGATTATCTTAAAGCGGATAGCTCTTCCTATTGTGCCTCGGTTGTTTTTGAAGGAAAGAATATTAATGTGAGTCATGTTGAAATGCCCCAGGCAAACAGGCTCCGTATGCGATTCGGAGAATCGGGCATTTCGGTTGTGATACGTTTGGAGAAACATAGCGATCATATAATATTCGAGATAGAAGATATCGGGGGGAATCCGGAATCCATTAATTTTTTAAATATTCCGTTGAAGTTAAATGGTATGCCCGATGAACCTTTTGCCGGCTGTGTGCTGGCATTGAACCCTTTCACACATGTTCGCCAGCTGCCGGCATTGCAAACTGATTTATGGGCGCAGGCTTATAAGCGGTTTAATATTAAAGGTGCGCGGATTGCATTGTTGGGAACAATACCCGGGCATATGCTCGCGCTTATCAGGGAAATAATGAGCAAAACGCCGGATATCCCTAAATCAACCAAAGGTGGCGCCTGGGCGCAGGATAATAAAGAAGGATATGGCTCATATATTATGAGCTTTGGCGGCATAACCGAAAAAACAGTGGATGACTGGATTGCCATGTGCAAAAATCTCGGGTTTAATCAGATCGATAATCATGGTGGCGGCTTCTTTAATTTTGGTGAACTGAAAATTGATTCGGTTAATTATCCCAATGGCTGGTCTGATTTCAGAAAAGTGAACAGGAAGCTGAAAGCGGCAGGCATATCTTCGATATTTCATACTTATGCTTATTTTATTGATAAGAATTCGAAATATGTGACACCGGTGATGCATCCTGATCTTGGATATTTCAATGTGTACACACTTGCCAGGCCTGTCGATAAAAATGACACGGTGATTTATGTTAATGAATCGACAGCCAATATTTCCATGGTGACCGGTTTTTTTGTAAGGAACAGCGTATCGCTGAGCGTCGGTGGGGAATTAATTGAATTTACAGGGGTGTCGAAAACGCCCCCTTATAAATTCACAGGATGTAAAAGAGGTGTTGCCAAAACATACATCAAAGCTCATCCGGCCGGGGAAAAAGCATACCATATGAAAGAGGTGTATGGAAGATTTATACCCGATCCTGAATCGGAGTTATTCAGGGAGATAGCAAAGAAAACGGCAGATGTGGTGAACGAGGCGGAGTTCAGCGGTATCTACCTGGATGCGGTGGATGGCGGAGATGTATTGGGCGGCGCGGAGAATTTCTGGTATTATCCTTCAAAATTTATTTTTGAAATCGTCAGGAACCTTAAGCGCCCCGTGGGAATGGAAATGGCATCGATGACGCATTTCTGGTGGCATTACAGGTCGCGCTGGCAGGCCTGGGACACGCCGCTGCGGGGATATAAACGTTTTACGGATATTCATCTCGCCGCAATTAAGTCGCCCAATATTTTTCTTACACCGCGTATAAAATCAAATGATTTCGAACATGGCGTGTGGGCGGGCGACACGGCGCTGATTAATAAGTATGCTGCATTGCCCAACGGCGCTTTGATGCTGCCGTTGAATTTGGGATGGTATGGCAACCAGGTGGGTGAATCGCCGCAAACGGAAACAACTTTTTCGGATGACGTTGAATATCTCGCTGCCAAAATGCTTGGCAACAATGCCGGCACTGCTATGGTGGGCGGTTATGATAAAGGTACATTGGCCGCAATACCTTTATATCAGTCTCTCGACTCCATTATCAGGGTTTATGAAAACCTGAGACACTCAAGATATTTTGACGATTCGGTGCTGACAATGTTACGACAGCCGGGAAAAGAATTCAAGCTGGTGAAAGACGCCAATGGGAAATGGAATTTCAGGAGAGCCGAATATGCCAAACAGAAAATTTCGGGAAGTGTAACGGCAGACACCAAATGGCAAACAGTCAATGCATTCAATGCACAACCGCTTAAGTTCAGGCTCGAGGCCTTAATGGCGGTGAAGCCATATGACGATACATCATCGGTGACAATTACGGATTTCAACAGCAAAAATATTTATCAGGTCACAGCATCAGCCAAAGGCGTCAGCGGTGATATGAAATTTGAAGAGAAAGGATACAAAGAGGGAACTGCGGCATTGTACTTTTCAGGAAAGAGCGATGGCGAAACTGCTGCCCGGGGAAGTTGGATAATGGCTGAGAAGAATTATGATCCGGTTTTAGATATCAGCAACAACCAGGCATTGGGTGTGTGGGTGAAAGGGGATGGAAAGGGAGCTGTTTTGAATATCCGCCTGGAAAGCCCCAAACATATTTCTCACGGCGCGCGGGGCGACCGGTATATTATTCTCGATTTTACCGGCTGGAAATACTTCGACCTGGTGGAAATGGAATCATCACGCTTCACCGATTATATCTGGCCGGTATCGGACCTGCATGTATATGATTCATACCGGCATAGCGTCAGTTTCAAAGAAATCAACAAACTTCAATTCTGGATAAATAATATTCCCGCAAACGGGGAAGTATCGGTACTGATCAGCCCGGTTAAAGCACTGGCTATGGTTCGGGAGAAAATAAAAAACCCTTCGGTTGTGCTTAACGGTAAGAAGATCACGTTCGATGTAACGATGGAAAGCGGTATGTTCCTGGAGCTGTTATCTCCCGGAGACTGTAAATTATATGGCCCTAAAGGGAACCTGATCCAAAGCGTGAATATGAGAATGGAAGTGCCGCAATTGCTGCCAGGCAAAAATGAGCTGAGCTTTGAATGTGAAAGCAGCGGTTCGGTAAAGCCGAGGATGCAGGTGACCACCATCACTTACAGTGATAATATTATCCGGTATAAATGATTTTTTATGTATTTCAGAATGCTGATAATGGCAGGATGCTGTTTGTTTTTTCTCAGTTCCTATGCGCAGCAGCACTTTAAATGGTGGAATCCTGTTGCGGCGCATTATACGCCTGCCGGGCAGGGGTGGCCTATGGAAGTGGAGAATCCATACGATCGCTTCCCTGCAAGGGCCAAAAAAAATGTGCGGGAAGTGGTTTGGTTTAAATCGCAGCAAAGCGCCGGTATCATTATCTGTTTTCGCACAGATGCTTCCAGCATTCATATCAGGTACAGAGTGAAAGACACATTATGCTTTGAACATATGCCTGCAACGGGTGTAAGTGGTCTGGATCTGTATGCGCTGGATAAAAATAATAAATGGAACTGGACAGGTGCTGATTATATTTTTTCCGATACCGTGCAATATCACTATGACCATTTAAAACCGGATACCGATAAAGTGTACTATTTATATCTGCCATTATATAACAGGGTCGAATGGCTTGAGATCGGGGTTCCGCAAACCGCTGTATTCATGCCCGCTGAAGTCAATAATAAAGGTTGCGTGGTGGTATACGGCACTTCCATTGCGCAGGGAGGCTGTGCATCGCGGCCCGGCATGGCCTGGACAGCCATACTGGGAAGAAAACTGAATAAGCCGGTCATTAACCTGGGCTTTTCGAGTAATGGCCAGTTGGAAAAACCCGTGGCTGATTTGATAAGTGAGATCGATGCAGGTGTGGTTATTCTTGATTGCATGCCTAATATGTATACTTTCGGTGAAGCGGAAATTACATCACGGTTGGAACAAACAGTGAGGATTATGAGGTCGAAGCATCCTCTCACGCCTATTATTATTGCGCAGCATGCCGATGCAAATATCAACCAGATGAATGCGTCGCTTGATGAGGACTTCAAAAATGTAAATAAGATTATTGAACGTGCGTTCAAAAAACTTAAGTCTGCTGCGGTGAAGAACATATATTTTCTCTCTTCCTCAGCGATAGGCCTGAACAATGAAAGCACCGTAGATGGACAACACCCCAACGATATGGGCATGAAGCAATATGCCGATGCTTATGAAAAGCTCCTGAAGAAAATGGTTTATTGAATAATAAGCGATTTGTGACAGGTATGAAAATGATTATTTCAACCTGTTTTTCAAAATGAAACTGACAATCGGAGAAGGATCTTTCAAGCTATGCGGATGATGGCCCACTCCTTTTTTTTCGATGATAGTCATTTTTCCGCCCAACGCTTCATATCTCGTCTTCAGCAATCCGCTGTTGTCTTTAATAGGAACTATGGTGTCTGCGGTTCCGCATACGCTTAAAATCGGAACTTTATAAGATGCCAGCGGCTGCAAATTATCAACGGGGTTGGAAGGATAACGTAATGCTTCTTCATCCGAATGAAAATCGTACACTTCTTTCAGGAGCGTCCAGTCGTTGTCGAATCCTCTGTTTGTGCCCGGCCAGCTTTTGAAATCACAGACAGGGGCATCGAGATAGAGGCAACTGGTTTTATCAGGATTTTTCTCCGCCCAGTTAAGCGCAAAAAGACCGCCCCGGCTGAAACCTTCCAGGACAGTCTTTTTATTGAGGTGTTCCTCGCGGGTAAGATATTCATAAAAGTCGGCCATCAATTGCACGGCTTTGGGTGCGCCATACATGTTCTGCACATCGATATACACCACATGAAAACCTTTGGTAAGCAAAACACTGTCGGCCTGCGGCTCGTGCCCGAAAAATTCTGTCCTCCATATCCAGGGATTACCCTTTGCACTCTTTTGAGGATATACGATCAGGGCATTCCTGCCACTTATGGTAAGGGTCTTCGCTCTGAATCCTTTCCATGTGGTATCTGCGTTCAAAGAGTAGATATTTTGCTCGGGATGCGTCGTCGCCGAAACACCGCTGCCGGATGCTGATAAAAAAAATGCTGTGATAATGGCTGTTGTTCTCATCTGCCTGTATGTTTTGGATAAATTTAAAAAGTCCTGAAAAATAATTTTTTTCAGAAGTTAATAATTCTCATATAAATACTTGTTTGTTTCAGTAAAAAAATTACATTTGTAATGTAATATGTCCTACATATGTAAAAATACATATTTTATCCTGAAATATGTCAGAAGCCAAAAGAATTGAAATAACTGCTGAAGGGATAGTTTACCGGAATCCGAGGCCCCATGTAAGGAGCCGGCACGCCTATTTCCCCTGGGTGATCTGCACCGGTGAAGGCAGGCTGACGGCCTCTTTCGTATTGGCCGAAGCATTTGAATCCGTCGACTCCAACACGTATATCAGCCATTCATCTGACGAAGGAGCCACCTGGTCTGAGCCGCAG
The DNA here is from genome assembly GCA_044224935.1 of Flavitalea sp. Taxonomy (GTDB): domain Bacteria; phylum Bacteroidota; class Bacteroidia; order Chitinophagales; family Chitinophagaceae; genus Flavitalea. Next base: position 50,345 of record JBGAJL010000003.1, read on the forward strand.
CCTATCGTGCCATCATCCGAAATGATATTGAGCTCCAACTGTGCCCGCATCACCGGGCTGGGCAACGGTCGTATAGTGGCGATGATGGTTCGTTCCGACCGATCCGCGCATCCTGAGGAAGGCCTGGCCAACCCGGAGAACATGGGCTTTGCTCCGACTGACCTGCTGCTTATCCGTTCAATGGACAATGGCTACACCTGGGAAAAGCCCGAAAAGGTCAATGCATCTCTTGTGGGCCCTTCTTTCGAAGCCTGCAGCCCGATCGTTGTGCTGCATGATAGCAGATGGATATGGCCGACATCCACATGGAGGGGTTGGGATGGCCATTGCCCCAATGGTATGAAGATGGTGGCCCTGGTTTCAAATGATGAAGGCAAAATATGGAGCGGCCATATGGATGTGATGGATGCGACAGCAGAGCAGGTTATTTATTGGGAAGGAAAAATAATTGAATTGAACGATGGACGCATGCTGGCCACAGCATGGGCATTTGATGAGAAAACCGCCAGGGATCTTCCTAATCATTATACAATCAGCAACGACAAAGGAAAAACATGGACTGCTCCGCAATCTATGAATATTATTGGCCAGACGATGGCGACGGTGCAATTGGACGATGGGCGTATCGCAGTTGTGTACAGGAGAATGGACCTGCCGGGATTGTGGTTAAACATTTTAAATATAGATGATGCGTTGAGTGCCGGTGATTCAATATGTATCTGGAGTGGTACCCAGGTTTCCAATAGCAAAAGAGAAAATATGGTGAGTGAATTTAATGAATTGAAATTCGGCGCTCCGTGCATTACAAAATTACCGGGCGGGTCTTTGTTTATTTCATTCTGGTGTTATGAACATATGGTCTCCAATATCCGCTGGGCAAAGGTGAAAATATAAATGATGTGATGACAGTGTAAACAATAAACCGGATGCAATTATCTTTCGACATATACAATCCTTTTATTGCCGACTCAGGAGTTGCCGGACCTGCTGTATTAATCACCGCAGGTGTGCATGGCGATGAGTATGAGCCCATGATAGCGGCGTTTGCATTGACAGAAAAGCTCCATGAACAGGTTGTAAAAGGTAAAGTGATCGTTGTTCCTCTGACAAATCCCAGTGCATACCGCGCGTGCAGCCGTTTTGGAACGGATGGCCTCGACCTGGCAAGAATATGCCCGGGAAAAGCTAAAGGTACGGAATCGGAAAGAGCCGCATTTGAAGTGAGCCGTTTGATTAAGCAGGCGGATTATTATATCGATCTGCATACCGGCGGCCGGGCATTGAATATTTATCCTTTATGTGGGTATATGCTGCATTCATCTGAAGATGTTTTGCATAAGCAGCAATGGATGGCCGCTGCTTTTGGGCTGCCGGTGGTATGGGGAACCGACAGCGCACTGAACGGAAGAACGCTTTCTGTTGCAAGAGATGCAAATATTCCTGCCATTTATGTTGAATATGGTGGCGGTGAGCCTTTTAATAGCAATATAACGGAGGCTTATATTGCGGGCTGCCTGAATATTATTGCCGGCCTGCAAATCACCGATGCTGAATTTAAGAAGAACGATCCGGTTTACTGGGTGGAAGATACTACCCCGGGTAAAGGCCATCTTCAATCAAAAATGCCTGCGCCGGCAGACGGGATATTTATTCCCGGTGTTAAGCCCGGTGATCTTGTAATGAAAGGATATGAATGGGGGCGGGTTGTTGATCTGTCTGGAAAAAGAGAAGCGATTGTTGTCACAGAAGAAGAGGGGATGGTGCTGTTTCAAAGAAGCGTTTCATTCGTGCATAAAAACGATTCGCTGGGAACGGTGTTGCCTGTTTCAAAATCCGGTAAAATACAAATTGCATGAGAGGAAAACCGGTTGTTATTATTACGGGCGCAGCGGGTGGCATTGGCAGGGCCACTGTGCACCGGTTTGCGGAGAAGGGATATATACCTGTTCTCACAGGCAGGGATAATGAGAGCCTGATGCGCATTGGAAAAGAGTTATCGGGCAGACAGCTTGAACATTTGATCATTCCCGGCGATCTGCATGAGGCCTCATTTCCGCGACAACTTGTTGACGCGGTATGCGAAAAATTCGACCGGGTTGATGCGCTTGTGAACAATGCTGCGTGGCGCACAAGAGAAACGCTTCGCACCATCTCTTTTGAAAACTGGCAAAGAACAATAAATGTTTGCCTCACTGCACCTGCATTTCTTATACAGCATGTGGCGAATGTGATGGAGAGTAAAAATATCAAAGGATCGATAATAAATATTTCCAGCATACAATCCTTCTTTGCAGGAGGCGCCAGTCCTGCATACACTGCCTGCAAAGCAGCTCTTGAAAGCCTTACGTACGAAGCTGCGGTGCTGTATGGTCCATCGGCGATAAGAGTGAATGCTGTTATCCCGGGAGCGGTGGGCACTTCGTTGTCGAAAGATATAGTGAATGAAGAGAAAGAGAATTTAAGTGGTGTATTCACTGAAGCTATGAAAGACCAGACGCCTTTAAGGAGGTTTGCCGAACCTGAAGAAATCGCAAATGTTACCTGCTGGCTGGCATCCGGAGAGGCATCCTTTATCACGGGCGCTTCAATAGTAGTGGATGGCGGATTCACACATAATTTCAATGCATACTCATTAAAAAAACTTCAATTCCCCAACCAGTTTTGAAAGGCATCTGGAAATATGATCGTTGGCTTCCGGGCATAAAAGGATCGGAGCGCATCACGCTGGGAGAGGGGCAAACTCCGCTGGTTGCATCGAGATCGCTGGGAAAAAAAATGGGCCTGCGGAAATTATTTTTTAAGCTGGAGAATATTAACCCGACAGGTTCCTACAAAGACAGGTTTGCAGCAGCAGCGATAACCGGATTAAACGGTGCAGGAATTAAAAATTGTTTTGCCACTTCCAGCGGTAACACAGGTGCGGCGCTGGCTGCTTATTGTGCGGCTTCGGCAATGAAATGTTTTGTGATGGTGGTTGATGGCGCTCCGCAGGGAAAGCTCGGGCAGATGTTGTGTTACGGGGCAAATATCCTGATGGTGAAAGGATTTGGAACAAACCTGGAGATCACCGGTGAATTAATGCACCGGTTTGCCGAAACGGCAAAACTGTGGGGTTCTCCGGTTCAGATCAGCGCGTATAAATACAGCCCTGTTGGAATGAGTGGTGTGCAAACGATCGCTTATGAAATAGCAGAGGAAATTTCGTCGGGGCAGATGCATGTGCTCAGTCCAGCAGGCGGTGGTGGTTTGACATATGCGGTTGCCAAAGGATTTGAAGAATTGGTGATTGGCAACAGGATTTATTCCATGCCGAAGATCCATTGTGTGCAGCCTGAAGGGAATGACACCATCGCCACGGCACTCAGGAATGGAAATGAATATGCGAATGCTTTGACTGAAAGTAAAACTGCCATCAGCGGGTTGCAGGTTCCGGATGTGCTTGATGGCGACAGCGTGATCAATGCATGCAGGAAGTCCGGCGGATCAGGCTTTATCGTAACGGATAAAGCTGTGTATGATGCGCAACGCCTGTTAAGCGTCGAGGAAGGAATTTTTTGCGAACCTGCGGGTGCAGTGGCCTATGCGGGTTTGGCAGAAGCGGTACAAGCGGGAATAATAAAAAAAGATGATGCTGTTATCTGTCTTGTCACAGGCACAGGATTTAAAGATCCGGCGGGTATGGAAAGAATGGCATCAGGATCTGCATATAAATATTTTCAAACAATCAATGAAACATTTGAATTTATTCATTCAAATGTGTGAAAACCCGGATACAAAATGAAAAATGGATTTAAAGGCATCTGGCCGGCAATGTTTACGCCCGTTGATGAAGATGGAGAACCGGCGTATGACGAGTTGGAAAAGCTTACGGAGCTACTGGTAAGGCAGGAACTTCCCGGGCTGTATATACTTGGCTCGACAGGGCAGGGCATTCTATTCGGAACGGAACAGCGCAAGAAGGTAACGGAAGTGGTTGTACAGACGGTTGCGAAAAAAATTCCCGTGATGGTGCAGGTGGGCGCTATAACCACTGCCGAATCGGTGCAGCTTGCCCTGCATGCCGGGAAAGTGGGTGTGGATGGCATTTCATCCGTGGGCCCTATTTATTATACCGCTTCTCCAGATACGGCAATAGAGCATTACAGGAGGATCGCAGAAGCGACCAGTCTGCCATTTTTCCCATACCAGTTGGGGGATAATTCTATCCCCGGCGACACCATAACTTTTGTAAAGCGGCTGATGGAAATACCGAACGTGACAGGCATGAAACTGACTACGAGCCAATTGCTCGATATCAGTCTTATTCATAATTATGCTGGCGAAAAACTGAAATTGTTCAGCGGCTCCGATGAATTGTTCTGTCATGCTTCATTGTGCGGTACGGTGGGCGCCATCGGATCATTATATAATTTGTGGGGGCCGCAGTGCATGTATATAATGGATGAATTTTTACAGGGAAATTATCCGCTCACCAAAAGATTCATGCTCGAATTCCAGCGTATCATACAAACCGTTATGCCGAATATCTGGACATTTTTAAGATCTGCCATGAAGCTGAAATACAATGTTGATATAGGAAAAACAAAAGCTCCCCTGGCAAATACGCAACGGCCATGGAGTGATAAGGATGTAATCAAAATAATGGAACCACTGGAAATTATTACTGAAGGCGTGACGCAGAAATAAATATTAGTGGTTTAAAATTCAGTTAAAAGATAAGATATGATAGATAAACAGGTGATCGCCGGCAGGGACATTCCTGCATCTTCATTGCCGTTTTCCCCCGGCATTTATTCCGGTGGCTTTTTATTTATATCGGGACAGGCCTCGGTTGATATGAACGGCGATATCGTTAATGGGACATTTGAAGAAGAATGCAGGCGGTCTTTTGAAAATCTAGGGGCGATACTTCGTTCTGCCGGACTGGATTATAGCGATGTGGTTCAGGTGAGAAACTATCTTGGCGACCAGAGGGATCTTACTCAATTCAACAATATATACAGGGAATATTTCAAGGAACCGTATCCTGCAAGAACCACTATTATGGGATGCCTGGGCAATATTTTAAAATTTGAAGTGGAAGCCATAGCCAGGAAGAAACAATGAAATGATTATCATGGGAGCAAAAGTGGCCATATTGGGAATATATCATGAAACGAACACTTTCATCGACGAAGTGCTCCGTTTAGAGGATTTCAATTGCGCGCGTGGGAAAGAAATCAGAACACTATTTGCGGATGCTTATCATGAAATCGGCGGAATATACGAAGTGTTCGACAGGGAAGATATTGAAGTGGCAGAGATCATTTTTGCTGATGCAACACCCGGTGGAAAAGTGAGCGCGCAAGCTTATCACACTCTTCTGAACGAACTGTTGCTGAAGCTGAAAGAAAATCTTCCTGTGGACGGATGCATGCTGATAGCTCATGGCGCTGCTGTGAGTGAGTCCATTGATGACATGGATGGTCACTGGTTTAGTTGCGTAAGAGATATTGTCGGTTGGAACATTCCTTTGGTGGCTACATTGGACCCGCATGCGAACGTAAGTGCCATGATGGTGGAAAACACTGACGTAATAGTGGTATATAAAACCAACCCACATATCGATCAGCGGGAAACCGGTAATAGAGCGGCGGCGTTGATAGTGGATATACTGAACGGAAAAAAAGATCCTGTACAGTATTTAACGGAGCTGCCGCTTGCCATCAGCATAGAGCAGCAATGCACTTACCTCGAACCGTGTAAAAGTGTATATGCATTGGCGCAACTACTCACTGAGCAATATGGCGCCCTGTGCACCAATATATTTTTAGGCTTCCCCTACGCTGATGTTGCAAAAATGGGAAGCTCCCTGGTAGTGGTTGCCGACAAAAATATAAGTGACGCTACCATTATCGCGGAGAAGATGAAAGAGGAGATATGCAGAGATCTTGATGCTTTCAGCGGAAGAAAGATTACGCCAACCGATGCTGTTATGAGATCGATAGCCGCACAGAAGCCGGTGCTGTTTTTGGATATGGGTGATAATATCGGCGGCGGATCACCCGGTAACAGCACAGCGCTGCTGCGTTTATTGAATGAAAACAGGGGGTCTCATTTTTTTATCTGCCTATATGATCCGGCTTCAGTGAAGGAAGCTGAAAAATATAAACCGGGAGACTTTTTTACCATCACAATCGATGAATTCGATAATGCTGCTGATAATTACACCTGTGAGGTGATACTGATCAGGACAGGTGATGGAAAATTCAGCGAAGACAAGCCTGTTCATGGTGGCAAAACACATTTTGATATGGGGCGCATTGCGGTGGTTAAAACAGCAGGGAATGGTATTATTTTATTAACCTCGCTCCGGATGCTGCCTTTCAGCTTAAAACAGTTGACGCAATTTGATATACAGCCCGGAGCTTTCGATATTATTGTTGCCAAAGGTGTGAACGCTCCGTTGGCAGCATATAGTGAAGTGTGTCCAGCCGTTATCCAGGTAGATACACCCGGCGTAACGCAGGCCGATGTAACCCGGTTTGCCTATCGGAAAAGAAGAAATCCGATGTTTCCTTTTGAACCAGTTAATGCATGTTATGCGGCAATCACCTGAATTAAGTACCGGCATATTCGAGCTGGCCAGCCTTCCTTTCTATACAGAGGGGCCCGCCATCGACAATAGCGGTAATGTATATGCGACAACATTATCAGGCGGAGAGATCGTGAAGATCGATATGCGGGGCAGGCTGAGCATATGGGCGAAATCAGCATGCCCCAACGGATAGATCATTTTGCCCGGTGGAGATCATTTGATCTGTGACAGTGAGCTTTCCTCCATACGCAGATTTGACAATGATGGACGATTTATGGGGGATATAGTAAAGGAATATTGTGCAGGGGAAAAAGTGTCCGTTCCGAATGACCTGCTGATAGACCCTTGGGGCAATATTTTCTTTACGAATTCAATAAGGCATAACGGGAAAGTGTTTGTTATTTCAAACGGTAAGGGAAAATTACTGGCCGATAAGCTGGATTATCCCAATGGACTCGAGATTTCCGCCAATGGTAAATGGCTGTACGTAGCGGAAAGCTATCGAAACAGGATCTTAAAGTTTGATATATCAGCCCTTTCGAACATAAGCTGCTCTGTTTTTGCAGAACTGCCCAGACATTCTTCGGGCAGGGAAACCGATAACCTTCCCGATGGGCTGGCGATGGACAGCCAGGGAAACATCTGGGTGGCGCATTATGGAATGGGCTGCATTCACCAATATTCGAGAGAGGGGACGCTTCTGGCAACCATACATACGGGAATGCCGCTGACAAGCAATATGATTTTTGTGGATGGTAATACGGCAATAGTCACAGGAGGATATGGAGAGCCCGGGCCCGGAAAAATTATTAAAATCATGATTTAATAGACATGATGGAATATACTGCAATAAATGATTATAATATCTCAAAACTTATACTGGGCACTGTGTCGCTTGGAATGAATTATGGTATCAGCAACACTGAGGGCCAGCCGGATTTCCGTCAGCGCCTTGATGTACTTTCAAATGCATGGGAAGCGGGTATCAATACGCTTGATACGGCAAGGACATACGGTGCTGCCGAAGAAACTGTCGGTGATTATTTGGCAGTGAATAATTTCGAACAACCATTTAATATCATTTCCAAGTTCAAGATCAACAACGATAACCTGAACAGTTATGACAGCGCAAGAGAAGCGGCTTTCGAAAGTGTGCGTTGCTCCCTTCAGAAATTAAGGATACCTGAAATTCCTATCTGCCTGCTGCACATGAGCAGGGAGCTGAACGAAAAACGGGTGAGAGAATATGTTCCCCTTATATTTAAGGAGCTGCAACAGCAAAACCTGATCGGTATGGCAGGTATTTCAATCGATCACCCTAGAGAACTGGAGTGGTTTGAAAAGGAACCTGTTATCAGCTCCTTCCAGGTGCCTTTAAATATTTTCGACCACAGGCTGCTGCGTGATGATATTTTGCAAAGGATACACGATAGTGGAAAACTGATCTTCGCTCGGAGCATTTTCCTTCAGGGATTGTTTTTCTTGCATCCGGATCAGTTGAAAGGCAATTTAATTGCAGCGAAACCTTTACTGGAACAGTTGCATCTGCTGGCTGATAGAGAGGGGATAACGGTGGCCGCCCTTGCCTTTGCATATGTAAGGCATATGCGGCCCGTAACAAGCATTGTTTTTGGCGCCGAGCATGTTAGCCAGGTTGAGCAGAATGTCCGGCTGATGAATATGCCGGAGTTGAAAAGATCGGTTATGGATAAAATATCGGAACTGTTCAGTGATGTTCCGGAAGACATTATTACGCCCGGGAATTGGACGGTATAATAAAACTGTTGTTATGAGCAATGATATGTCAGATATGTTTCGCCTCGATAGCCGGTTGGTGATCGTAACCGGCGGCGCGGGTTTATATGGAAAGCCTATCAGCATAGCTATGGCGGAAGCCGGCGCCCAGGTGGTGATTGCATCCCGCAATGAAGCTGGATGCAGGCAACTCGCTGCTTCACTTGCTGAAAAAGGATTAAAAGCAGAGGGGCTCGCGCTCGACCTGGGAAAAGAAGATGTGCTTGTGAATAATGCTGTTTCCCGGGAAGGCTATAAGGATATGGGAGAAATTGAAAAGCAGGATTGGGAAAAATCACAGCGGATCAATTCTACCGGAATGGTTTTATTGACACAGGAAGTGCTGCGTGGGATGCTGGAGAGAGAATCGGGCAATATCATAAATATCGGATCTATCCAGGGCACGGTGGGGCCCAATTTCCCGGTGTATGGAAATACAGGCATGACGAGCCCTGTCAATTACACTTACGATAAATGGGCAATGGTTGGGTTCACCAAATGGATCGCGAACCGGTATGGAAGAAATAATATCCGTTGCAACTGTATCAGCCCCGGAGGATATGGGCCCGGTGTCAGCGGGAGTTTTGGCGAGAACGAGTTTACGGAAAACTACAGACGGCTGACCCCGCTGGGAAGATTCGCGGAAGATGATGATATAAAGGGCCCGGTTGTGTTTCTGGCTTCGGCTGCTTCGGCATATATAACAGGCCATAATTTATTGGTTGACGGCGGCTGGACAAGTTGGTGAATTGGATAATCGATCTCAAATGATTTTATGAAGTTATTCCGGAATATATTTTATTGGTTTTGCATTCCGCTGATATTGCCCTGCGGCGCTTACGCACAGATACAGAAGCAATTGAAATGGGGGCAATTACCCCCGGTTCCTTTCGGGAAGCCTGTTTCAGGCGCATATACGGGAGCGATAGGTGATCATTTGTATGTACTGGGCGGAACGGATGCCAAAGGAAATACCAATCCAGATATATATATCCGGGCTGGAAACGAAGAATGGAAATTATCCGGTCAGAAATTACCCAATGGAATTGCAGTGGAAAATGCAGTATCCTATAAAGCTGCGATAATATTTACCGGGCACCGCGGTGGAGAGAAAAACAGATCCAGGTTATACAGATTATATGAGCTGAATGGAAAACCGGTTATGGACAGCCTGTCTTATCTGCCCGTTATGCTATCAGGTACAGCGGTTGCCGTTATAAATAATTACCTGTTCGTGGCTGGTGCAACGGCGAATGACCCAACATCAAAATGTTTTTATGCACTCGATCTGTTGCATCAAAATATGGGCTGGATAGCATTAAATACCTGGTCCGGACCGGCTCACATAAATGCCAAATGCGCGGTACTGGGTAATGAATTTTATTTATTCGGAGAGGCTTATGAAATAATAGATAATGATACAATGCCTGCGGGTTTGCAGGATGCCTGCAAATTCATACCGGTTTTCAAAGCCGGTAAATTAACAGGTGGAACCTGGGTTAATCTTACGCCGGCGCCTTCAGCCATCGGGCATGTGCCTTCCATACTGCCTGTCGCAGGGCTGAGTCATATTTTGTTTCCCGGTGCGGGATCAGGGAAATTAGATACGATCATCGCTTACAATAAAGAAAGTGATACCTGGATGAATTATGGAACGCTTGAATCCAATGGAACCGGGTTTACGGGCGCGGTCAATTTTGAAAATACCTGGATATTAACTGCTGAAAATTCAAATGATCCGCTAGTATTGCCCATTTACAGGCTTTCAAAAAACCTTGGCTTTGGAATTATAAACTGGATAACGCTGGCCGTTTACCTGGCTTTTATGCTATGTATCGGATTTGCTACTAACAGGAAGGGGCAAACGACAAACAATTTTTTTACGGCCGGAGGCAAAATCCCTTCATGGGCGGCAGGTATGAGCATATACGGCGCCCAGATCAGTGCGATAACGTTTATGGCAATGCCTGCCCTTGTATATGCTACCGATTGGACCTTAATGATCGGCTCGTTGCTGATACTGCTCACCGTTGCAATAGTGGCTCGCTACTATATACCTTTCTTTCGCCGGCTGAGCGTCACTTCCGCTTATGAATATCTCGAGCACAGGTTTAACAAGAATGTAAGGCTGCTGGGAAGCTTATCATTTATCCTGTTCCAGATGGGAAGAATGGGTATTGTATTGTATCTGCCTGCAGTGGCAATCGCTTCTGTAACGGGTATCAATATATATCTTCTGATAAGCATTATGGGTGTTATCTGTATTGTTTATACGGTGTTGGGTGGGATTGAGGCCGTAGTGTGGACCGATGTTGCGCAGGTTATCATCCTGATGGGTGGGGCAATACTTTGTCTGGTAATCGCAGTTGTGAATATCAATGGCGGGTTGGAAACTGTTTTCGAAAAAGGTATGGCCGATCATAAATTCACTTTATTCAAATTAGGATGGAGTTATAGCGACACGGTATTGTGGGTTTGTATAGTGGGTTTCTTTTTTCTTAATATTATTCCTTACACATCGGACCAGGCTGTTGTGCAACGGTATTTCACTGTTAAAGATGAGAGGCAGGCGGCAAAAAGTCTTTGGGTGAATGCGTGGATCACTATGCCGGGGACGCTTGTCTTTTTCGGGTTGGGCACCGTGCTGTACGTTTTTTATAATCAGAACCCATCGATTATTGCCTCGGATAAAGTTGATGAGATATTACCCTATTTTGTTGTGCAGCAATTGCCTGTTGGATTGTCGGGGCTGGTGATCGCCGGGATTTTTGCAGCCAGCCAATCTTCTCTCAGTAGCAGCATGAACAGTGTTTCCGCTTCTTATTTTTCAGATATCTACCAGCGGTTCAATAAAAATATCGATGCCCGTTCAACATTGAAAGTGGCGCGTGTGACAACGGTGATGGCAGGCCTGTTCGGAACGATAAGCGCTATGCTTATTGTTGCGCTGAATGTGCGTTTCGCATTCGATTTATTCCAGGAGGTGCTCGGCGTGCTCGGCGGCAGCCTGGCCGGGGTGTTTATACTTGGCATTTTCACTGGCCGGGCAAATGCACCCGGAGCGATCATCGGGTTGATAGCGGGCGTTGCAGCGGTGTGGTGGGTGAGAGGCCACACCACAGTGAGTGTTTATTTATATGGTGCTATCAGCATACTGGGATGTGTTATCGTGGGATATCTCGCCAGCCTGCTGTTTCCTAAAACAGATAAAGCAAAGGGTATGAGCTATTCATCACTGAAGGAATTGCGGGATGATGCGCAAATGAAGCATATGACATTGAACGATTAAAATTTAGGCATATGGATTTTAACTATAATAAATCGGCAGCGTTTCTGGAGAGATCGAAGAAAGTACTTGCAGGTGGCGTATCTTCTGAATTCAGGAAATATAATTATCCGCATGCGCTTTTTTATACGCACGGCGCAGGAAGCAAAGTATATGATGCAGATGGAAATGAATATCTCGATTTCACGCTTAGCCAGGGCCCGCTCATTCTTGGCCATTCACATCCGCATGTACTCGAAAGCGTGCGGAATTATTCTGCATCGGGCCAGTTGTTTGCGGGTCAGCATATAAAAGAGCTCGAGCTTGCTGAAAAACTGAATGCGATTATTCCTTCGGCAGAATTGATGCGTTTTTGTCTCGATGGCTCGGAGGCGGTGCAGACGGCTTTGCGGATAGCCAGGGCGAAAACAGGTAAAACAAAATTCATCCGTTTTGAAGGTCACTATCATGGATGGCTGGACAATGTATGCTGGGGAATTTCCGCTCCTTCAAAAGAGGCTTTGGGCAGCCGTGAAAATCCGGGAGTTTTTTCCTGGTCTGCCGGGCTTCCGGACCGGTCGCGCGATGAAGTGATCGTTATTCCCTGGAATGATCCCTATGTGTTACAAAAAACAGTGGAAGAAAATAAAGAATATGTCTGTGCCATCATCACCGAGCCTGTTATGTGCAACAGCGGCTGTATCCTGCCCGAAAAAGGTTTTCTTGAAAAGATCAGGCAATTATGCGATCAATATAAGATCGCGTGCATTTTTGATGAGGTGATCACAGGCTTTCGCCTGGATTTGGGAGGTGCGCAACAATATTTCAATGTCACTCCCGATATCTCAATTTTTGCCAAAGCAATGGCCAGCGGATATCCTATCAGTGCAGTAGTTGGTAAAAAAGAATGGATGAGATTGCTGGAAGACGGAACCGTGATTCATGCCGGAACAATGAATTCAGGAAATCCAACCGTGGCCGCCGCATTGGCTACCATAGAAACGCTTGAAAGGGAAAACCCTTACGAGCGCATATTTCGCTATGGACAGAAGTTAATGCAGGGGCTGCGAGATGCCGCAGCGTTTGCAGGACATGAGATCCTTGTGCAGGGGCCCGGCCCTATGTTCAATATCTCATTCACCCATATGACTGCAATAAAAGATTACAGGGACACTTTTTCATGTGATAAGGTATTGCTGTCCAGATTTATTTCGCATATGCATAACCGGGGTATCCGGATCATAGGCAGGGGGTTGTGGTATATAAGCGCAGCACACACAGAGGAAGACATAGATGTCGTAATAGAAAAAGCAAAAAAGGTTTTTGAGATATTATAAATTTTTTTTAACGGACGATTTTAAAAAATTATAACGATATCGCTATTATGAAAAATGCATCTGTAACTGAAACATCGTTTGATGTAGTGCTTGGTTTCGATATGGAAACCGATATCGGCTCTTTCACCCCGTTTTATGAGGGAGTGAAGAAGGGAACGCTGCCATTGCTTAAGATTTTAAAAAAGCACAGTGCCCGTTCCACATTTTATTGGACCGGTCATGCTGCGGAGAATAATCCCGAAATGTTATTACGTGTTGAAAAAGATGGACATGAAACCGGTTGCCACGGGTTGTTCCATGAAACACTAGGCGATGCGCTTTTTCCTTTGCCCAACAACTGGCCCATACTTCCTTCGGAGGTGGAAGGCCGTTTGAAGATCGCCACCGGTATCATAAAAAGAATCACCGGCAGGCAGCCCGTAAGTTTCAGATGCCCGCGCTTATGGGGAAGCACCACCGTGGTGAATGTGCTTGAAAAATTGGGGTATATCTCTGATGCTTCTTTTCCTCTCTATTTCTATCAAAAGCCATTCATGCCGTATCATCCTTCCTCTGCTGACTGGACAAAGCCTGGTAAGATGAAACTGGTTGAAATACCCAATTTCTGTGATCTTACGATGAAGAGCAACGATTCATACAATAGGGACAGGGATCAATGGCCATTGTTCCGCACAAAATCAGCGAAGCATTTAATGAAAAAAGTGGAAGGCTATATCGGATATGTGAAGGAGCGTGGGCACAGGCCCGTGGTGTGTTTCTACCTGCATCCCTGGGAGTTTTATGAAATGCCGCAGGGCGCCCTGGATTTTGGTGAATGCAGTGTGAAGCCTTTGTCATTTATAGTGAAAAACTGCGGAGAAAAAGCATTGAAGGAATTTGATATCCTGTGCGGTCTTTTAAAACAAAAAGGCGGCCGGTTCCTCACAGCGGCTGAGATAGCAAAATCTGTAAACGCCAAAGCATAGCCAATGATCCGCAAATCTTTTCTTATACAGGTGAAACCCGGGATGGCGGCTGAATATGAGCGGCGGCACAATGATATCTGGCCAGAGCTGACAGCCCTTTTTAAACAGCAGGGCGTTCGTACTTTTTCCATTAGCCTGCACGAGAGCACAGGTTTCCTGTTTGGTTATATTGAAACGGAGGATGAAGAAAGATATAATGCCATCGGCAACTATGATGTTTGTAAAAGATGGTGGAGATACATGACGGAAGTGCTGGTATGCGAAAACCCACACAGCGAGAAAGGAAAAGAAGAGATGCTAAGAGAGGTTTTCTTTTTCAAAAACTGATGGCAAACAATTATTAATCCCTGAAATTAACAGGCATGGAATATTTTTTGGGCATTTTATTTCATTCTATCGGAGGGTTCTCTTCTGCAAGTTTTTATGTTCCTACATATAAAATAAAAAAATGGCATTGGCAGACTTACTGGATCACGCTGGGCTTTGTTGCCTGGATGATCATGCCGGCTATTGGCGGATGGATCACTACTCCGGGCTTGTTCAATATTCTTTCAGGAGTTCATTTTTCAGCTAAATTTCTCACTTATTTCTATGGAGTGTTATGGGGCTTTGGCGGGCTGATGGCAGGATTGGGCATACGGTATCTTGGGCTGGCATTGGGTCAGTCTGTTTGTCTTGGGGTATGTGTTATCATCGGCACTATCGTGCCTGCTGCGATCGATCATAAACTTGGATTACTGTTCAATACGACACCGGGACTTGTTATTTTACTTGGCTTTGCAATCTGTCTTGCGGGCATTGTTTTTTGCGGTTACGCAGGAGTGTTGAAAGACAGGGGTGCTGCTGCCGAAAATAGACATGTTTCCGTTCGTGAATTTTCTGCGGTGAAGGGACTGACTATGGCTGTTGCAGGTGGTGTGATGAGTTCTTTCATGGCGCTGGCTATTAATGCGGGCAGTCCTATAGCCGCCCAGGCTTTGCAGGCCGGCACACAGCCTGTTTTTATCAATATACCTATTTTTGTTCTGGCACTGGCAGGCGGGTTTACCACTAATTTTATTTACGCGACAATACTTACAATTAAAAAAGGAACTGCCACCGATTTTCAACTGAGGGACCCGGCATTACTGACAAGAAATTTTTTATTATCCATTTTAGCGGGCGTAATGTGGTATTGCCAGTATTTCTTCTACGGAATGGGCGCAACAAAAATGGGAAAATATGATTTTGCAAGCTGGACGCTTCACCTGGCAACCATTATCATATTCAGCAACCTCTGGGGTATTTATCTCAAAGAATGGGAAAATATAAACAGGAAAACAAAATTTTATTTATGGACAGGAATTATTCTGTTGATCATCTCAGTTATCACGATAGGAGTAGGTAATAAGATCGGCGGACAGTTGTAGATCAATTGTTATAAAAAATTACCGGACTATGGATAAGCTCATGAAAATTAACCCTGCAGACAATGTTTTAATTGTTCGGGTGCCGTTACAGGAAAATGATTTGTTAGAAATCGGTGGCCATTCGTATATCGCTGCCAAGGCGATCGGCTTCGGGCATAAAATTGCGGCCGTTGCATTTAAGCCGGGTGATAAAATAATAAAGTTTGGAGTACCGATAGGGTCTGCCACCACATCGATCGGTATTGGGGAGCATATACATCTTCACAATATGAAGAGTGATTATTTACCAACTTACACTTTAAACAATGAGTTCCACCAAAAATCCTGAAATGCAGGGATACCTCCGCCCGGATGGACGCAAAGGTATCAGGAATATTGTTCTTGTGGCTTACCTGGTTGAATGCGCGCACCATGTGGCCCGCGAAATCGTTCAGTCGTTTAAAAACAAAGACGTTCAACTGATTGGTTTCGGGGGATGTTATCCCAATGCGTATGCCGATAAAATGATGAATGCGCTGTGTGTTCATCCCAATGTTGGGGCTGTGCTGCTCATTTCCCTGGGTTGCGAGAGCTTCAACAGGATGCGGTTATTGGAAAATATTTCGGCGAGCGGCAGGCCGGTGAAATTGATCGGCATACAAAATGCCGGGGGAACACTGGCCTCCATTGAGGAAGGGACAGACTTTGTTAAAGCGGCGCTGGAAAATATTCGACAGGTTCCCAGGATTCCTTTTTATACCGAAGATATTTGTGTGGGTGTGGTCTGCGGTGGCAGCGATGCCACCAGCGGCATTACTTCCAACCCGTCTGTCGGGAACGCCTTCGACAGGATCGTGGAATCGGGTGGAACCGCTTTGTTCGAAAACACCGGTGAGTTGATCGGGCTCGAAGAAATATTAAGTGAAAGAGCAGTCACAGCGCCGCTCGCACAGGAATTAAAAAATGCTGTTGACAAAGCCTCGAAGTATTATACCATCATGGGGCATGGCAGCTTTGCGCCGGGAAATGCCGAAGGAGGATTGACTACGCAGGAAGAGAAATCGATGGGAGCTTATTGCAAAACGGGAACCACTGCCATTAAAGGAATGATCAAGCCCGCGGATGAGCTCCCGGGAAAAGGCCTGTATCTGATGGATATTGTGCCGGATGGTGAACCACGCTTTGGTTTTCCGAATCCTAATGACAGTTCTGAAATTGCTGAACTGATCGCTTCGGGAGCGCATTGCATTCTGTTTACTACCGGGAGAGGATCCGTGGTCGGTTCTGCTATTTCACCGGTAATTAAGGTGTGCGCTAACCCCGACACATATAAAAGGATGAAAGGCGATATGGACATCAATGCAGGAAAAATCCTGCTTGGTGAAGCCAGTGTGGAAAGCATGGGAGAGGAGATTTATCAGGCAATATTAGGGCTTGCGAAAGGAAACCGTACCTGTTCGGAACAACTGGGTCACCAGGAATTTGTTCTGGGCTATAAAACATTCGATCCTGTCGGACCCTCGTGTTTGCCGTGACGATTGTATTTAAATGATTTTTTTATGCGAATAGACAGTCATCAGCACTATTGGTTGTATGATCCGGTGAAAGATGCATGGATCACTGATGAAATGGAAATGATAAAAAAAGATTTTTCACCGGGGCATGTCTGGCCGCTGATGCAAAAAAATAAAATAGACGGCTGCGTGGCCGTGCAGGCGGGTCAAAGTGAAAATGAAACCCTATACCTGTTGTCACTCGCTGAGAAGTATCCTTTTATAAAAGGCGTTGTTGGCTGGATCGATCTCTGTTCGGCCGATATCCGGGAGAGACTGGAATATTTTTCTTCATACAGATCGCTAAAAGGCTTCAGGCATATTGTTCAGGCCGAGCCCGATGATGATTTTTTATTGCGTAAGGATTTTTGTAATGGTATCCGGCTGCTTTCGAAGCGTAATTATACATATGATATACTGATCTATCCCGGGCATTTAAAAAGTACATTGCAGTTTGTGAATAAATTCCCCGATCAGAAATTTATTATCGATCATTTTGCCAAGCCATTCATCAAACGACAGGAAATGCAGCCCTGGCTGAACGACCTTTCAAAATTTTCCGGTCATCCAAATGTGTATTGCAAAATGGCCGGGTTAGTGACGGAGGCCGACTGGAAGAACTGGAAAACAGAAGATTTCATACCTTATTTCGATTCCGTGTTGACTATTTTCGGTGCGGACAGGATAGTGTTTGGCACAGACTGGCCTGTTTGTTTAACAGCACAGTCTTATGACCAGGCCTGTGAGCTTACGCAATCGCTTCTCAGCAGGCTTTCAAAGAATGAGCATGAAAAAATATGGCGCGGCAATGCGTCGGATTTTTATAACCTGTGAAATATGCTGCGACCGGTATAAAATTTTATTGCGCTTAAATAATTAATTCCAATGAAAAATAAATACAGGTATTTCTTATTCTCTCTCATCAGTTTTCTCTGCGTAGCTCATGCCATGGGAGAGTCAGGGCCCGCTGTGAAAAAAATTATAATACTGGCTGGTGCGAAAAGTCATCCTGCTGGATTTCATGAATACATTAAATCGGCCCGTTTGATAAAAGCCATGCTTGAAAATAACGGTCCTCCTAAGGTGACTGTTGATATTTTTTATGACTGGCCTGCCAACGAAAAAGCGCTGGATGATGCCAGCGCAATTGTATGTATCTCCGATGGAAGAGATGGGCATCTTTTTCGCGATGCCTCATTCCTGGTGCCGGAGCGTGTTCCCATAATAGAGCAACAGATGAAACGGGGCTGCGGGCTGGTTACTTTTCATTTCTCCACCTTCGCGCCTGATGTATACGGAGAACAGGTATTGCAATGGAGCGGTGGCTATTTTGACTGGCAGGATGATAAAAAAGAGCGTAACTGGTATTCTTCCATTTTAAATCTTGATACGGATGTATTGCCTGCCACACCTGCGCACCCGGTTTGCAGTGGTGTCGAACCATTTAAAATCGATGAAGAATTTTATTACAATATCAGGTTCCCTGCCAACGAGCCGGGATGGAGCCCGATATTGACCGTGCCCGCGTTAAACAGTGATAAACCAAATGGAAATATCGTGGCATGGGCAATTCAAAGAAAAGATGGTGCAAGAGGGTTCGGAACCACAATGGGGCATCATTATGCAAACTGGAAGAATGATAACTTTCGCAAGCTCGTCTTAAACGGCATCCTGTGGGCGGCAGGACTGGAAGTGCCGGTGAACGGCATGAACGCACCATTTTACACCGACAGGGAAGTGACAGAATTATTATTCAAAAAAACCAGGAAAGCGCTTATTCTCACCGGCGATAATATTGAAGCACATGAATGGCCCAAAACAACCGCTGCTTTGCAAAACCTCTTTGAAAAAAAATCTCCTTTTCATATCGATATTTCGACAGACATTGAAGACCTGGGACAGTATAGCCTGGATGATTATGACCTGCTGATATTAAATTATTGCAACTGGAATCATCCCCGGCCTTTAAGCGATCCGGCAAAAAAATCTTTCACGGACTATCTTGATTCAGGAGGCGGTTTAATGATCCTGCATTTTTCGGATGGCGCATTTCATTCTTCTTTGCCCAATGCCCCTGCAACGGATTGGCCGGAATACAGGAAGATCTGCCGGCGCATCTGGGATCATCACAGCAACAGCGCTCATGATGATTATGGGCCTTTTACAGTGAATATCTCTTCTCGCAGACATCCCATTACAAAAGGGTTGAAAGATTTTACAACAACAGATGAATTGTATTACAACCAGGAAGGAAATGACCCTATTGATACGCTGATATTTGCAAGATCTAAAAATACGGGTAAGGACGAACCGCTCGCATGGGAATACGGGTATGGTAAAGGGCGCATCTTTCAAACGGTGCTGGGCCATAATGCACAATCTTATTCTGCCAGGGGATTTCAGCGCCTGCTATTGCAGGCAGCTTTATGGGCTTCAAAAGAAATAAAATGAAAAATGTATCGGCTGTTTTCCTGTTATTAATGGCTGCCGCCTGTGAAAACCCGACACAGCGGGATGTGAACTGGGATGCTGCCGGCGGTGATCAGGGACAGACAAAATATTCATCGCTTGTACAGATCAATAAAGGAAATGTTCATGAGTTGAAGCAGGCATGGGTATTTCACAGCGGGAACGCATCAGGAAATATTCAATGCAATCCGCTGGTGATAGATGGAGTGATGTATGTAACCACACCTGAACAGCACCTGGTGGCTGTTGATGCAACAAACGGAATGGAAAAATGGAGGTTTTGCCCGGAAAGAGGGAATGAAAAATTCAGCAATGTCAACCGTGGGTTGGCTTATTACACTTCACCGGGCATACAGCTTATTTTTTACGGATCGGGAACGTATTTGAATGCGGTGAATGCGCATACAGGTGATCCGTTTATTTCTTTTGGCGACTCGGGAAGAATTAATCTGAGCGAAGGCTATCACCTGCCGCCTGCCCGGATGAATATGCAGGCGTTGGCAGCCCCGGTCATCTATAAAGGCATTGTGATCACAGGCGGTGTGAGCTGGAGCGCCGGCGCTGTTATAAGCGGGTATGATATAAGAACCGGTGAAAAGAAATGGAGCTTTAATGCCATCCCTCATCCTGGCGAATACGGATATGATACCTGGGGCGATACCAGTTTTTACCGCACCGGCGCAGGCGTAAATGCCTGGGGTGGACTGTGTGTGGACAGCAGGAGAGGAATGGTGTTTTTTTCGACGGGCCAGCCCAAAGGTGATTTTTACCGGCCCGATAATTCCGGGCATCAATTATTTGGAAACAGCATAGTGGCGCTCGATGCAGCAACGGGAAAAAGAAAATGGTATTATCAAACTATTCATAAAGACCTCTGGGACCTGGATCTGCCCTGCGCACCCATATTGGTCACCTTAAAGCAAAATGGTAAAGAAATACCTGCAGTGGCGCAGCTTTCAAAGACAGGGAACGTTTTTCTTTTTAACCGCGAAACGGGAGAAATTATTTCCCGCGTAGAAGAAAGGCCCGTTCCCTCTTCCGCTTTGGAAGGCGAAACAACTGCTGCGACCCAGCCATCGGTGACCTGGCCGGAACCTTATGCAAGGCAGGTGGTGAAAAAGGAAGATATTTTTGGATTAGATTCTATTCAATACAGAAAAGCTAAAGCTGTTTTCGATCAATCCGAGGCGGGCTGGTTTATTCCGCCCTCTGTAAAAGGGCTTTTATATTATGGAATTCATGGCGGATCGGAATGGGGTGGTGGCGCCTATGATGAATTATCCAATACGCTTTTTGTAAATTCAAATCAAATAGCGTGGCATATAAAAATGAAAGATCTGCGCGAGGATAACGAAGCCGTTCAGCACCCGGGTAAGGAGGTTTTTATTAAAATGAGCTGTTCCGGTTGTCATGGAATGGATTTAAAGGGGCGTGATAATGCGCCTGCGCTAATGGGTCTTGAAAAAAAATATTCGTATGAACAATTAACAGCTATCATTACAAAAGGACGAAACGGAATGCCTGCCTTTCCACAATTGGAAACTGCCGATTTAAAAGTACTGGCTGATTATCTGTTCAATAATAAAGGAAAAACAAAACGACATCCTTCACCAGGTCTTAGATATCAGTCGGAAGGATATAATAAATTCACAGACGATAACGGTTATCCCAGCACGTCACCGCCATGGGGCACATTAAATGCACTGGATCTTACAAGCGGTAAAATAAAATGGAAAGTGCCGCTGGGTGAATATCCCGAATTGACCGCGCGTGGAATACCCCCGACAGGCACAGAAAACTTCGGTGGCTGTGTTGTTACGAAAGGCGGCCTGGTATTTATCGCTGCTGCCCGCGATGCAAAACTCAGGGCTTTTGATAAAGATAACGGTAAGATGCTCTGGGAATCAAAATTGCCTTTTGGCGGGTATGCCATACCTGCGACTTATATGGTGAATGGAAAACAATATGTGGTGATACCAGCCACCGGCGGTGGAAAGCTGGCTACGCCTGCAGGAGATGCTTATGTTGCATTCGCGCTCCCATAATTGCAAAGGATATGTGATAAATTAAATTTCCGTTACAGGTATTTTTCCGCAAAAGCGTCTCATCTCCCTGCCTGCATAAAAAGAGTTTCGTAACTTAAATTCTAAAGCAAACAGGAAGGATGAAATGCTACTCAGCCTCCCTGGTGATCGCCTGCTTTGGCCTTATCCTGGCATGCAGCGATAACCAGCGCAGGAAATCGAAGGCCGCACCGAAAGCCTACCAGGTTTTGATGGTTAAACATCACCCTGCAACACTCTTCTACGAATTTCCGGCAGTAATAGAAGGTCAACAGGTTATTGAAATACGCCCCAAAGTGGATGGTTATGTGCAGGAGATCCACGTAAATGAAGGCGCCACAGTGAAAAAAGGACAACTGCTGTTTAAGATCTCCAACCCGCAATATGAACAACAGGTGGTTACTGCCAATGCCGCCATTAAAAGTGCTGTTGCCGATGTGAACGCGGCTAAAATGGATGTGGAGAAAGTGCGGCCACTCGTGGAAAAAGATATTGTAAGCGCTTACGAATTAAAATCAGCGGAATATACCCTTGAAGCAAAAGAAGCGGCCCTCGCCCAGGCCAGAGCTACCCTGGCGAATGCGCAGACCAATTTGGGGTACACTTTTTTAAGAGCGCCGCAATCGGGCGTGATCGGGTCCATACCCTATAAGATCGGCGCTCTTGTGAGCAGTACCACGGCCGATCCACTTACCATGTTGTCGACCATTTCTGATGTGTATGCTTATTTTTCGATGAATGAAAAACAATTGCTCAACCTGTCGCAGCGGCTTGCGGGCAACACCTGGGAAGAAAAACTGCAACAGCTTCCGCAGGCCACTTTAATTCTGGCAAATGGGTCCGAATATCCTTTTAAAGGAAAAATTGAAACAGCCAGCGGGTTGATCACTACCGGTACCGGAACCGCAAGCCTCAAAGCGCTTTTCCCTAACCCCAACGGGATAATCAGGAGCGGTGCCAGCGCCACGCTCCGTATTCCCAGAATTATCGATACCGCTATACTTATACCACAAAGTGCTACCTACGAATTACAAAACAAGCGTTTTGTTTACCGCGTGCTGGAGAATAACAGGGTGGTCAGCAGTTCTATTACAGCCACCCCAAGCAACGACGGGCAATTTATGATCGTACAGAAAGGATTGTCGCCGGGCGACCGCGTGCTGATGGGCGGCTCGAACCTGAAAGACAGCACGCTTATCATTCCAAAGCTCATTAATACCGATAGCCTGTACCAGATTTTTAATAGCAGTCAACATTAATATGCTCAGAATTTTTATAGAACGGCCTGTGCTTAGTACTGTGATCTCGGTATTGATCGTGCTGCTGGGTGTGCTCGGTCTGGTAAAGCTTCCTATCTCGCAATATCCGGATATCGCCCCGCCTACCGTGCAGGTTTCAACAACCTATTCCGGCGCTAATGCCGACGTAGTACTTAAAAGCGTGATCGTTCCTCTGGAACAGCAGATCAATGGTGTGGAGGGAATGACTTATGTGACTTCTACAGCCACAAATGAAGGCGCGGGAAATATCAGTATATATTTCGCCGTAGGTACGGACCCTAATCAGGCAGCCGTTGATGTACAAAACCGGGTTTCTGCGGCAACGAGCTTATTGCCACAGGAAGTTGTGCGTGTAGGTGTAACTGTTAGGAAGCAGCAAAGCAGTAACCTGCTCATCATGTCTATCTACAGCGACAAGCCGGATTATGATCAGACATTTCTTCAAAACTATGCCGCCATCAATCTCATTCCACAACTTCAGCGTGTAAACGGCGTGGGGGCCGCAAATGTATTCGGCTCGGCGAAAACATATTCGATGCGCATCTGGCTGAAGCCCGATATCATGTCCGTTTACGGCATCTCTACCACAGATGTTTCCAATGCATTGACGGAACAGAATATAGATGCTGCGCCAGGAAAATTCGGGGAAAACGACAACCAGAGCTTTCAGTATGTAATCCGCTACAGCGGCCGCCTGCAATCGGTGGATGAATTTGGTAATATTATTATTAAATCGCTGGGCAATGGTCAGTACCTGCGGCTGAAAAATATTGCACGGATAGAACTGGGCTCGCAAACGTATAACAGTTTTACCACTACTAATGGAAAACAATCGGTGGGCATTTCCATAAGCCAGACTCCGGGGTCAAATGCCCGGGATGTGATCGATCGATGCAAGCAGGTAATCGAAGATGCATCGAAATCGTTTCCTCAGGGCATCCACTATATCTACATGGTGGATATTAATTTATTCCTGAGCGCATCGATCAATAAAGTAGTGCATACGCTTATTGAATGTTTCGCACTGGTGTTTCTGGTAATATTCCTGTTTCTGCAGGATTTCAGGTCTACCATTATTCACGGTATATCGGTGCCGGTATCCATTACCGGTACATTTTTCTTTCTTTATTTATTCGGGTTCAGTATTAACCTGCTCACTCTTTTTGCACTTGTACTTGCCATAGGCATTGTGGTGGATGATGCGATTGTAGTGGTGGAGGCAGTGCATGCGAAACTGGAGAGCGGGTATAAGTCACCGCGTAAAGCAGCGCGCGATGCGATGAGTGAGATAGCGGGCGCAATCGTGGCCATTACGCTCGTGATGGTGTCTGTATTTCTGCCCGTAACGTTTGTTACCGGTTCAGCCGGTGTTTTTTACCGGCAATTCGGTATTACGCTGGCTATTGCGATCATGATCTCGGCTATTAATGCACTGACGCTCTGCCCGGCACTGGCTGCTTTATTTCTAAGACCCCCCGACCACGGGCAGGATACCACGAAGAGAACGATTCTGCAAAAATTTGCAGTAGCCTTTAATGCGGGTTATCATGCCGTTACTGAAAAATACAGCCGGTCCGTACAGTTTCTTTCGGCAAAAAGATGGCTGGTCATCGTATCGGTTTTTTTATTTGCGGCGGGCTTCTTTTTGTTGTTGAAATCCACTCCTTCGAGTTTTGTTCCGAAAGAAGATATGGGAATCATTTTCGCAAATATTTCCCTGCCTCCGGCTTCCTCGATGGAACGTGTGGCTGTTATCGAGAATGAGATTGACAGCATCGCCCATACCATCCCGCAGGTGCAAAGTACATTGCGCAACCTTGGACAGAATTTTATTGCCGGGGCCGGAAGTTCTTATGGGTTAATTATCATCCGGCTAACGCCCTGGGACCAGCGAAAAGGGATAAGCGACGACGATATAATAAAACAGCTGACGGAAAAAACGAATAATATCCACCAGGCGGCCCTGGTATTTATGCAGCAACCTACCATAACGGGGTTCGGCGCAAGCGGGGGATTTACGCTGCAGTTGCAGGATAAGGGCGGCCACACTACGGATGAATTTTATGCGGTGGGCCAGAAATTTTTAACGGAACTAAATGCGCGCCCTGAGATCCAGTATGCGGCCACTTCATTCAATCCTAATTTTCCTCAGTATGAGATGGATGTGAATGTGGCCAGGTGCAAGGATGCGGGCATATTGGTAACGGATATAATCAGCACTATGCAGGCCTTTTATGGCAGCTCCTATGTTTCGAACTTTAATGAATTCGGACAACAGTACCGGGTTATCATACAGGCGGACACGAGCTATCGCGCCACGCCCGAGGGGTTAAATAAAATATATGTGAAGACATCGGATAATACGATGGCTCCAATCACAGAGTTTATTACGTTAAAACGAATATTCGGGCCGGAGAGCGTTTCAAGGTTTAATTTATTTACAGCCATTTCCGTAAATGGTTCACCGAACCCGGGATATAGTACGGGCCAGTCTTTGCTGGCCATTAAAGAGGTGGCCGATCAAACGCTTCCCGCGGGTTATGGCTTTGAATATTCCGGGATCAGCCGTGAGGAACAGAATGCGGGCTCGCAGGTAATATATGTGTTTGTCCTCTCATTATTATTTGTGTATTTATTGCTGAGCGCTTTGTATGAAAGCTACCTCGTGCCTTTTGCCGTGCTGTTTTCGCTGCCTGTGGGTCTTTCGGGTGTGTATGTATTCGCCAGGATATTTAATCTCGACAATAATATTTACATGCAGATCTCACTGATCATGCTGATAGGACTGCTTGCGAAGAATGCGATCCTGATTGTTGAATTCGCATTGGAAAGAAGGGCGAAAGGAATGGGGTTGATCGAAAGTGCCATAGAAGGAGGCAAGGCCAGGCTAAGGCCCATTTTGATGACTTCACTGGCTTTTGTATTTGGACTGATGCCGCTGATGTTCGCCACCGGCGTGGGGGCACATGGCAACCGCTCGATAGGAACTGGTGCCATAGGTGGAATGTTGTTTGGTACCTTGCTGGGCGTGTTTGTTATTCCGCCGCTGTATGTAATGTTCCAGGGCTTGCAGGAAAAATTAAAAGGTAAGAAACACTATGAAGAAGATGAAGCATAGTTCGGGTTGGATTGTAATTGTCATGGTAACTTTTGCTTCATGCAGGATCATTCAGCCTTATCACCAGCCGAAAGAACTGGTGAGTGATAGTTTGTTCAGGGATATTAATACGAAAGATACCACTACCCTTGCTGATATTCCGCGGAAGCAATTATTTACGGATACGATTCTGCAATCATTGATCGAAGAAGGAATAAAAAATAATCCCGATATACAGATTGCATTGACACGTATACGATCGGCGGAGGCGAATTATCGCCAGGCGAATGCTGCTTTTTATCCCGGGATAGATGCAAATGCTTCGGCCGCTATTCAAAAACCTGCTGTTGCCCAGGCCAGCCGTTCGCAGCTATACGAGGTCTACGCATCTGCCAGTTGGGAAGCTGATATCTGGGGAAAATTAAAAACGGCCAGGCGCGCGCAGTTGGCTGCCCTGTTGCAAAGCG
This sequence comes from Flavitalea sp., assembly GCA_044224935.1. GTDB lineage: Bacteria > Bacteroidota > Bacteroidia > Chitinophagales > Chitinophagaceae > Flavitalea. The sequence continues at coordinate 76,600 of JBGAJL010000003.1, forward strand.
ATGCTTACAGGCGGGCCGTGCAAACGCAACTGATTGCCGACATCGCTACCAACTATTATGCATTGCTCGGGTATGATTCGCAATTGCAGATAACCCGGCAAACTGTTGAGAACAGAAAGCTCGACGTGGAAACGATGAAGACATTGAAAGAAAGTGATGTGGTAAATGGTGCGGCTGTTGTGCAGAGTGAAGCCAACCGGTACGCGGCGGAGGTAACCATTCCTGATCTTAAACAAAATATCAGGGAAACTGAAAATACAATCAGTGTTTTGCTCGGCCGTAACCCGGGACCCGTAATGCGCGACAGTTTAATCAATCAATCGGTCTCTTATGATCTTCGTACGGGCGTGCCGCTCCAGCTTTTGACCCACAGACCCGACGTGCAGGAAGCCGAATACCAGTTTCGGTATAATTTTGAATTGACCAATTCGGCCCGAACCTATTTTTATCCGGCATTAACTATCACGGCGCAGGCCGGAATGTTCAATACTGCATTCAATAATTATTTTAATACGGCATCCTTTTTCGGTAATATTATCGGTGGTCTTACCCAGCCGGTATTTAACCGGCGCCTCAACAGGCAGCGGCTTGAAGTGGCAAAGGCGCAACAGGACGAGGCCCTGATCACGTTTAAGAAAACTCTGTTATCTGCAGGAGAAGAAGTTTCCAATGCTTTATACAACTACACGGCGGCAGCGGAAAAAATCGGTTTGCGGTCGCAACAGATCTCATTTCTGGAAAAAGCGGTTGACTACACAAAAGAATTGCTGAAATATACTTCCAGTACAAATTTTACAGATGTATTAACATCTGAACAGAGCCTGCTGGCTGCACAATTAAATCATGTGAGTGACCGGCTGCAGCAATTGCAGGCTGTAGTTACACTGTATCGCAGTCTCGGTGGCGGATGGAAATAATTCAGCATGCTGAATCGTTTAAAAAAGTTATCTTGCGATAACATTTAGTATTGAAGTTGAGAGCCCTTGAACTTATGACAAGGTTATTGCTGTTAATAGTATACGCATCCTTTTTCTGGGTGCAGTCCTTTTATACACCGGGAAATAATTATTCATCGGCCGCGGCACTGCTCTCTGCGCAGAAGCATATTTCGGAAAAAAACTCCTCAGAAACATTTTCCGATAAAAAGGCACAGGACAGGGAACCTTCTTTCAAATTAAATAAGCGTTTTCATCCGGAAGCTGTACATGCTGTTGCTCACCTTGCATTACGGCCGGATGAAATAGTTGTTGCGGTTAAGCATTTCAACAAGCCAAAAGATTATTTTCTTGTTTCTTCGATCCTCGCCGATTCGCTTCGCGGTCCACCCGTGTCGGGATAGATAATTTTATCCGATTCTTTTATTTATTTTAAATAACAGCGAATGTTCTTCAAAAGAATAAGCGCGTGTCGCGGCATACTATGTCTGCTGACGGCCGTGATCTTTTCCAATGCAAAAGCGCAACAACCCCTGTCTCTTAGCGATGTAGTCAATGCTGCTTTGAAATATCAGCCATTGCTGAACAGCAAACAGGCACTCATTAATACCGGCAAGGCGGAACTTATCGCCGCCAGGCATGATTTTCTTCCGCGCCTGCGCGTCAGCGAACAATTGAATGCAGGCACTGATAATTCTCTGGCGGGCAGCTATTTCTCGTTTGGTATAACTCCTTCCAGCTCGGCAGGCATAAGAGCCGGGAATAATTCGGAAACAGAAAGTGGTAACATGGCGGTTCTTTATGGCGAGTACCAGCTTTGTAATTTTGGACTCAGGAAAGCGAAGCTGAATGATGCAAAAGCGAATATATCCCTGCAAACTGCCGACCTGGAGAAAGAAAAATATCTGCTGGCGCTGCAAACAGCCAGGTATTATTTTTCCATTCTGAAATCGCAATACCGGCTCGATGCCGAGCGAAAAAACGTGAGCCGGTATGACAGTATTTTTATGGTGATTCGTGCCCTGTCTTCCGCGGGTATCCGGCCGGGGTCGGATTCTTCGCTTGCAAAAGCAGAATTATCCAAAGCAAAGGTGAATTACAATCAGACGCTTGGTAATTTATTGCAGCTAAAGGAGGAATTAAGCTATCTGACAGGCATTGCTCCGGAATTGGTAAACCCCGATACCGCAGCGATCGATCCATTATTTATTTCTAGGAAATATGATACTACTGCGAATGCGTCCGGTGTTCCGTTGATCAATTATTATATTTCTAGAAAGAATACGCTGCTGGCCCGGGAGCAGCTGATCAGGAAAAGTTTTCTTCCGAAAATCTTGCTGGCAGCCAGCGCGTGGGGAAGAGGGTCTTCCATTCAGTATAGTGATAATTATAAATCGCTGGCATACGGATGGGGATACCAGCGATTTAATTATCTCGCCGGCGTTGCATTCAGCTACGATCTGTTCAACGGCATCTTCAGAAAAGATCAGCTTAGGATCAATGGTTTTCAGTTGCAAGCCAGCGAATATGACCTGCAACAGCAGCGGCTGGGAGTGGAACTGGCTTCCCGCAAAGCGGATTATTCGTTGCAAACAGCTTTTGATAATTATCATGAAATACCGGTGCAGCTCCGATCTTCGGAAGATACTTACCGGCAAAAGCTGGCGCAATACAAAGCGGGACTGATCTCCCTTATCGATCTCACCAACGCTTCCTTCGTTTTATACAGGGCGCAGGTTGATTATTCCGAAACGCTTACCGAGCTGTTGCGGGCAAAACTGGACAAAGCGGCGGCAACGGGAAATCTTTATTCATTCATACAATCTTTTAAATAACTATAATGGTACGAGCAGCATTGAAAAGGCCAATTACCGTATTGGTTCTTTTTACGGGCCTGTTACTTTTTTCTCTTATCGCGGTAAGGAATATTCCTATAGATATATTTCCGAGATTAAATCTTCCTACGATATATGTGATCGAATCGTATGGAGGCATGTCGCCACAGCAGATGGAAGGTTTTTTTGCAACGCGCCTGCAGGATCAGTTTCTCTATGTGAATGGAGTGAAAAATATCGAGAGTAAAAATATCCAGGGCCTTACCCTGATCAGGCTTTCATTTTACGAAAGTACCGATATGGCCGAAGCTTCGGCCCAGGTGGCGCTACAGGTAAACAGGGCCTCGAAATTTTTTCCGCCGGGCGCATTACCGCCGCAGGTAATTCGCTTCGATGCTTCTTCGCTGCCCGTGGGTCAGCTGGTATTCAGCAGTAAAACAAAATCGCTTAAGGAGATTTATGATCTGGCAGTTACACGCGTACGTTCGATGTTTGGCACGGTGAAAGGCTTATCGGCGCCGCCGCCCTTTGGCGCTAATTCGAGATCCGTGGTTGTGAATGTGGATCCTGAAAAATTGCGCCGTTTTAATATTTCTCCCGATGAAGTTGTAGAAGCGATTTCGAGGAATAATTCAATGACGCCTTCGGGTAATTTACGGGTAGACAGCCTGATGTATGTAACCACTGTTAATTCACTCGAAGATGAAGTGCACGATTTTGAAGATATCCCTTTAAAAACAACTGAAACGGGTGCAATATTTATCCGGGATGTGGCAACCGTTGCCGATGCATCCGATGTCACTGTTGATTATGCATTGGTAAATGGAAAACGGTCGGTATATATTCCCGTTGTAAAGACCGCTGATGCCTCCACCTGGAATGTAGTGCAGAATCTGAAAGCAAAAATACCGGAGATGCAGAGCCTGCTTCCAGATGATGTAAGGCTGAGCTATGAATTCGATCAGTCTGTTTTTGTGATCAATGCGGTTAAAAGTCTTGTTACGGAGGGCCTGCTGGGCGCAATTCTTACCGGATTGATGGTGCTGTTATTCCTGCGGGATCTGCGAAGCAGCCTGGTTGTGGTTATTACCATACCTGTTGCCATTCTCAGCAGCGTGCTTTGTTTAAGCCTTGCAGGACAAACGATAAATATCATGACCCTCAGCGGCCTGGCGCTTGCCATCGGCGTGCTGGTGGACCAGGCAACGGTGACGATAGAAAATATTCATCAGCATCTGGAGCTTGGCAAATCGAAACGGCATGCTATAAAAGATGCCTGTGAAGAAATATCATTTCCATTGTTGCTTATCCTTCTGTGTATTCTCGCCGTGTTTGCACCGTCCTTTGTGATGACCGGTGTGCCGCGTGCTATGTTTCTTCCTTTGTCCCTGTCTATCGGCTTTGCCATGATCGTTTCCTTTTTTGCGGCGCAAACGCTGGTGCCGGTTATTTCCAACTGGTTGTTAAAAGAAGATAAATTTGAAAAGCATCATTCCGATACCGGGTTTTTCTATCGTTTGAGAAATGGCCTTGTGAACCGCATCGGCAAATGGATGCCTTACCGAAAGCCGATCGTGTGCACATATATCGTATTAACAATTGTGGCTACGGCGGGATGTTATTTTTTGATAGGAAAAGATCTTTTGCCAAAAACCAATAATGGCCAATTGCAGATTCGTATCAGGGAGCCTGATGGGACAAGGCTTGAAGTAACCGAGCGCGCTGTAAAAAATATCCTGCATATTATCGACTCTACAACGGGTGGCCATCTTGCGGTCAGCTCTGCTTATGTAGGCCTCGTACCGAGCAGTTATGGATCGAGTAATTTATATATTTTTAACAGCGGTACACACGAGGCGCTTGTTCAGCTTAACCTTGATGACGATTATAAGGTAAATGCCGATCAGTTGAAGGATGTTCTCCGGAGAAATATCATGAAAACTTATCCCGATGTTGCTATTTCATTTGAACCGATAGAGCTCACGGAGAAGATCATGGCCCAGGGCGCTTCCACGCCGGTTGAAGTGAGAATTGCGGGAAAAAATTTCGCGGATATACGATCGTATGCATCGAAACTGGTGAATAAGCTGAAGTCAATTTCTTTTTTGCGTGATGTGCAGATCGCTCAACCACTGCATTTTCCTACTATAAAAATGCATATCGACCGCTACCGGCTGGCGCAGATGGGATTGAGCGTAAGCGAAGTGGCGAGGAGCATTACCGATGCCACTTCTTCGAGCCGGTTCACAGAAAAAGTGCAATGGCTCGATCCGAAAGTATCGTATACCTACCAGGTACAGGTGCAGGTGCCGGAATATATCATGAATTCGATCGAAGAACTGAAATCCATTCCTTTGGTAAAGGGTCGTTCGAGGCCTGTGCTTTCGGATATTGCCGATATCAGCCTCGAGTATCTTCCCGGCGAATATGACCGCTCGGGTCCCAGGAGATTTCTGACGGTAAGTGCAAATATTTCGGGAAAAGATCTTGGCCGCGCCACTGCCGCTGTTCAGCAACAGATCGATGCCCTGGGCAAACCGCCTGTTGGTTTGGTGGCGCAGATAAAAGGAATGTCTTCTTTGTTAACGGAAACGCTCGATTCCTTACAAACCGGCCTGTTGATTGCCATTGTTGTGATCCTGTTGCTGCTTACAGCTAATTACCAGTCGTTCCGGTTGGCGATTGCAGTTTTGTCAACGGTTCCTGCGGTATTATTAGGGGCCATGATCGCTTTACTGCTCACGGGCGCTACGCTGAACCTTCAATCCTATATGGGAATTATTATGTCAACGGGCGTGTCGGTGGCGAATGCGATCCTGATCGTCACCAATGCAGAAAGCCTGCGGCTTGAATACAGCGATCCGTTTATGGCGGCGATGACAAGTGCGGGCGTACGATTACGTCCCATACTGATGACAAGCCTTGCCATGATTGCGGGTATGATACCGATGGCCAGCGGCCTTGGCGAAGCGGGTGATCAGTCTGCGCCTCTGGGTCGTGCAGTAATTGGCGGACTCGCGGCTTCAACCTTTGCAGCATTGTTTATTGTGCCGCTGGTGTATGGATGGTTACAACAAAAAGCGTCTACTAAAAATGTTTCTCTTTTACCTGAAATAAATTAATTATGAAACAAGTGTTGATAATAATTACAATAATTGCATTATTTGCCGCGGCATGCGCGTCGGGCGAAGCGAATAAACCAGTGCTGATAGAAAAAAAATTATCGTCCTATGATCTGGTTGCAATAAAAAAAGCGGGCGTCCCGTCGCGGGTCAAATTACCTTCCGTGCTTGCCGCCTATCAGCAGGTGAGTATTTTTCCTAAAGTGAATGCCTATGTGAAAAATGTATGGGTAGATATTGGCGACCGTGTAAAGCCGGATCAGCTGTTGATGACATTGGAGGCGCCGGAGCTGCAGCAGGCAACGATGCGGGCGAAAGAAAAATATGCCCGCGCCAAAGCTGATTTCTCGATCGACAAGGAACATTACCAGCGACTGCTGGAAGCTGCAGCTACTCCCGGCGCTGTGTCTGCTCTTGACATCAGTACGATCCGTTCAAAGATGGATGCAGACAGTGCGCTTTGTAATGCAGAAAAAAACAACTGGCTGATGCAGGCTGAAATGGAAACCTACCTCACTGTTAAAGCGCCGTTTGCCGGCGTAATTACAGAAAGAAATGTTTATCCGGGTGCACTTGTGAATGCAGCATCGAAAGACCGCCCTATGCTGGAACTAAAGGAAATCAGGCGCCTGCGGCTGCAGGCAGATGTGCCGGAAGGGCTCGCCAGTACTTTGAAAATAAATGATACGATATCATTTATCACAAGCGCTTTGCCGGGTAAAAAAATAACTGGGCGGATTAGCCGGAAATCGATGAATGTTGATCCGAAATTCCGCTCGGAAAGAATTGAAATCGATGTAGATAATAAGGACGAACTGTTAACGCCGGGGATGTATGCAGAGCTGCTGGTGCATTCAAATGGAAATGCATCTGCTTTTACCGCTCCTTCATCTGCCGTCATTACTTCTACGGAACGGAAATACCTGTGGACGGTTGAAAATGGGAAAGCAAAAAAAACAGATGTGGCAACAGGTAATTCGGCAAATGGGAAAACAGAAGTATATGGGGAATTGGGTGAAGGCATGCAGGTAATTACGGATCCCAATGACGATCTGCGGGAAGGACAAACAATAAATGAATAAAAATACTTTGCTCTGATCCGCAATAGAAAAGGCCATCTCGATATAATGAGACGGCCTTTTCTAATTATTATTTTATCAATTATCTTCTCTGCGGTCTGCCGCCGCCGTTACCTTCAGAGCGGCCTCCTCCGCGATTGCCCGAAGGTGCTGATGGTCTCGCCTGTTGCGGTGCAGAGGGCCGGCTCATGATGGCAGGACGTCCCGAAACGGAAGGTCTGTTGATAGGCGCTGCGTCGCGTCCGAAATTATATTGCCTGGTTTCTGAACGCTCTCTCGAACGTTGTGTTCTGTTTAAATCCGGAACGGCCGGGTTGTTATCGTTAGGCACCGGCTTCCAGTTTCTCGTGTTATTATCTCTTCTTTGCCAGTTATTATTTTGCTGATCTCTCCGGTAGATATTTCCCTGCCTGTCGGTTAATACATTGTTGTCAACCTGCGGTCTTGCACCGGGTGCGCGGCTACCGGGGACATTGCCATTTTGCGATGGGAGCCGGTTATTGTTTCCCGGCAGACGCCGGTCGCTTTCATTAGGGAATCTGTTGTTGTTGCCAGGCGCCCGGTTGTTTTGACCGATATTGGGACTGGGTCGCGTGCCGATAGTAGGTCTTGCGCCGATCTGAGAGGGCCTGGTAAGCACCCTGCGATCGATATCTCTCGTTACAACACCTCTATGATTATTGTATAAATTGTTTGTATTCACCCATCCGCTTCCGGGTCTTGCGCCATAAGCGGGCCTGTTGCCTGTAACGGGCCTGTTTATGCCGGGCCTCGCGCCGAATACGGGACGGGGTCCTGCAGCCCGGCCATAATATCCACCGCTCCAGTAAGGAGGACGATAGGGTGGACGATACCGGGGAGGGCCGAACCAACCGCCACCCCAACCCCAGGGCCTTCCGAAATTAAATCCTACATATAAGAACCCGAAGTTATATCCCCAGTTCATGCTCCATCCGTACCAGGGAACATAGTTAAATCCGAATCCCCAGGTGCATGGTCGTGCAAAATAGTAATGACGATACCAGGGCCGGTAATGAAAACCTGTTCCATATACAATAGTTGGCCCGTAAATATAACTTCCTAAATATCCTGCTGTATATCCGCAATAAACATAATCCGGCGTGGCATCATAGATATAAACATATTTTGAATTATACGCTGGGCTGCTGGCAGGAATATTATCTACGTCCCGCGGGCGGTCGTTGGCGACGCTCCATGGCCCGTCCGGACTGTCTGCAATAAACCATACGCCATTGTCGAGGGCAAAATAATTTCCGTTTGCATCGCGCATGACGGTAAGGTTGGCATTTTCTGCCAGTTGTAATGACGTACCTTCTATCTGATGAAACTGTGGGGCGCCATCATACATTACATTCACTGTTGCTGTTTTTCTATCCACTTTTGCCGTCTGCGGTATCTGGGCGTCGATCTTTGCTTCTTCTGCGGCATCTGTTCCTGCTACATTTGAAAGTACGCCGTCCTTATCCGATCCTTCGGGGATTTTTGCGAAATCGGCGGGTAATTTATCCGCTGCCACATAATTCCAGGGGCCTTTCATTGCCGGTGAACTGAACCATCTTCCTGCAAGGAGTACATAGGTTAATTGCGAATTAATGTCTTTGAATATTTCGTTTGGAGAATTCGCAATATATAAAAGAGAAGTGCCCTGGATGGTTTTGAAGTCCGGTTCGCCATCTGTCTGCAACAATTCCGTTGGCTGGGTAGCTACGAGAATATTGGTTACTTTCGGAGTAGCAGAAGTTGTTTTCCCATCGTTATTTTCTAATTCCTGTTTTTTTATCTGTTCATCTACCGATTTCAATTTTGCAGAGAGTGCGGTGTTTTGTTTCCATCCACTGGTTATTGAATTTGATTTATACCATATGCCGCCTGCATATAAATTCCATTGATTGCCTTCTTTGAAAATTAGATTAGGGCTGTTAACTACCTTGTCTGCGTCGAGATTTTTATCATTTTGTATCTCGGGCACACCATCCAATACGATCAGGGTAGAAGGCTTGTTGGTATAAATAATATCAGGTGCATTATTCTGAAACTGATCGTTGTGGCTGGAGGCATTATCCTGTTTGATAGAGGCCACGAGATCATCGATCGACAGGGTGAGATCCCAATTGGGAGCGTCTTTCTGGATGAGCGCGGCCAGTTGGTCTACCTCGTTCTGATCTTCGAGACCTGAGAACTTTGCATTGGTCACTGTCAGCGATTCCAGCTCCGCCATGCGGGTGGATTTATCGGTATCGAGATTGGCCGTAAAAAAAATAGCGCCGAATACGGGTTCGTCACTGTCCGATTTTCTCACAGATACTGCGGCGCGGCCGGTGAGTTTATTGCCGGAGAGCGACTCGGGCTGCGGTTCATATATGGTAATCTTCCCGCCATCCGAGGTAGGGATATCCTTTGGCCAGGTATTCTGGGCATATGCAGTAATACCACCGGAAGCGACAAGCATGATGCAGAACAGTAATATACGTTTCATGAAGGAAGTTTTTCGCATGTAAGTTTATTAAATATTGAGGAGAATAACCAGTGCCATTCTTGTTTTAACTATTTGAATTGGCCTCCTCACTCGCAACAAATGCAACTATATGGCATTAATATAGAACGACTATGGGCCAAAATAGGGAGATAGACTCTACTTTTGCCTTACGGTTTAATGGAACACGATCATTCCCATAATCATCATGCCACCGTTCTTACAGATGTAAGCAGGTCGTTTGTCGCCGGGATCGCCCTGAACCTGGCTTTTGTGATTGTTGAAGTGGCTGCCGGGCTGTATGTGCACTCTTTATCCCTGTTGTCGGATGCAGGGCACAACCTGGCCGATGTGGGCAGCCTGGCATTGTCATTACTGGCCTTCCGGCTGACGAAAGTGCAATCGAATGCACGGTTTACCTATGGTTATCGCAAAACGACCATACTTGCTGCTTTGTTCAATGGCGTGATCTTATTGATTTCCATCGGCGCGATATCTATGGAGGCGGTAAAAAAGATATTCCATCCCGAACCGTTGCCCGGGAAGATTATCGCAATTGTTGCCGCAGTGGGAATCATTATAAATGGCGGCACGGCTCTGTTGTTTATGAAACACCAGGAAAAAGATCTCAACATCAAAGGCGCATACCTGCATTTGCTGGCAGATGCGGCAGTGAGCGCTGCATTGGTGGTGGGCGGAATAATGATCATATACACCGGCTGGTATTGGCTCGATCCGGTGCTGAGCCTGCTGGTGGCAGTGGTGATATTATACAGTACATGGGGTTTATTGAAAGACAGTTTGCGATTATCGCTCGATGCAGTGCCCAAAGGCATTGAGCTGGAAAAGGTGAAACAGGAAGCGCTTGCAATAGCGGGAGTGAAGAATATTTACCATGTGCATGTGTGGGCGATCAGCACAACAGAAAATGCTATGACTGCACATCTTATTTTGGAGAACGATATCACACCCGAACAGGAAATAAAATTGAAGCATGCATTCCGGCATGCGATGGAACATCTCAACATCAGGCATGTAACGATCGAAACCGAAAAGGAATTATTTTTGCCCAATACATCTTCATGACAAAAGGCGCAATATTAATTATTGATGATGAAGAAAAGCTGAGGTCTCTTCTTGCAAGAATTATCTCCCTGGAAAATTTTAAGGTTTTTGAGGCTAACGGTTTGAAGCCGGCTCTGAAAATATTGGATAAGGAGAACATAGATGTAATGCTATGTGATGTGAAGCTTCCGGACGGGAATGGCGTGGACTTCACCAAAACGGTGAAGGATAAATACAGTGCCGTTGAAGTTATTTTATTAACTGCGTTTGGAAATATTCCCGATGGCGTGGAGGCGATGAAAAACGGCGCATTTAATTATATCACGAAAGGGGATGACAATGCCAGGATAATACCCCTGCTGAACCAGGCTATTGAGAAAAAACAGTTAAAAGACCGGGTAAGACAACTGGAGCAAAGAGTGGGTAAGAATTTCAGCTTTGAAAACATTTTGGGGGCTTCGCCTTTGATAAAGAATGCTGTTGACCTGGCCCTGATGGTTGCACCGAAATCAACCACAGTGCTGTTGCTTGGAGAAACAGGAACCGGAAAAGAAGTGTTTGCCCAATCAATACACAACGCCAGTGAGAGAGCGTTGCACTCGTTTGTGGCATTGAATTGCAGTTCTTTCAGTAAGGAATTGATGGAAAGCGAGATGTTTGGCTATAAGGCCGGGGCATTTACAAATGCTGTAAGAGATAAGAAAGGATTGATCGAAGAGGCCGACCGCGGAACGCTTTTTTTGGATGAAATAGGGGAAATGCCGCTCGATTTGCAGAGCAAGCTGCTCCGGGTGCTGGAAACCGGTGAATTTATCCGGCTCGGAGATACAAAGCCAATGAAAGTGGACGTTCGGATCATAGCAGCCACAAACAGGGACCTCGGAAAATATGCTGAAGAGGGACATTTCAGAAAAGATCTGTTTTACAGGCTGAATGTGTATCCTGTGGCTCTGCCTGCCCTGAGAGACAGGAAAAAAGACATCCCGGCGCTGGCAAAGTTCTTCACCGGCATGTTTTCAGAAAAGATTAATGTGAGAGACAATGGAATGAGCAGGGAATTTCTGCAAAAAGTACAGGAACATGACTGGAAAGGAAATATCAGGGAATTAAAAAATATAATCGAGCGTGCCGTGATCATTGCGACTGGTGCGGAACTCGATATGATGCATCTCCCCGCAGAATTAAAGGAAACACACTTGCGCCCGCATGCTTTATCTGCATTTGATCTGAGAAGCGTGGAGAAATTGCACATCCAGCGCGTTCTCATTCATACCAATTATAATAAAACCGAAGCCGCCCGGCTGCTTAATATCGGCCTTGCTACCCTTTACAGGAAGATCGATGATTACGGACTTTGAATAACCTCTTATCATATTTTGATAAACCTTCTCATAATGAGAGGGTTTATTATAGATCAATTTTTTTATAAACGACTCGATTCTTTCGTGAAACCCTTGCCAGACGCAGGGTTGAAGACCTGCCAGGTCCTGCTATCCACTTAAGGCATGTCATTTGGCATCACAGCGCTGTAACAAAAATCACAGCCATGGATATAATCCTATATCTCACCATACTGCTTATATGCTTCTGTATATTCTTCAAGTCGATAGATTTTTTTGAAAACGTATAATCCCGTTAACGTAAAACAAACTATTATATGATGATGAATATTCTTTTAATCCTTTCGATCCTGGTAGTTATCTACCTGGTATATGTTCTTCTCAGACCGGAAAAATTTTAATATATGAATAACGAGATAGCAGGAGTGGTAATAACATTCCTGATCACTTTATTGATTGCCTTCCCGCTGGGGAAATACATTGCAGCGGTATTTGCAGGTGAAAAGACTTTCACCGATTTCACCGGCCGGTTTGAGCAATTCGTCTATCGTATCTGCGGTATCGACCCCAAAAAAGAGATGAACTGGAAACAGCATATCATTGCGTTGCTGTCTATTAACCTGGTATGGCTGGTGTACGCTTTTTTTATTTTATTGTTCCAGTCCAGGCTTCCGCTGAATCCTGATGGCAACCCGGACATGACACCGGATCTTTCGTTCAACACTGCAATCAGCTTTCTTGTCAACTGCAACCTGCAGCATTATGCGGGAGAATCCGGCCTCACTTACCTGAGCCAGCTATTCGTCATCACGTTTTTGCAATTCGTATCAGCAGCCACCGGCGTGGCTGCTGTGGCAGTTTTGTTCAAAGCATTTGCACAGAGATCGACAGAAAAGCTCGGCAATTTTTTTGTCTTCTTTATAAAAACCATCACCAGGATATTGCTGCCGCTTTGTATTATCATGGCAACGATCCTGGTATTTAACGGAACTCCTGCGAGTTTCGATGCAAAGGATCATATCGTTACCCTGCAGGGCGATTCGGCACAGGTTTCAAGAGGCCCCGCGGCAGGAATGATAGCGATCAAACACCTGGGAACGAATGGCGGCGGGTGGTTTGGAGCAAACTCGGCACATCCCCTTGAAAATCCCAATTATACCACTGATATGGTAGAGATTATAGCGCAGGTGATCCTTCCTATGGCGCTTGTTTTCGCTTTCGGTTTCTTTATTAAAAGGAAAAAATTGGGTTATGTGATCTTCGGTGTGATGACCGTGGGGATGCTCAGTTTTATGATCCCCTGCATGCTATCGGAAATAAAAGGTAATCCGGCCCTCGCCAATATGAAAATTGCAGATGCTGCAGCTATGGAAGGAAAGGAAGTGAGAATCGGTGTGCCCGCCTCCGCTTACTGGCAGGTGATGACAACCGTTATTTCAACCGGCTCTGTGAATTCGATGCATGACAGCTCAATGCCGCTTTCGGGCGCCATGCAATTGCTTGGTATGATGACCAATTGCTTTTATGGTGGCAAGGGAGTGGGACTGCTTAACTATTTTATTTTCCTTATTATCGCAGTTTTTATTTCAGGGTTAATGGTGGGAAGAACGCCGGAGTTTCTGGGGCGTAAGGTAGAAGCGAAAGAGATGAAGATAGCCTCGATCATTGCCTTATTGCATCCTTTTCTCATACTGGTCAGTACAGCTGTTTCATCTTATATGGTGGCTCATCACCCGGGGATTGACTGGCACGTCAGACCGGGGACATGGCTCAATAACACCGGTAGCCACGGATTTTCAGAAATGCTTTACGAGTATACTTCTTCTGCCTCAAATAATGGTTCGGGGTTTGAAGGGCTGGGTGACAATACTATTTTCTGGAACCTCACCACAGGGCTCGTAATGATCATTGGCAGGTTCATTCCTATTATAGGTCCCGTTGCCATAGCAGGATTGCTGGCGCGAAAAAAATACATTCCTGAATCGGCGGGCACGCTGCAGACAGACACGGTCACTTTCGGGGTTATGACCTATGCCGTGATCATGATCGTTGCTGCGTTATCATTTTTTCCTGCATTGACGCTGGGGCCTATAGCGGAATATTTCAATCTTAATTAATTTTTATGTCGAATACTCACCGGAATAAATTGTTCGATCGCACACTTATAAATCAAGCGTTGAAACAGTCATTTGTAAAGCTGTCGCCCCATATCCTGATCCGGAATCCTATCATGCTGACAGTGGAGATCGGAACTGTGATGATGCTTGCGGTGACGGTTTATATTGCTTTGGGCAACGACACAGCACAGGGGTCGATCGGTTATAACTTTACAATATTCATCGTTTTATTATTCACATTGCTGTTTGCCAATTTTGCTGAGGCTATTGCGGAGGCCCGGGGGCGCGCCCAGGCCGAAAGCCTGCGCAGGACAAGAGAAGATACCCCGGCAAAGAAAATAATTAATGATAAAACAGAGATTATTTCGTCTTCGCAATTAAAGAAGGGTGATGTATTCGTCTGTGGGCCCGGTGACCTGATTGCAATGGATGGCGAGATAATTGAAGGCCTTGCGACCGTGGATGAATCGGCGATAACGGGTGAATCGGCACCTGTGATACGGGAGGCAGGCGGCGACAAATCGTCTGTGACAGGGGGCACTAAAGTGCTAAGCGACAAAATTAAAGTGCGCGTGACAGCAGAGCCCGGGGAGAGTTTTCTCGACAAAATGATTGCACTGGTGGAAGGCGCGAGCCGCCAGAAAACGCCCAACGAAATTGCACTCACTATTTTGCTGGCAGCATTTACATTGATATTTATAATTGTTTGCGTGACGCTGAAACCCTTTGCCGATTATGCTGATGCGCCTATTGCCATTTCCGCTTTTATTTCTCTTTTCGTTTGCCTGATCCCAACAACGATCGGCGGATTATTAAGCGCTATCGGTATTGCAGGCATGGACAGAGCGCTTCGCGCAAATGTAATTACGAAAAGCGGCCGGGCCGTTGAAACGGCTGGCGATCTCGATACATTGTTACTTGATAAAACAGGGACTATCACCATCGGTAATAGGAAAGCGACCAACTTTTTTCCTGCCAACGGTATAAAAAACGATGATTTTATCATTGCCTGCATGCAATCATCGATAGCAGATGAAACGCCTGAAGGGAAATCGATCATAGAGCTGGCAGTTTCAAAAAATATCAGGATGCCTGATCTGCAAAGCAGCAATGCAAAATTCATAGGGTTTTCGGCCGAAACAAGGAGCAGCGGGGTGGATCTGGATGGTAGAAGGATCAGGAAAGGTGCGTTCGATACGATAAAGCATATGATTGAACGTTCGGCCAATACGATTCCGCCGGAAGTGGAGGCCGCCGTTATGAACATATCTTCGAATGGCGGAACGCCATTGGTGGTAAGCAGCAACGAACAGGCATTGGGAGTTATTGAATTGCAGGATATCATCAAGCCGGGTATTTCTGAAAGATTTGAACGGTTAAGAAAAATGGGGGTTAAAACAGTGATGGTGACCGGCGATAATCCCCTCACTGCAAAATATATAGCTGGCAAAGCCGGGGTGGACGACTTCATTGCTGAAGCGAAACCGGAAGATAAAATGCTTTATATCAGGAAAGAACAGCAAGGCGGAAAACTGGTGGCGATGATGGGGGACGGAACAAATGATGCACCTGCATTGGCGCAGGCAGATGTGGGAGTGGCAATGAATAGCGGCACGCAGGCGGCGAAAGAAGCAGGCAATATGGTCGACCTGGATAATGACCCTACCAAATTGATTGAAATAGTTGAAATAGGCAAGCAATTGCTGATGACGAGAGGAACGCTCACCACTTTTTCCATCGCCAATGACGTGGCTAAATATTTTGCCATTGTCCCTGCTTTATTCATTGCCTCCGTGCCGGCATTACAGGGATTGAATGTGATGCGCCTGGAAAGCCCCGAAAGTGCAATACTGTCTGCCGTGATTTTTAATGCGCTGATCATCCCTGCATTGATCCCGCTGGCGCTGAAAGGTGTTGCCTTTAAGCCTATCGGTGCAAGCGCATTGCTTAGAAGGAACTTATTCATATATGGATTAGGCGGCGTTGTTGTTCCCTTTATCGGCATCAAACTGATTGATCTTTTTCTTGGATTGTTTATGTAATCAAAATCAATGTGATGAAACAATATATTCTTCCCTCGATAAAATTGACTGTTGTGATGATACTATTATGTGCTGTCGCATATCCTTTGTTGATAGCGGGGATAGGTAAATTTGCGCCGGGACGTGGAGCCGGTGAGAAATTAACGGTGAACGGCAAAGTGGTGGGTTATGAAAAGCTGGGGCAAAAATTTACAGAAGATAAATACTTTTGGGGCAGGCCTTCTGCGGTGGATTATAATGCGGCGGGCTCGGGAGGATCGAATAAAGGGCCTTCGGACACTGGCTACCTGAAACAGGTGAGTGACAGGATAGACAGTTTTCTCGTACATAACCCGGCAGTGAAAAAAGAGCAGGTCCCGTCGGAAATGGTAACTGCTTCGGGCAGCGGCCTGGACCCGGATATTTCGAAAGCATCGGCATTGATACAGGTGGAGAGAATTTCACAGGCCAGGAAAATGGACCGGCAAAGAATAATTGACTTAATCAATATGCAGGAAGAAAAGCCTTTGTTTGGACCTGCAAGGATCAATGTGTTAAAGCTGAATATTGCACTCGATAAAATGATTGAATAATTTTTTATGACCCTGTTTTGCAATTGCCGGACAGCTTTGCTATATAATATAAAAGGACATGGCGCTCAGTGACAATAATGCCCACTATTTTCTTGATCTTATCCGCAGCTCGCGCCGTGGTAAATTCAAGATATATATAGGAATGAGCGCCGGCGTTGGAAAAACGTACCGTATGCTTCAGGAAGCGAACGCATTGTTGAAGAATGGCATTGATGTGAAAATCGGGTATATAGAAACCCATAATCGTCCCGAAACGCATGCATTGCTCGATGGCTTACCCGTGATACCAAGAAGAAACCTTTTCTATAAAGGGAAGGAATTGGATGAAATGGATCTCCAGGCGATAATAAACCTTCATCCTGAAGTGGTGATTGTGGATGAGCTCGCACACACAAATATTGAAGGAAGCAAAAACGAAAAACGCTGGCAGGATGTAATGGATATTCTCGAGGCGGGAATTAACGTGATCACCGCGGTAAATATTCAACATATAGAGGGCATACAGGAGGAAATAAAAAAAATCACCGGCATCGATGTGGCGGAAAGGATCCCTGACATAGTGCTGCAGCAAGCCGATGAAGTAGTGAATATCGATCTCACAGCCGATGAACTTGTCGCCCGTTTAAAAGAAGGTAAAATATATGCAACGGAGAAAGTAGCGGTTGCCGTTAAAAATTTTTTTCAGCCGGAAAAGATATTGCAGTTGCGTGAGCTCGCGCTGAAAGAAGTGACCGCACAGGTGGAAAGGAAGATTGAAGTGGAGCTTCCGCGAAATGCCCACCTCAGGGCCGAAAGCTTCCTGGCCTGCATAGGCAGTGATCATGAAGCGGCGAAAAGAGTGATCCGGAAGACGGCCAGGCTGGCTGCTTATTATCGTTCGAAATGGACCTTGCTGTATGTTCAAACGCCAAGAGAGGATGGCAACAGGATAGGCCTCGCTGCCCAGCGCCATCTCATCAATAATTTTAAAATGGCCACGGAAATGGGCGCGGAAGTGGTGCGCATACGCCATAAAAATATAGCAAGGGCAATCATAAAGGTGGCAGAGGAAAGAGCGATCACCACCGTCTGTATCGGGAAACCGCATTTTTCGTTGTTCAGGGTGATATTGAGCACGGCAGTGTTTAAACAATTGCTGGATAAATTGTCTGCTTCAGATATTGACATCGTAATACTTTCATGATATGCGTATAAGAACAAAGCTGGGCCTCGGCACTGGTTTCTTATTTATTGTGATACTGATCTTCGGCGTACTTAGCCTGGTTTCGGTCGGCAGGTTGAAAAACGATGCCTCATTGATATTGCAGGATAATTATGAATCACTGATGTATTGCAGCGCAATGACGGAGGCGCTTGACAAAGTTGAGGGAGACAACGGTTACAAAAAGATCTTCGAAGAAAATTTGCAGAAGGAACAAAATAATATCACTGAGCCGGGTGAAGGAGATGCAACGGCAAAGCTTGCCGCCGACTACGAATTATTAAAAAAGGATTACAGTAACGATTCAATGAAAGTGGTTATCAGGCAACTGCTACATGAGATCAATGGCTTAAACCAGGCTGCTATTTTCCGCAAGAACCAGAATGCGGCGCAGGCTGCGGAAAAAGCAACCACCTGGCTGATGGTTGTTTTTACCCTGCTGATCCTTATCACGTTCACTATCGCTTATAATTTCCCTTCTATCGTTACCGGCCCTGTCGCCTCTTTAACCGAGGGTATCAGGGCGATTGAGAATAAGGATTATTCGAAAAGAATCCATGTCGATCAGGATGATGAATTTGGAGAACTGGCAGGGGCATTCAACGCGATGGCAGAAAGGCTGAATGAATACGAGCATAGCAATCTTGCCAGAATCAAATTTGAAAAGAGCCGTATTGAAACAATCATTAACCAGATGAATGACGGTATTATCGGGCTGGACGATAAAAAGAATATCCTGTTTTTAAATGCGGTGTCGCAGAAGCTGCTGGGATTGAAAGAAAAGGATATCGCAGGGAAATATGCCCCTGACGTGGCGTTGACCAACGACCTGATGCGAACCCTGCTGGGCGCATCACTGAATGAGCCGGCATCGCAGAGAGAGTTGAAAATATTTGCCGATAACAAGGAGAGTTATTTCCAGGCTGAATCGCTGAATGTAAAGAATAATGAAAGAATAATCGGAGAGGTCATCATTCTCAGGAATATCACTCTTTTTCATGAGCTGAATGAGGCAAAGACAAATTTCATCGCGACAGTTTCGCATGAATTGAAAACACCGATATCATCTATCAAAATGAGCGTGCAACTGCTCGCAGATGAGAGAGTGGGCACGATGAATAATGAGCAAAAGGAACTGGTGAAAAGCATTTACGACGATTCGGACAGGCTGTTGAAAATAACCAGCGAATTGCTGAATATGAGCCAGGTGGAAACAGGGCGCATACAATTAAAAACAGGAAATGTTTCCTGCAAAGAAATTATCGATGCCGCAGTTCAGGCTGTACAACTCGTGTTGCAGCAAAAAAATATTGCATTGAAGCAGGATATCGCCCCGGATCTTCCCGGGGTAATCGCCGATAAGGAAAAAACATCCTGGGCGCTGATCAATTTCCTGACCAATGCTGTGAAACATTCACTGACCGACAGCGAGATCATTTTAGAAGTAAATTCCCGCGATGACCGCGTCGAATTCCGCGTGAGGGATTTTGGTATGGGAATGGAAGAAAAATATTTATCACGCATATTCGACCGGTATTATAAGATCCCGGGACACCTGAATCCCGGTAGCGGGCTTGGGCTCTCGATCGCAAAAGAATTTATTGAAGCCCAGTCGGGCAGGGTTTGGGTGGAGAGCATGCCGGGCGCCGGAAGTGTTTTTGGTTTCGACCTGCCGCGAAGCCGATAACGCATACTTTACGTAACTTCAGTCTTCCTGGCACTGCCGGGATTATCACATTCATATATGAGTACGATTTCAAGATCTCAGTTTCTGCAAATAATGGGCGGAATGGCATTCATTCCGTCTTTACCGTCTAAATCCAAATTGCCGCTATTATCTTTTTCAACGCTGGGCTGCCCCGACTGGAGCCTGGAAAAGATTGCTGATTTCGCGGTTAAAAATCATTACCAGGGCGTAGAGATCCGGGGCATTCAGGGCGAACTCGATCTTACCAAAACAAGATACTTTAACTCGCCCGAAGCGATCGGTGCCACGAAGAAATTATTCGAAGACAAGGGAATAAAAATTGTCAACCTTGGCGCCTCCTGTGAGCTTCATCATGCAGACGCGGAACAAAGACAAAAAAATCTTGACGATGGCAAACGGTTCGCCGACCTGGCCGCAAAACTCGGATGTCCCTATATACGGGTGTTCCCTAACCGGCTGCCCAAAGATCAGGATCGCGCGCAGACCTTCGGGCTCATTTCTCAGGGATTGAATTTCCTTGGAGACTATGCATCAGGAGGTGTTAAAATATTAATGGAAACGCACGGTGATCTCGCGCATGCGGATGACATTCTGAAAGTGTTCAGCCAGGTAGAGAGCCCGAATACCGGGCTGGTATGGGATGTATCCAACATGTGGTTCGATGCGCGTGAGCCTGTTGCTACCGTTTATGATAAATTGAAAAAATACATTCTTCATACACATATTAAGGACCGCGATATTGTGAACGGCGTGGACCAGTGTGTTCTGCTGGGTAAAGGGCAGGTGCCTGTTTTCGAAGCGATCGATCTGCTGGTTAAAAATAAATATAAAGGCTATTTTTCCTTCGAATGGGAGAAGATGTGGCAGCCGCAGATAGCAGCCCCGGAAATTGCACTGGCCGATTATCCGAAGGCGATGAAAAAACATTTCTGATTTGCTTTTATTCGTTCAGTCAGTTTCGCTAACGATAATTTCGTGCAGCATGCTACCGTGGAAGGCGCGGCAGTAATTAACCATCCCTTACGGCATATCTTTTTTTCGGGGCCGAATGATCAGCCGCAGGGTAGGATCATTGGTGATAAATGACCAGAACCAGTTAAACGCGAGTTTTGCTTTATTCCGGTATCCGGCAATCGGGATGAGGTGAATGAACAGCCAGACCAGCCATGCGATAAATCCCTTAAAAAATGCCCGGGGCAGGTCCACCACGGCTTTGTATTTCGAAATAATGGCCATGGTTCCCTTGTTATGATAAACAAATGGCGACATCGGCTTTCCGTCTCTCAGGTTGATTAGATTTTTTGCCAGCTGCTTACCCTGCTGGATGGCCACCTGTGCCAGTTGCGGATGTCCATTGGGCCAGTTCGGATCGCTGGTTTGCAGGCAGATATCGCCTATCGCGAAAATATTGTCGGTGCCTGCTACCCGGTTAAATTCATTAACAAGTATCCTTTTCCCCTTTCCGATAGCAGTAGCAGGAAGGCCCGGCGCCTCGCGGGCAATTACTCCGGATGCCCAGACCAGTGTTGCCGAAGGTATTTTTTCACCATTTGCCAATAGCACCGTTTTGTCGGAATAATCTTTCACTGCTGTGTTATTCATTATTACCACTCCCAGATCTTCCAGTACCTTATGGGCTTCTGCCTGCGATTTAGCGCTCATGGGGCCAAGCAGGTGCGGGCCCGCATCGACCAGGTAAATTTTACCCGAAGGCCGGGTGATCTCGGGATAGTCTTTCAACAGAATGTTTTTTCTCATCTCTGCCAGCATGCCTGATACTTCGACCCCGGTTGGGCCGCCGCCGGCAATCACGATATTGCGAAGGGTTTCGGTCTGGGGTGCACCATCGAGCCGGACCACTTTTTCCAGGTTCAGCAGGATATGGTTGCGTAGATTGAGCGCATCGTCGATGGTTTTCATCGGCAGGGCATTTTTTTTCACGTTCTCCATGCCGAAATAATTGGTTTCCGTGCCCATGGCCAGCACCAGGTAATCATAATGCAGCGTGCCGGTGTCGAGCTCAATGGTATTTTCTTCCGGATTTATTTTCACCAGTTCTCCCATGTAAAACCTAAGGTTGGATTTATCCTGGAACATCCTTCTGAACGGGTAGCTGATATTGGACGCTTCAATAAACGAGGTAGAAACCTGGTATAGCAGGGGTGGAAAAAAATGATAATTGTTGCGGTCAACAAGCGTCACTTTGATTCCTTTTTTGAGTGCCAGTTTTTTACACAGGTTGAGTCCGGCAAATCCTCCGCCTATAACTATAATATTCATATCCTTATGATGATGGTGACAAAGGTACGATACAATAAAAAAGCAGACCATTGGGAAAAGAAGCTTGCATTTATGTGATCTGCTTGTTATTTTGTGGGTTAGTCCGAAGTTCTAAATCCGTAATACCTATGCAATCAACAAAAACCCTGTGGATAGCAGCTGCATGGCTGTGTCTGCTCAGCACTTCCTGTAAAAAGGGGCTGCTCGAAGAAAATTCCGAAGACAATGTTATTGAAACGTTGCCGGCCCTGCTAACGCCGGTAAATACAAATGTAAGCGCCGACTGTGCCGGCTATTACCAGGCCATCCCCTCGCGCTACGATTCAAGTGAAAAAAAATATCCGCTGATCCTGTTCCTGCACGGAATAGGAGAATTGGGAAATGGCGGCTCCGACCTGAAAAATATGCTTAGGACCGGCTTGCCCTACCTGATCAATAAAAAGAAATTTCCTGCCGATTTCGAATCGAATGGAAAACATTTTTCCTTTATCGTGATCATGCCCCAGTTTAAGCACCGGCCCACCAGCACGGAAACAAATGAAGTACTGCAATATATGCTGAAACGTTACCGCGTGGATACCAGCAGGATCTATGTAACCGGTCTTAGCATGGGCGGAGGCGTAACCTGGGAACTGGCTTCCGATTTCGGTTCTTCTGTGGCCGCTTCGGTGCCTATCTGCGGAGGCACATGGCCCGATGATAAAAGGGCCGCCCGTATCGCATCCTTCAGCGTGCCGGTCTGGGCGTTTCATGACGATGACGATGCTACCGTTCCTGTGTCTTATTCAATCGATTGGGTATCAAAGATCAATAGCCATCATCCATCCGTGCTGGCGCGCGTGACCACCTGGCCGACCGGAGGGCATAATGCCTGGGATAAAACCTACGATCCTGCGTATAAGGAAAACGGGAAGAACATATATGAGTGGCTGCTGCAGTTCGATCGCGGAACAGTGAAAAAATAAGACGTAATTTCGTTATGACCCTGACTAGTCATGATGATACGCATTTATTGGAAGTATTTATTGTCCCTGGCGATTATTTCGATAACGGTTGTATGCTGTAAGAAGAAAACGATGCCGATGGTTACAGTGCCTCCGGTTACGGACACTTCAACCTCGAAACCGGATACAGATACTGTTGTTAACACGGTACCGCCGGCTATCGTCTATACGCAGACGCCGCAGCATATTTCAATTAATTCCAACATCGGCGGATTTTACCAGGCGCTGCCACCCGGTTACAGCAGCAGTGAGGATAAACATCCGCTGATGATATTTCTGCATGGCGGCGGTGAACTCGGTGATGGAGGTGATCAGCTTCCGCTGGTTTTGAAAAATGCCATCCCCCGGTTGCTGAATCAAAAAACATTTCCCTTAAGTTTCACGGTCAATGATCAGCAATATTCTTTCGTGATTATTTCGCCGCAGTTTAAAGAGTGGCCGAAACCGGCGGACGTTGAGGCCGTGGTCGATTATGCAGTGGATCATTACCGTGTGGATACACACCGCATTTATATGGTGGGCTTGAGCATGGGTGGGGGAGCTACCTGGGAATATGCGTCAAAATACGGCCGGCGGCTTGCCGCCATGGTGCCTATCAGCGGCGCCTCGTGGGCCGATAGCGCCATCGCCAGGGGCATTGCGCTGACCGATGTGCCCACCTGGGCGTTTCACAATAAAGATGATGGTGCGGTTACCTATAAATCAACAACGCGGTATATCGATTTCATCCAATATTATAATCCCTCTTTTCCTATTAAGTTTACGCTTTGGCCCACCGGCGGACACGATGCCTGGACGAAGGCGACTGACCTGGATTATAAAGAAGATGGAAAAAATATATATGAATGGATGCTTCAGTATGTAAGATAAAATCTGGGGTATTTTTTCATCATAACCAGATATCCATCGTGGGATCTTCGATGTGTTTATCATCGGCCAGGTATTGAATATATACTATTGCCACCGCAGCTACGGTCCCGATTAATGCTGCAGCCATTAAGATTTTTTTCATACTGCGAATTTGAACAAATATAGGCAATAGGTGTGCCATTAATAAATAATTAATTCAGCCCGGTTTTGTGTTAAAACAAGAGGAGATAATTAACTTGTAAGCTATGCGGTTACTGAAGCCTTTATTCTTTTTTTTCCTGTTTTCCGTTCCTTTTTATTCGATGGCCTGGGGCGTTCTCGGTCACCGGGTTACAGGAGAAATCGCTGAAAAATATCTTACCAAAAAAGCCAGGAAAAAGATCGCGGGCCTGCTCGGGAACGAAAGTGTCGCGATGAGCAGTAACTACGGCGACTTTATTAAATCGGATACCAGTTTCAATTACATAGCGCCCTGGCATTATATCGACCTCCCTGCCGGGCTCGGCCGGGATGAATTTAACAATTATCTCCGGAATGATTCTGCGGCCGACATATATACCCGGGTAAATTTTATCGTGTCCCAGTTAAAGTCGGGATCATTGCCCCGTGAGCAACAGGTGTTTTATCTGAAATTGCTGATTCATTTTATCGGTGATGCGCATCAGCCCATGCATGTGTCGCACCGGGAAGACAAGGGGGGAAACGATATAAAACTTTATTGGTTCAATGCATCCACTAACCTTCACCGGCTGTGGGACGAGAACCTCGTCGAATTTCAGCAATTAAGTTACACCGAGATGGCTGCGGCTGTGAATCATGCCACCAAGGCCGAGATAAAACAATGGCAGAACCAGCCCTTTTCGGAGTGGCTCTTTGAATCCTACACGCTTGCCGAACAAATTTATAAAGAGGTGAAGCCCAACGACCGGCTTGGATATACCTATAATTTTTATCATGTGGCCATCCTGAACCAGCAGCTGTTGAAGGGTGGTATTCGCCTTGCGGGGCTTCTCAATGAAATATACGGCTAATTTTTAATCAGGTTTTTGATGAGCGGAGGAATCTTGCTAAAAACCATTCTCTTTGCACAAATTTTTATACTTATGCCAACTCTGAAATGTGCAGCGGCATTATTGTGCGCGCTGACGATTGCAACCACCGGCTTCAGCCAGAAAAAATATGAATGGAAGCAGGCGACTTCTAACGGGTACACTTACCGTTATGTGACCAATGATCCGATGAAAGCGCGATTCTACACACTTAAAAACGGATTTACCGTTATTCTGAGTGAGAACAAAAAAGAGCCCCGTATCCAAACGCTGGTCGGCGTACGTGCGGGAAGCAACAGCGATCCGAAGGATCATACCGGCCTTGCCCATTATCTCGAACATCTGCTGTTCAAGGGCACCTATAAATATGGCTCACTGGATTCCACCAAGGAAAAACCGTATATCGAGCAGATCACTAAGCTGTATGATGTGTACAATCATACCACCGATGCTGCGCAGCGGAAAACCGTTTACCACCAGATAGACAGCATTTCAGGAATAGCAGCGAAGTATGCCATACCCAATGAGTATGATAAGATGATGACCAATATGGCCGCACAGAAAACAAATGCGCATACCTGGGTTGAAGAAACGATCTATGAAGAAGATATTCCCGCCAACGCGATAGATAAATTCCTGGCGGTTCAGTCGGAACGCTTCAGCAACCCTGTATTTCGTTTGTTTCATACCGAGCTCGAAGCTGTATACGAAGAAAAGAACCGCTCGCTGGATAACGACGGAAACCGTGCCTGGGAGGCTTTGCTGGATGGCTTGTTCCCCACACATAATTATGGTCAGCAATCGACGATCGGCACAATCGACCACCTGAAGAACCCTTCGCTTATCGCAATCAGGAATTTCTATAATAAATATTATGTACCGGGAAATATGGCGCTGGTAATGGCCGGCGACCTGAATCCCGATGAAGTGATTAAAAAAATCGATAAGGCCTTTTCCGTTCTTCCCGCCAAACCGGTAACGGTGTACCAGGGGCCTGTAGAAAAGCCAATCACTGCCCCGGTCGTAAAAGAAGTGGTGGGCCCGGATGCTGAAAACCTGATGATCGGCTTCCGGTTGCCGGGAGTGAAAGACAGAAAAGATGAAATTATTCTGTCTGTTGTTTCCCAGCTTCTTTCTAACGGGAAAGCCGGACTGCTCGACATCAATCTGAATAAACAGCAGAAGGTGCTCACCAGCGGCGTCAGCATTAACAGCTGGAAAGATTATTCGATGATGATTTTGTCAGGAAAGGCGAAAGAGGGACAATCATTGGAACAGGTGAAGGATCTGTTGCTGGCACAGCTTGACCTGCTTCGCAAAGGCTCTTTTGATGAAACACTTATCAAAGCGATCGTCAGCAACTACAAGCTCGCCGAGCTGCAGGGACTGAGCAATAACAACAATCGCGCAACCTCGTTGATGGATGCTTTTATTCAGCATCGCGGAACCGACTGGAGAACCGATGTGGCCTATATCGATGAAATGGGTAAAGTGACGAAGCAGCAGGTGATTGATTTCGTAAAAAAATACCTGAACAATAATTATGTAATCGTTTATAAAAGGAAGGGCCAGATACCGAATATTGAGAAGGTGGAAAAGCCTGCTATTACGCCTATTCCTATCAACCGGGACGTGCAATCCGCTTTTGCAAAAGAGGTGGCCGCCATACCTGCCACCCCCCTCCAGCCCGAATGGATGGATTATGACAAGCAAATCCAGAAATCAAAAATCGGAAATGCAGACGTATTGTATGTTCAGAATAAAGACAACGATCTGTTCCGGCTGTATTATCGTTTCGACATTGGAAACTGGAACGATAAAAAGCTGGGCCTGGCCGCAAGTTACCTGCAGTTCCTTGGCGACAACAAGTACACGGCGCAACAGATCAGCAGGGAGTTTTATAATATTGCATGCAATTTTTCAGTAGCCCCCGGAAATGAAAACACAACGATCAGCATAACAGGGCTGCAGGAGAATTTCGGCAAAGCGGCTAAGCTGCTGGAGAACCTGATACTCAATTGCAAGCCTGATGAAAATGCTTTGCAGAATCTGAAGGACAGGATACTGAAATCAAGAATGGATGCCAAAGCCAACAAGGGAAATATCCAGAAAGGATTGAATGCTTATGCGATGTATGGTGCGAAGAACCCGTTTAACTACCAGATTTCGAACGAAGAATTGAAGGCGGTAACC
>JBGAJL010000113.1:0-13406 GCA_044224935.1 Flavitalea sp.
GGCCTGCAGCATTACACGGAAATTTCTTCCGTATAAATTGAAATCGTTCACATAAGCGCTTCCCAGGTAAGTGGACAACGTTGAATACACATCCGCTACCGATACGCCCAGTTTCTTCGCCTGGTCCCGGTTCACATCGAGTTGATAGCTCGGTGTCCGCGCATTGAAAAAAGTGAATGCACCGCCTATTTCCGGGCGCTGGTTCAACTTGCCGAGAAATTCATTCACCACTTTCTCGAATACCTTGACGCTATCTGTTGAAGTGGTCTGCTGCAATTCGAATGTAAATCCCGAGGTGGCGCCGAGGCCCGGTATCGCCGGGGGAGCGATCACCAGCACACGCGCTTCATGAATATCCGCAGTGGCCGCACGTATTTTATTCATTACATCCTGGGCCTGCTGATTTTTCCCCTTGCGGTCATCCCAGGGTTTCAGCATCACGAATACCGTTCCCGAATTCGATTTGCTGGAAAAGCTGATGGCGTTTAAACCGGCCAGCCCCCCTGCAACCCTGACTTCCGGGATCGATCTTATTTTCGATGCCAGCGTCCTGAGCAGTTCAACGTTTCTTGTCGTGGATGTACCTTCAGGCATTTCGTACGTGACGAGCAATCTTCCTTCATCTTCCGTAGGAATGAAGCCTGTAGGTTTGTTTTTAAATAAAAGTGTCAGCCCCACAAACAGGCAGGCCATCATCACCAGCACATAAGGTGTTTTTCTGATCCATCCACCTACGCCCTTTGTATACCGCATCGTTACGTTGCCAAACCATCTGTTAAAACGGGCAAAAAATTTATCCAGAATATTCTTTCGTGCGTTTTCATCTTTTGTCGGCTTCAGCATTAATGTGCACAGCGCAGGCGTTAATGATAAGGCCACAAAGGCAGAGATGATCACCGAAGTTGCAATGGTGATGGCAAACTGCTGGTACAAACGGCCCACGATACCGGGAATAAATCCTACGGGAATAAATACAGCAGCAAGAATTAAGGCAATTGCTATAACAGGGCCGGAAATATCTTTCATCGCCTTACGCGTTGCATCGCGCGCATTCATTTTTTCATGATCGATATTATGCTGCACGGCTTCCACCACCACGATCGCATCATCCACCACGATACCTATTGCCAGTACAAATGCAAACAGCGTCAGCGTATTCACCGTAAATCCCAATGGACCGAATAATATAAATGTGCCAATAAGCGACACGGGAATGGCCAGCACGGGTATCAACGTGGCGCGCCAGTTTTGCAGAAACAGGAACACGACCAGCACCACCAGTATCAACGCTTCCAGGAGCGTTGATACCACTTCGCTGATGGATGCTTTTACCACCGAAACAGTTTCTAAGGGAACCAGGTAATCGATATCCTTCGGAAAGGTCTTTCTCAGTTCTTCGAGTCGTGCTATGATCCCTTTATATGTATCAAGTGCGTTTGCGCCCGGCGCCTGGTAGATCAGCAGGAACGCGGCGGGTTTCCCATTAACAAATGAATTAACACTGTAATCAAATCTTCCCAATTCGACACGGGCAATATCTTTCAGGTATACGACGCTTCCATCGGCCGGCCTCGTGCGCACTATTATATTTTCAAACTGATCCTTTGTATTCAAACGGCTGTTGGTAAGCACACTATATTCAAAAGCCTGTATACCCGGCTGGGGATTTCCTCCAACAGTGCCGGCCGCCACCTGCAGGTTCTGTTCCTGTAGCGCGGCAGATACTTCTGCCGGCGTCATGTTCAATGCGGCGAGCTTCTCGGGGTTCAGCCATACGCGCATACCGAAATCATCACCGCGCGAGAACACGTCACCCACGCCTTTAACACGCGTGAGCGCATCCTTCACATAAATATTAACATAGTTGCCGATAAATTTCGAATCATGCGTGTTGTTGGGCGAGTAGAACGCGAGGGCCACCATAATACTGGGGTTACGCTTCCTAACGGTAAGGCCCAAACGCTTCACAGCATCGGGCAAGGTAGGCTCGGCAACACTTACGCGATTCTGTACGTCGAGGGTGGCGATATTAATATCGGTACCTACGTCGAAGTTTACGGTGATGCTGCTCTGCCCGCTGCTGGTACTGTTACTGCTCATATAGGTCATGCCGGGTGAGCCATTCACCTGCGTTTCGATGGCCGTGGTGGTAGTCTGTTCCACCGTCGCGGCGTCTGCACCGGTGAAATTGCCCGATATGGACACCGTTGGAGGAGAGATATCGGGATATTGCGCAATAGGCAAATTGCTGAGGGAAATAATTCCAACCAGCACAATTACAATCGAGATCACGATCGCCGTTACCGGTCTTTTTATAAAAACATCTGCTATCATTCTGATTTAATTTTTGTTTCACGCCATGGGCGCTAAGGCCACGCAAAGACGCGAAGAATATCTTCCGCTGCCCGGCGCTCGCTTTGCGCCTTCACGTGAAATATTATTTAGGAACAGATTGTATAACCGAGCCTTCCCTGAGATTCTGCACGCCCTGCACCACAACGGAATCGCCTTCTTTTAAACCGGTTTTAATGATCACATCAGCGCCAATCTGCTTACCGAACGTCACTTTCTGCTGCGATACCCTGCCGCTGTCGCTGGGCACATAAACAAAAAATTCCCCGAGTTGCTCAGTGATTGCTTTATAAGGAATGAGCATCGACCGGGTAGACGCATTGTTCTTTACACGTACCGTGACATTCATTCCCGGGATCAGTTTCTGTTCCTTATTCGGAAATACCAATCTTGTTCTGATCGTTCCTGTCTGCGGGTCAACGGCCCTGTCGAGAAAAGCGATCTTTCCGGGATATGGATAAACGGTAGTGCCCAGTGCAATCGTGAAAGTGGAATCATGGATATTTTTGTCCTTCATCAGATCTGTGAAACGAAATACTTCTCTTTGATCCACATTAAAATCAACGGCAAGCTCTCCGTCTGTTGAAACAGTATTTAATACCGTCTGACCTGCCGTGACAGCGGTACCCGGCTTTACCTGGGAAATGCCGATCCTGCCGTCAAAGGGCGAATATATTTTTGTGTAGCGCACATTTGTGGCCACCGCTTCGATATTAGCCTTGGCAGCCGCATATTGTTTCCTGGCTACTTCGAGTGCGGCGTCTGCATTATCAACCAGTTGCTTCGCCACCGCATCCTGCTTATCAAGCTGGTGATAGCGATCGGCATCTTTTTGTGCGCGAACAAGATTCGCCTCCGCCACGCTGGAATTAGCCACAGCCTGCTGGTAATTGGCATTATACAACTGCGCATCGACAGAATATAATAACTGCCCCTTCTTCACTCTGTCGCCATCCCTGAAATAAATACCGGAGATAAACCCGCTTACCTGTGGGCGCAGGTCTACCTGGTTCAGAGCCGTGACGGTGCCGGGGTATTCATCATGGTATACAGCATCTGCAACTTTTACCTGTTGCATCACCACTTTCACAGGCGGTGGAGGGCCCGCCGGTGCGTTCGATTTATTGCCGCAGCCTGCAAAAAGTGTTAGCAGGAAACCATAAAAAGTGAAAGCGATATTTTGCTTCATAAGAATATATTAATAATTGATCTGGCCCAATGCCTTCTCCACATCTATTTTACTGGCGAGCAGGCTGTAAAGCGCATTATAATAATTGATCTGTGCGGTTCTCAGGTCCGTTTCAGAATTAATTACTTCGAGATAGGTTTTAATACCCGAGCGATATTGTAATTGAATAACATCATACACTTCCTGTGCGAGGGCAAGATTTTCCTTTAGTGAATTATAATCCGAAAGGCTCGCCTTGTACGTTGCCAGCGCCTGGGAGTATTGCGAGTTTACGGTGCTGCGCAGGTTCACGATATCGAGCTCATTGCGTTGCAGCTGAAACCGGGCAGCGTCGATATTGGCTTTTCTCCGGCCTCCCTCAAAAATGGGAAAAGCCAGTGTAAGAGCCGCAAACGAGTTGGGATAATTCTGTATATATAATTTTCCGAGATCGTTATTCAGGTAATTAAAATTATATGCTCCGTTTGCCGAAAGCGACGGGAGAAAGCCCCATTTTTCATATTTCAGGTTGGCCTGGAGCAGGCTGCGCTGGGTAGCGAGCAAACGATATTCAATTCTTTTGGTATAGTCCACCTGAAGGAGCGTATCGAGCGCTATCTCCTTCTCCATCTGCAGGCTGTCATATTTAATGGTAAGCTTTTCACTTACGGGATATCCCATTAATGCCTTGAGATATTCTGTTTTCGCCTTCAGCAATTCCTCATTGGTTTTCCGGGATGCTTTGGCGTTGTTCAATGCGATACCAGCCCGTTTGTAATCCGTTTTATCCGCTACACCGGCTTTGTACTGGTTATATGCATCCTGCAGGCTCCTGCTGATGCGGCTGATATTTTCATCGGAAACCTTTACCTGCTGGATCGTGGCCAGCACATCATAAAACGCTTTCGTTACCGCCACGGCAATATCTATTTTGTTGCTGCTGGTGGTCTGCTGCGACTGCTGGCGCACATCCCGTCTTGTACGGGAGGCAAGGAGAACGCCCCGGTCAAATATCGTCTGCGAAAGAGAGAAGGCAGCCGTGGATGTGTTGTCCACGCCAATTTTCACCGGGTTGCCCTGGAAAATACTGGTTTGCAGCACGAAGTTGTGTTGCAGGCTGTAATTGAAATTGACCTGGGGATACCAGTCGGCAAGCCGGCTCCTGATATTTGCCTCGGTAATCTTTTCATCAACCTGTGATTGGAGAATGGCAGGCTGATGTTTTATGGAATATTCAACGGCTTGCGGAAGCGTTACCTCTGCAAGCAGGCTATCCTGTGCGCGTGTTCCCTGTTTCGACAACAGCACCGCTGCGATAATTATTAACTTTCTCAAATGTCTGGTCATTTTGTGCAGAAATCATTTTCAGGCGATGAGATACATCGCCATTTCATACAGCAGTCAGTCGAAGGGAATGCAAATGTATAAAGAAGGAAGCTAAGTCTGTATATTAGCAAAATAAAAGGCAGGTATGGCTGTCGACACGGCGGACGAATTTTTATTGCAGCAATTCAGGGAACCCGCAACACGCGAAGCGGGTTATACGGCTATCATAAAAAAATACCAGGAGCGGCTCTACTGGCATATCCGCCGGATGGTGGAAGACCACGACGACACCAACGATATCCTTCAGAACGTGTTTATCCGGGTATGGAACGCGCTGGATAACTTCCGGGAAGACTCCGGGCTGTTTACCTGGCTCTATCGCATAGCCACAAACGAAAGCCTGACTTTTATCGAACGGAAAAAGAAAAAAGGCGCTTTATCGCTGGACAAGATGCAGGAAACGGTGGGCAACCGGGTAAAGGCGGATAAAGATATCGATTCGGCGAAGCTTGAACGAAAATTGCAGATGGCCATCCGCGAGCTGCCTGAAAAACAACGTCTCGTGTTCAACCTGAGGTATTTCGACGAAATGCCGTATAACGAAATGAGCAGGATGCTGGATACATCCGAAGGCGCCCTGAAAGCGTCTTATCATCATGCAGTAAAAAAAATCGAAGATTTTATACTTAACCATTAAACCCACATAGTTAAACTTAATCTAATTTTAATTATGGCACCAGATAATGATTTCCGGAAAGAACTTGAAGAGCTAAGCCCTATTCTTTCTAAAATACGCAGAGACGGCATTTATACTGCTCCTCCCCCCGGTTATTTCGAGGAGCTTCCTTCGAATATTTTGTCGCGTGTGAAAGAGGCGAAAGTGATAGAAATGAAGCCCCTGCGCCGGATCTGGCGTACCCTCGCCGCTGCGGTAGCCACAGGAGCTGTGCTTGTTACCGGGTGGATACTTATCGGAGACAATTCTCCGGCCGGGCATTCAAATCTTTCCGCTGACGCCACTGTTCAACACCAGATTCAACAGGTTTCCGATACCGAAATGGCCGCCTATATTGACCGCAATAGCGTTGCGACCGGTAACGATTACCTGCTGACCTCAGGACCCATCACTGACGACGATGTGCCGCTGGTGCTGGCCGATGTTTCGGACCAGGAGCTCCAGCAATATGTTGACCAGAATCTTCCCACTACTAAACTCAACTAATTCTTATGAAGAAGCATCTCCTCATATTCACTTTTCTTTTGATAACAGGCACCCTTTCCGCGCAGCAGGACAAACCCGGCGGTGGCCGTATTGAAGCGTTGAAAATCGCTTATCTCACTAAAAAGCTGGACCTTTCGCCTGCTGAGGCGCAAAAATTCTGGCCTGTTTATAATAGTTATTCTGCAGAATTGAGATCCGCGAAAGCAGACCAGCGGAGGGGCAAAACGCAGGAATTGGATGCAGAAGATAAAATCCTGAACATCCGGAAAAAATACAGCGCGGAATTTTCAAAGATTATTTCCGAAGATAAGGTCAACACGCTCTTCCGGTCGGAAAAGGAATTTGGCAATTATGTTCAGAAAGAGTTGCAGGAGCGCAGGCAACTGCAGCAGGGATTGCGGCAGTGATCGGTTATGAACCCGGTTGCTGAGCAATTTTTGTTTTGAGTTCCTTCGCCCAGTCGCTAAGCATTTTTCTTTGCTCAGGAGTTAAACGGGCATCTTCATGCAGCCAGGTATAAGACGACAACGGCATATCGCCCTCTTCCACCATTTCCACGAATTCTTTTAATTTATGATCCTGCCTCTCCTTTGTGTAACTCATAAATTCATCGAAGTTGAAATGACGCTTTCCGTCTTTAACGTGTTTGGCGAGGAACCAGGCCGAAGGCTGAACATTCGAATACCAGGGATAACTGGTATTGTTTGAATGACAATCGTAACAGGCATGCTTCAGGATCGTATCCACTTCTGCCGGAACAGGATAAGCTTTTGCAAGCGCATTGGGCTGCGGACCGGTATTTATATTTTTCTCTGGATGAATGAACTGGATGATAATCAAAACAATAAGCAGGAACACCAGAATTTTCCTCAGCATAGATAAATTTTATTCCTCTAAAATAAAGGTTATTCTTTATGAAACAGTTTCCGCAATTCCTCTTTTGCTTTTTCAATCGGTTTTTTCTCCGCCGCCGTCAGATTTTTTCCTGCCCTGTTTAAATAAAAATTCAGCATCGACATGGCCGACTGGAAAGGAGTTCCCTTCCGCCGGTTACTTTTTTCCGAGGATCGTTTTATCGATCTGGCGATCGCAGCCGGATCGCGCGACTGAAAAATATGCGGCTTCAGGTCCATCGCATCGCTTGTGTGGGAGACCCTGGCAGACCATTTCCGCGTTGTTTTCTTTGCTGTTTTCGTTTTTGTGCTCCTGCCCGTTTTTGCTGTTGCAGTCTTCGTTGCACCCGCATGCGATGCCGCGCGCTTTGCTGTGAGGGACCGCTTTTTGACAGGCGCATTCTTCTTTTTAACAGGAGAACCGCCCTTTTTAACGGCGGCCCGCGTTGTGGAAGATTTCTTCTTCGCGACTTTCTTAGCCATGGGAACTATTTTTTCATCATCAAAAAATCAACACTTACCGGTCAGCAAAAATTATGCGCGGTATCATTCCCAAAAGTTTCCTATTATTTTGTACATTAAACCGATGAACAGGCTGCTACTTTTTCTATTTACCTTTTTTGTTTCGATGCAAAATACTATTGCCCAGACAGTGATTCCGCTTTACCCCGGTGTCATTCCCAATAATAAGCCTCATGCCGACGAGGAACGATCAGAACGGGGCTCCGACGGCATACTGCGTATCAGCAAAGTGTCCCGGCCTTCCATCAGTATGTTCCCGGCGTCAAAAGAAAAACATACCAGGGCCGCAGTAATCATCTGCCCCGGCGGAGGATATTCAATAGAGTCGGCGGCAGCCGAAGGTTCGGATGTGGCGAAAGTTTTCAACAATATGGGCATCACCGCATTCGTGTTAAAATACCGCATACCCGATGATAGCACGCAGGAAGATAAAAGCATTGCCCCGCTGCAGGATGCCCAGCAGGCTATAAAGCTGGTGCGGGAAAACGCAAAAAAATGGAATATTGATCCGAAAAGAATCGGCGTGATGGGATTTTCAGCCGGTGGACATCTGGCCGCTTCATTAGGTACGCATTATACAAGCCCGCTTATTCCTAACGATAAAAATACCAGCCTGCGTCCCGATTTCATGATCCTGGTTTATCCGGTAATTAGTTTTACCGATGCGATCGGGCATATCGGCTCCCGTGAACAGTTGCTCGGCAAAGATCCTTCTATCGAACAGATAAATAATTATTCGAACGAGCTGCACGTAAACGACTCTACTCCGCCCACTATTTTGATTCATTCCGCAGGGGATAATGTAGTAAAAGTGGCGAACAGCATCTCATTTTTTGACGAGCTGAACAAGCATAAGGTCCATGCAGAAATGCACATTTATCAAAATGGGGGTCATGGGTATGGTCTTTATATTCCCGGATCAAAAGAGCGCTGGATGGACCGGGTGTATTCCTGGATGGAATCGAACGGCTGGTTAAAGAAATAGGTTTTATTTCTTTCCTTTTTTACCGAATAAAGAATTTATCTGCGCAATGCTGGCATTAACATATTTTCCGAACATGCCGGCTACATACTCATTTGCCGGATGGTGATAAATATGGTGTGGAGTGGCCTGCTGAATAACGGTTCCGGCTCTTAACACGATAATCGTATCCGCCCAGGGAAGTGTGTCGAACGGATCGTGTGAGGTAAGTATGCAGTTGATATTAAGCCGCTGCGACACATCATCGATAACAGCTTTCAGAATATTTTTATGAATGGGGTCCAGATTGGAATAGGGTTCGTCGAGCAGTAATAATTCGGGTGCGGCGCTTAAAAGGGCCGCCAGTGAGATCCTTTGTTTTTCGCCGCCCGAAAGTTGCGTGCTCCGGCGTTTCATGAGATGATCAATACGGCAGATACGGTATATATTCATTGCGTGCCCGGGATCCAGTTTATTGGACATCTCCAGCAATTCTTCCATACGATAATGATTTCGCAATTCAAAATGCTGCGACAGCCATGCAATTTTCGGATGACCCGGAATTAATTTTTCAAGCGGCCCTTCCACGCGATTGCCATTGAACAGCACCTGCCCGCTATCGGGTTGAAGTAATCCTGCAATGATCTTCAGCAAGGTTGTTTTGCCTGCGCCCGATTCACCGGAGATGGCAATAGCGGTCCCTCTTTCCTGTTTAAAAGAAATATCCTGTAAGACGGGTTTTCCGTCTGCTGATTTACTGATATGCCGTACCTCCAGCAATTTTTTTATAATTATTACAGAAAAATATCAATACTGCATTTCCGGCTTTTTCGACACCGAATTATTGAGAAGAATATAATTCAGCGCAGTGACGGTACACAGTATCATAATAATCCACCAAAGAAGATTATAGCCGTAAAGATAAACAATATAACTCCCGAGCAAAGGCGCCACAATCTGTGCAGCCGACCACGATATAGTGTACAGAGCCGCATACTCGCCGCGGTTATGTTCCGCAGCTCTTGCGATCCAGAAGGAATTCATGAAAGGCATGCTCATACCAGCTTTCCCTGCTCAGACCTGTATATGCATTTCTATATAAACTAAGGGCAGTACTTAACATCGGTCATAAAGATCGTGATAATCCCGAGTCCGGTCGGATGCCGGCATGAAAAAAATTACTATCTGCCGAAAGAATTGAACCGGTATGCCAGGTTAAACATTGCATAGCGCCGAAGCATATTCGACTGTGTGGTTTCGATGGCCGTAGGGGAAACTGTCCGGGAAAGATTCACGTTGCTGTTTAACAGGTCCACAACCGCCAGCCCGACAGATAATTTTTCTGTTTTGAGTAAATTATAATTTACGGAAGCGTTTAACATCGCTCTCGATTTCTGAAAGCCATCGGGAAGCTGTGAATTAAAGAAATAATTCATCGATGTATTAATGATCAGCCTTCGCACCGGCGAAGTGCGAACCGCGAACAGCAGGCGCTTCGTGTTATAATCTATACCATTAATACCGGCCAATGAATATTTTGTAGAATGGATATCGATGCCGGCATTTGCGAAAACACTCAGGTATTGCCTGTAATTAAGAGCGAGGTTCAGATTCGGCGTAAAGCTCACTGTTTTGCTTATATTTTCCTGGAGGTTTGTAAAGCCTGTGCTGCGGCTGTTGGACAGCGATGAGCCCGCCTGCACATCAAGGCTCCATTTACCTAGCTGAAACCTTGATCCCAGGTTGAAAGTTAAGCTGCCGGAACGGTTGCCACTGGTATTAACGAAGGTTGTTATCTGCCGGCCAAGTGAATCATAATAAGTATTGTTTACGATCTGGTTGGTGCTGAACATGCTATTGCCCATAATCATTACCCGCCATTTATAATCGCGCGAAAAGCTCATCAGCTGGGTCTGCACATTGTGCGTAAGCGAAGATTTCAGATGAGGATTTCCGACTTTGATATATAATGGATTGGTATTATCCTGGACCGGAGCCAATTGATCTGGCGTAGGCTGATTGGCACTCATAGAATAATTCATGATCCACATTGACCCCTTTCCGAAGTTTTTGGCAACGGAAAGCCTTGGAGTCAGGCTATTCTGAACAAGTTTAATTATCGAGTCTTTCCAAACGATGGTGTTTATCTGAGTGATATGTCTCAAACCGGCACCCAGTTCAAACGACCATTTTTCAACCTTGTACCCAATGCTCGCAGAAGGAAGATGAGAAATATTTGTATTCCGGTTATGGACCGAATACAGGCTGTCGAGCAGGTCGTGTTTGCCGGTTGAGGCATCATAGTTATACGTATCTCTACCCGTGTTGTTGAGAGACTGGGCAAAAGCGTAGTTAAATATTACGGAAAAATGCTTGTCGAGTTCCCGGGCCAGGTTTAGCATAAGATTGTTATTAATGCCGTTGCCCGAAGTAAGGCCATTCTGATCCAGGGAAACCGTCCGCGCCGAATCCGTATAATATTTATTTATTGAATTATTTACCTGGTCGCCCTTTGAATGATTCCAGCCGAGTTCCCAGGTTAAACTCAGGTTTGTTTTCTTATCACGGCTTGTGCGACTGTAATTGATGCGGTTGCTAAGATCCAGTGTTCTGTCATGAGCGCTTGTAGTATTGTCCTGCGTATTAATAGTTGTTTCTGCATAAGACCGGGCATTATTGACCGAATGGGTAGTATTATTGGAGAAAGAAGCCATCGTATTAACCGACAGCCGCTGAAGGGTATCAATACTGTTATCATAATTAAGATTAAGGGAATTTGCATGTACGACGCTGTTGGTGCGCGCCATGTTGTTATACATGAACGTACTATCGGGCAGGATATTAGTTCTGTCGGTCTGCGTTTCGGTTAACTGATTACTGTTTCTTGTTCCAACGCTGGCATTTAGCTTTCCGTTTCGGAATACCTGCCGGGCAAAATTCAATGCCGCATCGGTATTGTTTTTGAGTATGCCGGCCCCACCGCCGGCCATTCCCATCATCATGTCTTCACGCATCGAATGGCCCGACGGGGCATTACCGGTCCTGGCAGAAATACCCTGGTTTTTGTCGCCATCAAAGGTATTGGCAAACAGGTCTGCATTATACCGTCCGGAAGTGCCGCCTGCAACTCCGGTATGACCGAACATGGGCCGGCTTTTCTGTTTTTTTAATGTAACGTTCAGGGTAACCTGATCTGTGACAGGCTTAATAATGCTGTTGTGTTCCGTACCGATTTCGCGCGTGTCATATACCTGCACTTTATCAATCGCCGATCCTGGCAGGTTTTGCAAGGCAGTCTGCAGATTGCCGCCAAAAAAATCGCGCCCGTCGACCTTAATCTTGTTTACCTTTTTACCATTCATCGTTACGTTGCCCTCGCCATCCATGACCATGCCCGGCAGTTTTCGCAACAGGTCTTCCAGCATGTCTGCCGGAAGTGATTTGAACGCTTTGGCATCAAACTCAACGGTATCTTTTTTAACGATGAAAGGCGGCCGGTGTGCTGTAACAACCACGGAATCCAGTTCATTTGCGCCCGCATGCATCATCCAGTCACCGGTGTGCTTCAGCTTATCCCTGAGAAGCTGAACCGAGCTGGTGTCGCGATATCCCGTAAACGAAATGATCACTTCAACCGAATCGTTTAGGGGAAGACCGGTGATCTGGAAACTGCCTTTCTTTCCCGAAACGCTATGATTGATAAAAATTCCCGACTGGTGGTTAAGTACTGAAATGGTTGCCCCTTCCAGGGGGTGTTTATTTGAAGCATCGAGAACGGCACCGGTGATTCTTCCGGTATTCTGGGCATTAATCGAGAGGCAAAGGAGCATCGCTCCCAGGGTAATAGATAAATTTCGCATGAGGCAGCAGGGTTAAAGTAATTCATCCTCGGGGCGAAAGGTATAAGATAATTATTTTGAGAGCATGACCATTAGTAACAATTAACAGTTTCAAATGCAACCGGGAAGAATGATTTATTTACCGTTTATCATGGGTTTCGTCATTCCCCGGCATGTCGAATGCACTTCGGAATAACAGGATCGGAGATTGCTTTGTAAACGTCTGCCTTGTTTCATAAAAAACGGCTCCTGGAAAGGAGCCGTGAACCAAAACGATCTGCTTGTTATGACTTGATAAAATTGCTTTGTCAGAACAAAGGTATCGGGGAATAAATTAACGCAAATACCACTTTCGGGTGATTTTATCCGTAGGCCCTTCTCAGTTCGGCCAGATCAAATTTTTTCATTTTCATAAATGCTTTCATTACGCGTG
Organism: Flavitalea sp.; assembly: GCA_044224935.1. Classification (GTDB taxonomy): domain Bacteria; phylum Bacteroidota; class Bacteroidia; order Chitinophagales; family Chitinophagaceae; genus Flavitalea. Next base: position 12,717 of record JBGAJL010000113.1, read on the forward strand.
CATTCTGTTCGGGTGTGCCCTTACTCATCATTTCATCAAATTCAGCGGCAACGATCTGCCAGCTCAGGCCATATTTATCCTTACACCATCCGCATTGTTCAGCTTCGGGAACAGCGGAAAGCTTTTCCCAGTAATAATCGATTTCATCCTGCGAGCCGCAATCCACCATGAATGAAATAGCTTCATTAAACGCGAACTTATGTTCTATTGCGCTGTCTGTTGCAGCGAACCACTGCTTATCAAGCATGAAATCGGTGAACATAACGGATCCCTCTTTTCCCGAAGGCATGCCTGCCGCATAACGCGTAATGGTTCCGCGTTTTGAATTCTTAAACACAGACATATAATAATCGCTCGCTTCTTCGGCCTTACCCGCAACATTTCCGGAAAACATAACAAATGGCAGAATAAGGGGCCGTTCCTCGCCAGAAGGATCGGTAAGCATGAGCTGCCACGAGAGACCATACCTGTCCTGTATCCATCCGTATCGTTTGCTAAACGGATATTCATTCAGCGGCATTAAGGCAAAGCCGCCCTCAGATAGTTTTTGCCATGTAGCATCAAGATTTTTTTCCGCATTGGCGTCTTTGGATGGATCAAAATTGACGAGAAAGGAAACAGAAGGATTGAACTTAAACAAGGGCCCTGCACTGATGGCCATAAAAGACTGCCCTGAAAGTTTAAAGGAAA
>JBGAJL010000114.1:0-13300 GCA_044224935.1 Flavitalea sp.
GGTCGGGTCAACCCGGTATTTCTTTACAGCCCAGTTGAAAACTTCCTGTATCTGAGCGGCCGTCGGTCTGTTAATAAATTGCGGCGCCATCACAACGTAAGAAAAGTGCTGGCCATTTACCACGAATTCGGCAGGGAATAATTTTTTGTTTGCATAATAAGGCAACCCGCAGCAGGTTAATCGGCCTGGGCCCGTACCAAGCTCGCCAATACCATGAATAAATAAAATGAAAGGGTAACTTTTTGTTGTCTGGGAATAAAGTGCAGGCAACACTTCAAAATACCCGGCGCAGTCCGAGGTCACATATTCCGAGACAGCTTTTGTCAGCGGAGGCGCCGTTTCATACGTGTCATTGATCGATGCGTCACTTGATACAACTGCGGCCGTAGCCTGTTCAGGGGCAACGACATCTTTTTTGCACGATGCAGACAAGAGGAGTGCGCACGCGGCAGCCATGCCGAGTAAGGGTTTTCTGTAGTACATACGAATGTTTTTTTTAGGAAAATGAATGGATAATAAAGAGCCTTAAATAAAATTTGGTTACTTAATTCCACAAATGATTGCGCCTCGACAAAAACAAAAACGAAACCAAAAGATCCTTTTCCCTAAAGTTCGTAGATGAAACCCCCAATTGAATCGACGACAGGAAACGGCAAAAAAGGCCAATGTGCTTTTTTACCCCACATTGGCCCCTGCCCGTTATTAATTCACCCGCCACGGCATCGTATAACTCCATATTGTACCGCCGTCATAAACAGGCCAGCTTTTGTTCCCAAGCGGGAAATCCGCCGGATTATCCATAAAACCCCAGCCCTGGCTGCTGAGGCCGTCTTTGAAAAAAGCCGCCCGCGTCAGTTTTCGCTGCGTGATAATCTCATCCTGGGTCTGCACTTCTATTTTATAGGAAACCGAGCCCTCTGCCTTTCCCAGGGATCCAGGCAGAGAGATATTGGTGCTGAGTGAGCCGGAAAAAGTCTTCGTCCCCTTTGTATCGTCCTCATACACCGCGAAAACCTGCTCCTTATTGTCCGGGACCCAGTTAGGATCCCATGCGGCATATATTCTTTTCCAGCGGCCGTTCCTGATATCACTTCTGGAATAGTCGAGCGACATAAGGTCTCCGTAAAAGTTATCCACCTGCCCATCTTTGCGCTCCAGGTATCCGCTTACCCGGGCAACCTTGATCTCCGAACCGCCACCATTGCCCGTAAAGCTGATTAGTTTGTCCATTTGCCTTGTCAGCCTTGCCCAACCCAAAAACACCTTGCTGGCATTGGACCCGGCCGAAGTTGACGTTCCCGGCGACGCATCGCTGATAGCAGGGGGCTTTGCGCCATTTTCTACAATATGTACCGGTTTCAGATAGGCGTAGTTGTCGTCGACGGTTACATTCGTGTAGCAAACCACCGAAGAACCAAAGGAACAGGAGGATGGAAACCGCCCGGGCCCCGAATCCGCCTCCCGGTCGGCCGCCACAATGGTTACCCGCGCCAGGTCGTTCATGCTGCCCCGGCCGGATATACCGGATATAATTACAGGCTTAAAATTCTCGGAATAGGGAAAATAGATCGCGGCAGCGGTCGCACCTGTCAGAAGAGGAGCCGGGCCTCCCATAATCGAGGCATTGTCCGCAACTACTGACGGCTTCGCTACTACTTCCGGATCAGCTTCCCTGGAGAGCGCGGTACGCAAAAGCGGGTATCTCTCCTTATTCAGCTCCTTATAAAATTGCCGCCTGAAAATACCGGGCGAAATATGGAAACTTTGAAATTTTTTGGAATTATACAGATCGCTGGTTTCCGGAAACAACAAATCTTTCAATAAAACTCTTTCATCGGCATAAAAATCGCTGAAGATTGCCGCACAAACTTCCTTATAAGCAGAATCATTTTGATAAATTACTTCAAGCATTGCCGCGATTTCTTTGTTTGCATTCGCCAGCCATACATCCCTTGCCGGAACGCCCGGTTGCGGAATAGTGTTGAATTGTGATTTAAATATGTGCTTCCGGCAGGACATTGCCAATGCAGTAATGACGACCATTACTATTAGAATATTTTTTTTCATGTATTGGTTTTCATTTAATCCGTTTAAAATTTTTTGTTTAATAAATAATTACCCGGTCAACGCGGGAGGCGGTAAGTCTGTGCATGTAAATAAGAAAATCATAACTCTGCGCTTTTTTTGCAGAGCAAGATTCCGACAGGAACTAAAAAAACAAATGGGGAAAGCACTGCCTTAACACAGTGTTTTCCCCACAAAAAGCAGAGGAATATATTTTGAAGTTATATCAATGCTTCATACAACACCTCAATGGTATGTTTGGCCTCTTTGCCCGTGCCGTCTTTGATCTGATGCCGGCAACTGGTTCCCGGCGCCGCAATAATCGTATTGCCGTCCGCGTCGCGCACCGAAGGAAATACGACCAGTTCGCCGATCTGCATTGAAATATCAAAATGTTCTTTTTCAAAACCAAAGGAGCCGGCCATGCCGCAACAGCCCGAAGGAATAACCTTCACTGAATAATTTTCAGGAAGCGAAAGCATGGCAACCGAAGGCGCAACAGAACTTAATGCTTTTTGCTGGCAATGCCCGTGCAACAGCACCTGCCTCGTGTCGCTGGTAAATGCAGAAGAGGTAATCCTTCCCAACTCAATCTGTTTCGCGATAAACTCATCCACCATAAAGGCATTTTTCTTCAGATGAGATGCCGCTTCAAGATTTTCATCCGTAGCCAGGTCGGGGTATTCATCCCTGAAGCTGAGTATGGCCGAAGGCTCAACGCCAAGCAACGGCGTTTCTTCAGTAATAAGCGGGCTAAGCAATTCAATATTTTTATTCACTATTTTTTTTGCATCACGTACCAGTCCCTTGGACAACCATGCACGACCGCTTTCCCCATGCCGGGGAATGATCACTTCATACCCCAGCTTTTCCAACAGCAGGATGGCTTTTATACCGATCGCCGTGTCATTATAATTGGTAAACTCATCGCAGAACAGGTACACTTTCCTGTTAAACTGCTTTCCCTGCAACGAGCGCCGGTGTTTTTTGTACCAGGCCCGCAGCGTCGTTTTATATAAAGTGGGCATCGATCTTTTCTGCGCGAAGCCCACAAATTTTTTTACGAGCGAACTCACCCCGGGGGCTTCCATAAAAAAATTATACAGCGGCGGCATGATCGCACCCAAAGCAGAGAACCTGCTGAAGTTCGCGATCATCTTCGACCGCACAGGCACTCCGTTGGCATCATAATAATGCTGAAGAAATTCAGCCTTGAGCTTGGCTACGTCAACATTGGAAGGGCACTCTGACTTACAACCCTTGCAACTCAGGCACAGATCCATTACATCATAAATCTCCCTGTGGTCATAACGGTTATCCTTATGCGAATGTGTAAGGAATTCGCGCATGATGTTTGCACGGGCACGGGTAGTGTCCTTTTCATTGCGCGTCACCATAAACGATGGACACATGGTGCCTCCTGAAATATGCGTTTTGCGGCAATCGCCCGAGCCATTGCATTGTTCGGCATGCTGGAGCACATCCTGGTTATGAAACCGGAAAACCGTTTCAAAAGCCGGCGTTTGCTGTCCCGGAGAATACCGAAGCATGGTATTCATCGGTGGCGTGTCGACAATCTTATGGGGGTTAAAAATATTCTGAGGGTCCCAGGCTGCTTTTACTTTTTTTAACAGCGCGTAATTTTTATCTCCTACCATTTGCCGGATGAATTCTCCTCTTAGTCTTCCATCCCCATGCTCTCCGCTGAGCGAACCGTTATACTTTTTTACCAGCGTGGCAATCTCTTCTGCAATTTTTCGGAATAATAGATTGCCTTCCTCCGTTTTTAAATTAATGATCGGCCGAAGATGCAGTTCACCCGATCCCGCATGAGCATAATGAACGGAATACAAATTATACCGTTTCAGTATTTCATTAAACTCTTCTATAAAAGCCGGCAGATCGTTTACATCTACCGCAGTATCTTCAATTACCGGTACCGCTTTTTCATCGCCGGGCAAATTACTCAGCAGTCCCAGGCCCGCCTTGCGAAGCGTCCATATTTTTTTTGTATCCTCTCCAAACAGCAACGGGAAATGGTATCCCAATCCCTTTGTTCTTAATTCTTCCTCGGCTTTTTTTGCCGCCGTCACCACTTCTTCATGCGTTGCTTTTGAAAACTCAATGACGAGAATGGCAGCAGGATCGCCCATCACAAAAAAGCGGTTTCTCGCCTGTTCAATATTATCCTTTGTACATTCCAGTATGTAATGATCAATTAATTCGCTGGCGGTTGGTGCATACTTTAATGCAATAAGATTGGCGCGCAGCGCTTCGTCAATTGAATTAAAGTGTACGCAAAGAAGCCCCGTTTCTTTTGGCGGAAGCGGCACCACGTTTAATTTAATTTCCGTGATAAACGCCAGCGTACCTTCGGAGCCCGCGATCAGTTTGCAGAAATTGAACTCCTCCGCGCCTGCCGTAAAAGGCGCTGTTTCTAATAAAAGATCTATGGCGTACCCGGTATTTCTTCTTTCTACCGTTTTCTTGGGAAACTGGTTTCGGATCTCTGCCTGATTATTGTAATCGCCCAGCAGGCTCCTGGTGGTTTTGTATATCTCTGCCTCCAAACCCGTCCCTTCGCACTTTCGATGAAATTCATCAATATCGAGTGCATGAAACTCCGCTTCCGACCCATCGCTTAATATCGCTTTCACTTCGAGCAGGTGTTCGCGTGTGCTGCGGTATACGATTGAATTGGATCCACAGGAATTATTTCCCACCATCCCGCCGATCATCGCCCTGTTGGCGGTGGAGGTTTCCGGGCCGAAAAACAGTCCATAAGGTTTAAGAAATACATTTAATTCATCTCTTATCACGCCGGGCTGCACGCGCACCCATCCCTCTTCCTCGTTTAATTCAAGAATTTTTGTAAAATGTCTCGAGACATCCACTACGATGCCTTTTCCCACTACCTGCCCCGCAAGCGAAGTTCCCGCCGTACGGGGTATCAATCCCACATGATGCGTTCGCGCGTATTCAATTAATTTTTTAATATCGGCCGTCGAACGCGGAATGGCCACCGCTGCCGGTTTTTCGCGGTATGCGGATGCATCAGTGGCATACAATATCCGCATCGTTTCATCATAATGAAGCTCTCCCTGCAGCGTTTTGGCGAGTTCTCCGAGACTGGCGTCGTTATTCGTCATTTTATCCATTCAATTTTTTCCGATAAAGGAATTATACGGTTTCCTTCTTTGAATGGGTCATCGGTGTAGCCCAGGTACAATATTCCTATAATTCTGTCTTCCTCGCCGAGATCAAATTCATTTTTAAATGCCGGATGAAGCGCCATGCCCCCGGTGCTCCAGAAACTCGCGATGCCCCGTGAGGCAGCAGCCAGCAAAATGTTTTGAATGGATGCCGCTACTGCCGCAATCTCTTCCATTTCAGGGATTTTGTGGCTGGCCACCCGCTTCATACAGGCTACAATGATGTGTGAGACATTATCGCCCTGTTTTTCGATATTCTCGTATTTCTGCCGGGTAAAATTTGCCGACGGGGTAAACTCGCGGTAAAGTTCGGCATGCCTTTGGGCAAACTGCTTCACCTTATCGCCACTAAATACAAAATATTTCCAGGGTTCCGTTCTTGCATGTGTCGGAGCCCAGTCTGCCAGAGCCAGCAGCTCCTGTATTATTTCATCTTCGATCTGCCGCCCGTTCATCTTATCGGTCTTAACCGTGCGGCGCAGCCGGATTATTTCGTCTATGGTATTTAAAACCCGCTCATCTGTATTCATTTATGCAAGTTACAGTTCCCACACCGATTTCTTACTCCTGATCATCGTCTTTCATGTGCCATCTCTTATCAGACCCGCCTTCAAGCTCCCCGTTGCTGTTGGCGATTTTAATATCTCCGGTGATATCATTTCCCATTTTATTTTCCCCCGGTTTTTTCCAGCGGTCGAAAAATTGTTCGTCTTTTTTTTCATCCTGCTTATTTTCAATGTTTTCTGCAGGCTTTGCGAATTTGTTTTTCATAAAATCTTTTCTGGAATAAGCACATAAACTATGCCTTTATGCGGGCATATGTTTTGTAACCTCTATGCCAGCAAAGAGATAATTTATTAATTAAAGCTTTTCACATGAAAAAACTATGTTTTACAGCCATTGTGGCCTGCCTGGGTACACTTGTCTTCCAGGCCTGCAACGACAACTCCTCGACAGACCCGATTAAAAGCGCGAATGAAACCAATGAAATCAAGCAGGACTCTGCAGAGCACGCCGGGGCTGATTCTTCCATGCTTAAAGCCTCCGGCCCGGTTTCGGAAACCGATTCAAAATTTGCCGTGGAAGCAGCCAGCGGCGGCATGATGGAAGTACAATTAGGGGAATTAGCTCAACAGAAGGCCTCGAGCCAGCGTGTGAAAGATTTTGGCGCCATGATGGTTCGTGATCATTCCCGCGTAAATGATGAATTGAAGAGCCTCGCGGCGATGAAAAATATCACCCTTCCCCCGGCACCGGGCGGGGATCATATGGATCATATCAAAGATCTTTCTAAAAAATCAGGAAGGGATTTTGATAAGGCTTATATGAAAATGATGGTTGACGATCATAAAGAGGATATAAATGCATTTGAAAAAGCAGATAAAGATGCCAATGATGCGGATGTAAAGGCTTTTGCAGCCAAAACGCTTCCCATTTTACGGGAGCATCTGGATTCGGCAAAAGCAGTGAATGATGCATTGAAATAGGAACCGCAGCGTTGAAGAATATGCCATCCGTTTATACCCGGGTGGCATATTTTATTATATTACTATTGATATTTTTTTATGAAAAAGAAACAGGACCCGGGCCATGAAGGCCATACGAAAGAATGGGAAGACCGGGCGAGAATAGAAATGTATCCCGAAAAAGATATCCGGAAAATGGCTTCTCCCAATCAAAGCCCGCTAGAGGAAGAACAACACGATGATGAAGAAAATAAAAAGGATGACGTAGCATATTGATTATGCTAAATTATCCAGCCGAGAATAAAACACAACAACACGATAACAGGAGAGGGGAGCCTTGTCCAACTGAGCAGCATCCAGGTTCCGGCTACCACGCCCAGGTTTAAAACATTTGTCGTATTCAGTTCCAACGTGGAAATATCCCGCATCATATACAGAGTTGAAGCGGCCATAATACCCACTACGCCCGCGTTAATTCCTTCCAGCGCCCGGTAGACAACTGCATATTTTTTCAGGTTGTGCCAGATGGGGAAAAAGAAAAAAACCAACAGTGCACTTGGAAGAAAGATGGCAACAGAACCAATAATGCATCCTACCACCTGCCACGAGGGTCCTTTGTTTTTTAATGCCAGCCCCCCTGTATAAGAAGCTATAGAAAAGACCGGACCGGGAATGGCACGAACAATCCCGGCGCCGATATAAAATTCATCTCTGTTGATAGAGATTACATTTTGCTTTTTGTCCATGTTTTTCCGCTGAACAACCGGCGACTTCGGCCGCTCGACGAATTGTTCATACATCATCGGTATCAACACCTGGCCGCCACCAAAGACAAGGCTTCCGAAACGATATATATTTTCAAATAAATTATATACACTCCGGTGCGGCCAGTCGTCGCTGCGCGCTGTTTCACTGAATACCCCTGCCATAAAAAAGATGATGGCGAATAACCAGATATTCCACTGCCGTTTTATTTTTTAAGACTTTCTTCACTATGCGGTGTCGTTTGTCTTCTGGAATTAATCAACAACTCCTCTCAAGATGGTGATGCCGGAAATACCGGAACTTTAAAGATGGGTTACGACCTAAATAACCGCCATTTCGTTGGTAAGGTTCCTGATTGCCTTCTTCTAAAAAAGATGATGGCGAATAACCAGATATTCCACCATTTTATTTTTTTGGGCTTTTCTTCTTTCTGCGGTATTCGTTTATCACTGAGATTAGTAACAACTCCTCCTAGAATGATGAGTACCGGAAATACCCAGGGACTTTTAAAAAGAAAATAGGTTACGATACAACTCGCCGCAAAAACACCCTGGGTGATAGGATTATGAATTGCCGCCTTAAAAGATTTGGTTGTGGCGTAGGCAAGAAACCCTACTGCCATAGGTTGAATGAATTGAAAAAGAGTATTACTCCACGACTTACTATCGAAATAACCAAGGAGGAAGGAAAATATTCCCATTAATAAACATGCAGGCAGTATCCAGATAAGAAGTGTCAAAATGGCCAGCGGAATTCCCCCCCGTTTGAATCCTATAAGCGTAAGCACCTGGGTCGAAGATGCGCCCGGCAGCATCTGACAAAAGGCGTTGTATTCCATCAACTCATTTTCCGTAACGTCGTGGCGACCATTAACAAATGTCTTCACCATCATTCCATAATGTCCCTGCGGGCCACCGAATGCCGTAATACTATAAAAAAATACTTCTCGCAAAAAAGGAATGTGCCGAAGTAAAACCATTCGCTTTGGTTAAATTTTTTACAATTTAGCCAAATGAATTCAGACAGGGCTTCTGTAGTATCCATTTTGATCAATTTCTCTCTTCACCTTTTCAGGAACGAGATAACGGATCGATTTCCCATTTTTAATGGTCTCACGGATATATGTACTCGAAATTTGTAATAGTGGCGCTTTTAAAAATAAAATAGAAGAAGAGGCTTTGAGAGAAGGCTCATCTTCAATGGAAATCTGAACCAGGTAGAGCCGGTGATATTCGTTAAGAAGACTGGCGGATTTCTTTAACGGGTTCTGGGGAGAGATAACGAACCATACCTGGTCGATGTCTGTATGCTGCACAATATAATTTGCAATAATAAGATGCCCGTGATGTATCGGATTAAATGAGCCAAAATAGAGTCCGATTTTCATATATAATTGAATATCAATAAATTATATAATTTCCTCTACGAAGATGGAATCGGCTTCGCTGAGCCGGAGGCTCAGATTATACCCTGCTACAGCAATAGAGATGGGGTCACCCAATGGCGCTACCTGGTCTATCCTGATGTTTTCCCCGGGAAGGCATCCCATTTCCATTAGCTTTAGAAGCAGCTCATTGTTTTCAAAAGAGACGATCCTAACTAACTTCCCGTGTTTAATCTGCGATAATCTTTTCATATCCTGGGCAAATGTAGTTTTGTAGCTCTTAATAATTTTACGATTTAAGGAAATGAGTACTTCTGCAACTCCTATACGTTTTAATTTTCTTATTCCTTTCTCTCTGAAGGAAAGGAATAAGTTAAAGGAATTTCTCCGGCAGCTTTTTAAAAAAGAAGGGAAGACCCTCGCCCAACTGGATTATATTTTCTGTGATGACGAATACCTCCTGAAGATTAACCAGGATTTTCTTCATCACGACACTTACACGGACATTATCACATTTGATCTTTCGGAAAAAAAAATGGACCCCATAACCGGTGAAATCTATATCAGCGTAGACAGGGTAAAGGAAAATGCCGGGCAATTTAAAATACCTGTGTCAATTGAAATGACTCGGGTAATTTTTCATGGAGCGCTACATTTATGCGGTTATAAAGACAAAACAACCCGGGAGCAGTCGCTCATGCGTTCCAAAGAAGACTATTATTTGAAATTGTTCCACGTGAAAAAATAAGCTTCCAGCCCTTCAAAACTGTTTTTTGGATATGAAAGTTCGCGGCAGGTAAATCGTATATATCCAAATATGTTCCCCGTGGAACAATCCTTTTGTTTTACCATAATTTTGCCTAATGTTTCCGGAATACGATGTTATAGTAGCAGGGGCGGGCCATGCAGGATGTGAGGCAGCAGCAGCGGCAGCTAACCTGGGTTCTAAGGTTCTTTTAATAACTATGAATCTGCAGACCCTGGGACAGATGAGCTGCAATCCCGCCATGGGCGGTATAGCCAAGGGCCAGATTGTAAGAGAAATAGATGCCATGGGGGGGTATTCAGGTATCGTTTCAGATAAAAGCATGATCCAGTTCCGCATGCTTAACCGGTCCAAAGGACCGGCCATGTGGAGCCCCCGGACCCAGAACGACAGGATGCTGTTCGCCAACACCTGGCGGGAAATGCTGGAACGGACCCCCAACGTAGACTTTTACCAGGACATGGTGAAGTCGCTTATTATTAAAAACGGACGGGCCTACGGGGTAGTAACGAATCTCGGGCACGAAATCAAAGCAAAAGCGGTCATTATTACGAGTGGAACCTTTCTGAACGGCATTATTCATATCGGGGAAAAAACCTTCGGCGGAGGAAGAGTAGCCGAAAAAGCCGCTACCGGGATCACGGAACAGCTTGTAGAACTCGGTTTTGAAAGTAACCGACTTAAAACGGGAACCCCACCCAGGGTAGATGGCAGGAGCCTTAACTATTCTGTTATGGAAGAACAACATGGAGACGAAGAAGTTTCCGGGTTTTCTTACCTGGATACGGATAAACCATCCCGGCAAAGAAGCTGCTGGATCACCTACACCAGTGAAGAGGTTCATGCTATTCTCAAAACCGGCTTCGACAGAAGTCCCATGTTTACCGGCAGGATAGAAGGTACAGGCCCACGGTACTGCCCAAGCATAGAAGATAAGATCAACCGTTTCGCTGAACGGGAAAGGCACCAGCTTTTTGTAGAACCCGAAGGATGGAATACCGTTGAAATTTACGTAAACGGCTTTTCAACCTCACTTCCGGAAGAAGTACAATATAAGGCCCTGCGAAAAGTAAGAGGATTTGAAAATGCGCGGATGTTCAGGCCGGGCTATGCTATAGAATATGATTATTTTCCTCCGACACAGCTCAACTATTCGTTGGAAACCAAGCTGATAGCCAATCTGTTCTTTGCCGGCCAGATAAATGGTACAACAGGTTATGAGGAAGCGGCCTGCCAGGGCCTGATCGCCGGGATCAACGCACATCAAGCCGTACGCGAACTTGAACCCTTACTACTTAAAAGAAGTGAAGCATATATAGGCGTGCTGATTGATGATCTCATTAGTAAAGGAACGGAAGAACCTTACCGGATGTTTACCTCAAGAGCCGAATTCCGGACCCTGCTGCGCCAGGATAACGCGGACCTTCGATTGACAGAACTAAGCTATCGCCTCGGTCTGGCATCGCAGGAAAGAATGGATAAACTGAAAAACAAGCGGGAAAAGGTGCAGCAGCTAAAAGCCACCCTTCAGCAACTTTCTCTCCAGCCCGGCGATATCAATCCATATCTTGAAACGAAAAATTCCGCCCATATTACCCAAACACAAAAGGCTGTTCAGGTTTTACTCAGGCCTAATATCGACCTTATTTCGATGGCTGAATCGGTAGAAAAGATCCATTCGCTTCTCCAACACTATCCAAAAGAGATTATCGAACAGGCCGAAATACAGGTTAAATACGATGTCTATATCGAAAAGGAAAAAGAACTGGTTAAAAAAATGGCGCAGCTTGAGGAGTTAAGGATCCCGGAAAATTTTAACTACGATAAAATAGCTGCTCTTTCTAACGAAGCCCTGCAGAAATTCAAAAAAATTAAACCTTCCACTCTCGGACAGGCCAGTAGAATTTCAGGCGTTAATCCATCCGATGTTCAAATTCTGATGGTATATATGGGAAGGTAAATTTTTATAACCCATAATGTGCGCTTATTTCAAGCATCCGGTCAATTGGCTTCCGGGCCGCTATCCGTATATCTTCATCCATTAAAATTTCCGGCATCTCATATTTCATACATATATATAATTTCTCTAATGTATTAAGCTTCATATGCGGGCAGTCGTTACAGGCACAATGATTGGTTGGCGGCGCAGGGATAAAGCTTTTATGCGGAGAAGACTTTTGCATTTGATGGAGAATACCGGTTTCCGTGGCAACGATATATTCCTTCGCATCATCGTTCTGGCTGAATTTGAGAATGCCGGTGGTTGACCCGACAAAATCTGCAAACTTCAGAATTACTTCCTCGCACTCCGGGTGAGCCAGGATCTTCGCCGCGGGATGCTGCATCTTCAGCTTCATGATTTTTTCCATGCTGAACATTTCATGTACCATACAGGCACCGTTCCATAACAGCATATTGCGGCCCGTTTTTCGGATCAAATAAGATCCGAGGTTCTTATCAGGTGCAAAGATGATCGGCGTTTCTGGGGGCACGCTGTCAACGATATAGGGGGCATTGCTCGAAGTGCAGATAATATCGCTTAGCGCTTTAATGCCAGCAGAGCAATTGATGTACGAAATGACAAGATGATCCGGGTGTTTTTCCTTAAACTTCTTGAATAATGCCGGCGGGGCTGAATCTGCAAGAGAGCATCCTGCCTTTAAATCGGGAAGAACTACCTTTTTGTTCGGGTTGAGGATCTTGGCAGTCTCGGCCATGAAATGAACACCGGCGAAAACAATCATATCCGCACTGGTTTTTTCTGCCTGCTGCGCCAGTCCCAGGCTGTCGCCAATATAATCGGCCACGTCCTGTATATCAGGTTCCTGGTAGTAGTGCGCGAGCACCACTGCATTTTTTTCCTTTTTCAGCTTCTCTATCTCTGCAAAAAGATCCAGGGTAGGATCGATTTCAACATCCAGGTACCCGAGCTTTTCCGAAAATTTTTTTTCTGCAACTTCCATGTTTATAACTCCTGTAGTATTATTTAATACTATTTATTTATAAAATATCTACTACTATTACGGCTGTGGATTAGGGGATAAAAAGATACGATCCATTTTTGGCAAAGTTACAAACCTGTTTTTATTAACATCTGTCCACATTTCATCCACAGCCATTTGTCCCGGCCACGGCTGATTCCAGGTACTTATTCATCTGTGTGGAAGAAAAAAGGGGTAGTATAACTAATTCAGTTCAACTGCACAATAAACCTGTTGAAACGCGTTGAATAAATATGTTGTTTTGAACAATAACCCGGCCGCCGGCGCGTTGCGGAATTCTTATACCCGGGTTTCCCACTTTTTCCAATGGCTGTAAACCGGGCTTATCAACGGGTGGAAGCGGTTTTTCACCCCCGGATGTGGATCTTGTTTCCACGTTTGTTTCACAAGGTTTTTGCCTATTTTTGCCCTCCGTTAATAAAAACGGCTATATACTATTATGTCTATCATTCAAAGTATCCGTGATAAAGCAGCCTGGATTGTCAGTGGTGCGATTGCTCTTGCCCTGATCGCTTTTATAGTTGAGGACGGGTTCCGTAGTAAAAGCCTGTTCGGTGGCGGCCCCACAACAGAGATGGGCGTTGTAAATGGCACCAAAATAGACGCGGCGCAGTTCGAGGAGCGATATAAGAGAGCGGAAG
>JBGAJL010000115.1:0-13345 GCA_044224935.1 Flavitalea sp.
AATACATCGATGATTGCATTGGGAAGCTGTACCATGAAATTGAATGCCGCAACCGAACTGATACCTGTCAGCTGGCCGGAATTTGCCAATATCCATCCTTTCGTGCCGGTAAACCAGGCCGAGGGTTATCTGCAAATGACCGATGAGCTCGGACGGTTTCTTTGTGAGATAACTGGTTTAACAGCCTGTTCCCTGCAACCCAATAGTGGTGCGCAGGGCGAATATGCCGGGCTATTAACCATCCGTGCTTATCATGAGGATCGTGGAGAGCAGCACCGGAACGTCGTTTTGATTCCGATTTCCGCTCACGGAACCAACCCTGCAAGTGCAGTGCTGGCAGGAATGAAAGTGGTGGTGGTGAAAAGCGATGAGGAAGGGCATATCGATGTCAGCGATCTGAAAGCAAAAGCGGAACAATATAAAGATACCCTCGCTGCATTAATGGTTACCTACCCGTCAACACACGGTGTTTTTGAAGAAAGCATTATGGAGATCTGCCAAAGCATTCATGACAATGGGGGCATGGTATATATGGACGGCGCCAACATGAACGCGCAGGTGGGACTTACTTCGCCCGGGATGATTGGGGCCGATGTATGCCATCTGAACCTGCATAAAACCTTTGCCATTCCGCATGGCGGCGGCGGCCCCGGCGTGGGGCCCATTTGTGTAAATGAAGCCCTTGCGCCCTTTCTTCCGGGCCATATCAGCATTAACAAAAAAGTTGCCCATGCGCATGCAGTAAGCGCCGCTCCTTATGGGTCCGCGAGCATATTGCTGATTAGTTATGCCTATATAAAAATGCTTGGGCACGAAGGATTGCGAAAAGCGACAGAATATGCGATTCTCAATGCCAATTACATGAAGGCAAGGCTCGAAAAGAAGTATAAAATTTTATATCTTGGGAAGAGCGGCGCCTGTGCACATGAATTCATTGTTGACCTCAGGCCCTTTAAAGCTACTACCGGAGTTGAGGCCGAGGATGTTGCGAAAAGATTAATGGATTTCGGCTTTCATGCGCCTACGATGAGCTTCCCTGTTCCGGGAACCATCATGATCGAGCCCACCGAGAGTGAACCCAAGGCCGAGCTGGACCGCTTCTGCGATGCGCTGATAAGCATTTATGAAGAAATTATGGCGATTGAATCGGGCAAATCTGCCAAAACGGATAATCCATTGAAGAATGCTCCCCATACCCTGAAAGCGATTGCCGCCGATGAGTGGACACACGCTTATTCGAGGCAGCAGGCAGCATTTCCGCTGGCTTATGTGGCTAAGAATAAATTCTGGCCGTCTGTGGCAAGGATCAATAATACTTACGGCGACAGGAATCTTGTCTGCACCTGCGAACCAACTGAAGCTTATGCGTAACAAAGCCGGGTGGCGGCATCAATTTCGATGCGTTTTACATCCCGGCAGGCTGTATAAGTAGAAATTGTGCGATATGAACATACCTGATCTTTCTTCACTCCCGTGGTTTATGATTGCGGTGCTGGTCTTCTTTGTAATTGTAGTAGGAAGATATGTGCTGGTGTCGGGGTTATTTCATTTGATATTTTATACCTGGTATCCCGATCGCTGGCGGCAGAGAAAACTGGGCAACAGAAGTTATACGATTTCCCAGCTTAGAAGAGAAATAGCCTGGAGTACGGTCACCGCCCTGATATTTTCCTTAACGGGTGCACTGATATTACTTTTCTGGCAAAAGGGATTTACGAAAATATATACCGGTCTTCATGAATATCCGCTGTGGTGGTTACCGCTGAGCCTCTGTATTTCGCTGCTGATTGATGAAAGTTATTATTATTGGCTGCACCGTTTTTTGCATAGCCCGCGAATATTTAAAATGATTCATAAGGTGCATCATCAAAGCAATATTACTTCCCCGTGGACTGCATTTGCATTTCATCCGGTTGAAGGAGTGATGCTGTCGGTTGTATTACCCGCCACACTGATGATCGTTCCGATGCATCCGTTGGCGATCCTGACGCAGCTGGCGATCATGACCTTTGCGAGTGTCATCAACCACCTGGATATCGAAATATATCCTTCTAATTTCCATAAGCACCGCATCGGGCGATGGCTCATCGGTGCGACGCACCATTCGCTCCATCACAGGCAATTCAAATACAACTACGGTTTATATTTTACCTTCTGGGATAAATGGCAAAGAACAGAAAGCCCTTCGTTTGGTGCAACTTTCGAATCGGCTACTTCTTCGCATCCATCAGTTTCTCCAGAACATAATAAACAATCGGACAGAATTCCGAATTCTTTATCGTCAGGTCCTGGCGCCTGATGATCACATCCTCATCGGTATAAGGAAACCGCTGGCAATCCGAGGGGCGCACCTCGTAAATGCTGCAATAATTATCCTGTCCCAGGAAAGGACAGGGCGCTGTTTTCACCACATAGTCCCCATCCATATCCAGGTTAAGGTATTTCTCGATAAACTCTCCTTCTTTCATCCTGAGATGTTTGGAGATGCGTTTAATATCGGGCGTTTTAAAACGGGGAGAATAGTTCTTGCAGCAATTGGCACAGGTAAGGCAATCTATTTTTTCAAAAGCCTCTTCATGATATTGCGGCAGTTGCTTCAACACTGAATTTTTATCGGCTCGCTTCAGGAATTGTTTATACAGTTTCTTTCTTTCGGCCGATTTCTTTTCCCAGTTATGCATCAGATCCTGCGCCATGGCTTAATTGATAAGTATGAAATAAGTATGTAGGAAGTTATATATAAATTATGGCCTATGGTAATGAAAAATAATGCTGCCCATCATCATACTCTTTTTCCAGGGCGTCGAGTATCACCTGCAGATGGCTCCTGTTGTCGAGAAAGTCTGCATGGGCTGCGTCGATGAACAACGTTTTTACATTATGCTGGCGGATATAATGCGTATAGGTTTCCTGGATATTGAATAAATACTCAGAGGGGATGGCCTGCTCGTAGGAACGGTTTCTCTTTTTAATATTTTCATGCAGTTTCTGCACGGGCACATGCAGATAAATCAGAATATCGGGCTGTATAAGCTGCGGCCGCATAATATCGTATAATTTATGATACAGGCGGAATTCTTCATCCGGCAGGTTCACTTTCGCAAATAATAAACACTTGGCGAAAGAATAGTCGGAGATGGTCAACGATTGAAAAAGATCTTTTGTATGAACCAGGTCTTTCAACTGCTTGTACCGCTCGGCCATGAAAAACAGCTCCAGCGGAAACGCATACTGTTTGGGGTTCTCGTAAAATTGGGGGAGGAAAGGATTGTCGGCAAATTCTTCCAGTATGAGCCTCGAATTAAAATGTTTCGCCAGCAGGTGCGCGAGCGTTGTTTTGCCCGCACCTATATTTCCTTCTATGGCAATAAAATGATATTTCATGCACCAGTCTTTTTTACATCGAGTTCATCGGTACATGCATCCAGCAGCTGCCGCACGGTTTTGTAAAACAGGGGGTGGATATATGCAGGGGCCACTTCGTTCAGCGGGGTCAATACAAATCTTCGTTCCTGTAAATGAGGGTGGGGCACGACCAGGTCGGGCTGGTTAATGACCTGGTGATTGAAGAAGATAAGGTCCACGTCGATGATGCGCGGCCCGTTTTTCTCCTTTCTCTCCCGGCCCATTTCCTGTTCGGTAATTTTGATCTTTTCCAGTACCTGGCGGGCGGTTAGCGGGGTTTCGATCACCAGCACCTGGTTAAGGAAATTATCCTGGTTGGGATTGCCCCAGGGCTCCGTTTCATAAACGGACGAGCGGTCAATAATGGTACCGCAACGCTCTTCGAGCAGTTTGGCTGCTGTTGCCAGCGCTTTCCGGGCGTCGCCGATATTTCCCCCGGTGATCAGGTATGCATAATTCATCTGTCTTGCGAAATAAAGCGGATAAAAAAACTCCAGCCGGATTAAAAAACAGGTAAAATACTCCTAAAAGTGGTAATTCACTACTTTTTGTTGTAATTCAGTAATAATTCGGCGGTGATGGCCAGTTCTTCGCTGGCTGAAAGGATACCTGTCTAATTCAGTCAGGTATCGGTACATTTGCCCCATTCAATTGACATGAAATGAATAGTTTTTTCAAAACTTTTTTCGCAGCCCTGCTGGCCATGGTGGCATTTGCCGTGCTGTCGGCTTTCCTGTGCCTCGGTTTCCTTGTGGCGGCAACTTCTTCGCTGACGGCGGGAAAAACAACCCCGGTGAGCAGCAATAGTGTGCTGGTACTGGACCTTTCGGATCATTTTTCGGAAATAGAGCCCGTCGATCCCATCCGCAGCATCCTGGGAGATGACGATGATAAGGTTCCCGCGTTGTACGATGTGGTGCGCATGATCAACCATGCCCGCTACGACGAAAATATCAAAGGCATTTATATAAAATGCGCAGAGAATGATAACGATTTCGCTTCGAGCGAGGAACTGCGCAATGCGCTTGAAAGTTTTAAGTCGTCCGGCA
This sequence comes from Flavitalea sp., assembly GCA_044224935.1. Classification (GTDB taxonomy): domain Bacteria; phylum Bacteroidota; class Bacteroidia; order Chitinophagales; family Chitinophagaceae; genus Flavitalea. Next base: position 4,455 of record JBGAJL010000115.1, read on the forward strand.
AATTTATTTATGCCTACGCCAACGAGATCAGCCAGAAAGGATATTATGTGGCCAGCGTAGCGAACAAGTTATATTGTCATCCGACGGGCGGCCTCGAATGGCATGGCTTCGCGATGGAAATGCCCTTCATCAAAGGCGCCCTGGAGCGCCTGGAGATCGAACCACAGATCTTCTACGCAGGAAAATTTAAAAGCGCTACCGAGCCGTTGCGCGAAACGAAAATGACCGATGCGAACCGTCTGCAGAGCAATGAACTGCTGCACGATATCTATTCAACATTTTTGCTTACCGCGTCCAGAGCGAGAAATATCGACACGGCATTGCTGCACGAATATGCAGATTCGAATGCACTGCAATTTGCATCTGCTGCATTGAAATATAAAATGGTCGATGCATTGAAATATGATGATGAAGTAAAGGATGAAATAAGACAACAGCTGAAGATCGCAAAAGACGAGCAGATCAATTTTATAACATTCGGAAAATATTCTTCAGCGGCCAACTATACACAGAATGGAAATGATAAGATCGCGGTGATTTATGCCGAGGGGAATATCGTGGATGGCAATGGCGAAAGGTCTAACATCGGCGGTGATACCTACAGGAATTATATCCGTAAGGCCCGGCTCGATCATTCTGTAAAAGCGATCGTGTTAAGAGTCAACTCCGGCGGCGGGAGCGCAATGGCCAGTGAAGTGATGTGGCGAGAAGTATCACTGGCAAGAAAAGAAAAACCCGTGATCGTCAGCTTCGGCGACGTTGCTGCTTCGGGCGGATATTATATGTCGTGCGCGGCAGATATGATTTTTGCAGAGCCCAATACCATCACGGGATCCATCGGGGTGTTCGGACTGCTTCCCAATTTCCAGAAATTCTTCAATAACAAACTGGGCGTAACGTTCGATGAAGTCCACACCTCTCCCGACGCGAATTTCATGTCGATAGTAAAACCACTGAGTACGAGCCAGAAAAAGGCCATACAGGATGGAATTGACACTACCTATCTGCAGTTCAAGACCCGCGTGGCGGAGGGAAGAAAAAAATCGGTCGAATATATCGACAGCATTGCGCAGGGCCGCGTATGGAGCGGTTCCCGCGCCGTGGAAATTGGCCTTGTAGATAAAATAGGCGGTATTGAAGCGGCTATCGCAGAAGCGGCTTCGCGGGCAAAAACAAATAATTACCGTTTAAAAGAATATCCGGGCAAACAAAACATTATCGAGATGCTTTTAAAAACTAAAGCCGAATCGGCAAAAGATGCGGCCATAAGGGAAGAGCTGGGAGCGGAAGGTTATAAAACGTATCTGGCCATCCGGAATATGAAACAATTTGCAGGAAAAGTTCAGGCAAGAATGCCATTTGAAATCAGCATCAGATAATCAGCAAGGCTATGTCGAAACCGTACAGCCAGATCCGCGCGATGCTGGCGATTACAAAGGGAAGTTTAAGAGCGATATTCAGGAGCCCGAGTGCCGTTATATTCAGCCTCGCATTTCCATTGATATTTATCCTGGTATTTGGGTTTATGGGCAACAGCGGTAAACTATCCGTGCATGTGGCTTTTGATAAGACCACCGATACCACCAGTTTTATTTTCAGGGCGATCAGCTCACTGGATGGGCTGGTGCGCGTGAACAAATCCGAAACAGAATTGCAGAATGACCTTGCAAAAGGGAGGCTGGCGGCTATTATTCATATCGAAAAAACAACTGCCGCGTCTCCGGCCTATTCTATTAAATTGACAACATCCGAAGCGGTTAATCCCTCCACCGTACAATTGCTGAAATCGATGATCGACGGGGTGATAAACGGAATGAACAGCCGCTTATACCCGGGCAATTCTACTGTGGCCGTTATCACCAACGATGTGGAAAAAGTGCCGGGAAGGGTGTACAGAACCATCGATTTTATCCTGCCGGGCCAATTGGGGTTTTCATTGCTGAGCGCTGGTGTTTTTGGAGTGGCATTTATTTTTTTCAGCCTCCGGCAGACACTGGTATTAAAACGATTTTTCGCCACACCGGTGCGGCGTTCCTATATTTTATTCGGCGAAGCATTGAGCCGGGTGATCTTTCAAATGTCAACAGCAATAGTAATCCTGCTTATCGGTCATTTTGCCTTTCATTTTACGCTGATAAACGGGTTCGCGACATTTATGGAACTGCTGGTGCTGAGCTTCATCGGGCTGGTGGTGTTCATGGGATTCGGATTTGTAGTTAGCGGGCTGGCAAAAAATGAAAGCTCGATACCGCCCTTTGCTAATTTGTTTACACTACCGCAATTCCTGCTTGCAGGAACATTTTTTCCTATAGACAATTTCCCCGGCTGGTTACAACCGCTGTGCAAAATCTTACCACTGACCCATCTTAACGATGCGATGCGAAACGTGGCATTCGAGGGGGCGCACCTCAGCGATTGCGGGCCGCAGCTTGCGGCGCTCGGCATCTGGTGCGTGGCAGCATACGCGCTGGCCATACGATTTTTTAAATGGGGCGATTAATTACAGTTTATGAGAGTATTCAAACTTGGAGCGATAAGTATTGTCATTTTTGGCGTGCTCCTGATTCTTTTGTCACTGCTGATCCCATCGAATATTCGCGTTTCGAGGGCGATAAATATTCATGGCAACGGAATAGATACCGTGATCACTGACCTTGGGTCCTGGCCAGCCTGGAACACCCTCTATAACGATTCGGTGAAGGTGAGCATTTTATCGGCGGATTCCAGTGATATTCAAACGCTTTGGACCAGCCGCAACAGCGCCATACAGGGTAATTTTCATATCGTGCATTCAGCGGGGGTAAGCGTGGTGCAATGGTATTTTGAGTTTCGTCTGAAATGGTACCCGTGGGAAAAACTTGGCAGCATCATTTTTGATAAGCAGTTGGGCCCCCCATGGAACAATCTTTGAACAATCTTAAAAAGATGATAGAAAGCGCCCGATGACCGGGAACTTTTGTACCTTAATTTTTAAATTAAATTTCCATTTTATGAAACATTTGCTCTTCATTTCCCTGATTCTGGCCACAGCCTTTACGGAATGCCAAAGTCAGCCGGTTGCAAGCCCTAAGGCGTCAGCTGAAGGCAAGAATGTAAAGATTACCTATGGCCAGCCATCCAAAAAAGACCGTGTGATATTCGGCGGCCTCGTTCCTTACGATTCGGTATGGAGAACAGGAGCGAACGAAGCAACGGAGATCACCTTCGCAAAGGACGCCACATTCGGCGGAAAGCCCGTTAAGAAAGGTACTTACTCCTTATTTACTATACCCACAGCATCTGAATGGACTTTTATTTTAAATCCCACTCTAAAACAATGGGGCGCTTATGGCTACGCCAAAATAAAGGACAAAGATGTGTTGCACACTACGGTGCCTTCGAAAAAAATAGATACACCGGTAGAAAAGTTAACGATCAGCTTCGACAAGAATAACAGCCTGGTTCTGGAATGGGATCAGACGCATGTGGAAGTGCCGATCAGGATGTAATTTCGTCGAGGATATTTTCCAGAACGGCGTATACTTTCTCAAGCTCTTCAGCACGAATGCAATAGGGCGGCATAATATATACCGTGTTGCCCAGGGGACGAAGGTAAACGCCGTTTTTTAATGCTTTCTCTGTAACAATATCGCGGATATTGCTGGTATAATTTCCTGTTTCGTCATTCACTTCAAAAGCCATGATCGTTCCGCATTGCCGGATATTGCCGATTCCCTTTCTACCCGCGATCCTGTCGCAGAATGATCGTTGCTGTTCGGTGATTCTTGCGATGTTTTTTTGATAAGAAGGATCATTCAGCAGTTCGAGGCTCGCCAGCGCTGCGGCACAGGCGATAGGATTGGCGGTAAAAGAATGGCCATGGAATAATGATTTCAGCTTATCGTCATCCACAAATGCCTGGTATATTTTGTCGGTACAGGCGGTTGCGCCCAGGGCCATAGTCCCTCCCGTCAATCCTTTGCTCAGGCAGATGATATCGGGACGATTACGACAATATTCCGATGCAAAGAGCTTTCCGGTTCTGCCAAAGCCGGTGAGCACTTCGTCTGCAATGCAGATAATCCCATGCATCCGGCATTCGTCCAGAAACTCATCCAGTGCCGCTGCTTCATACATATACATACCCGCAGCGCCCTGTAGCAGGGGCTCATAGATGACGCAGGCGGCTTCGGAAAGTAATCTTTCCGTTTCTTTTTCGTTGTAGCCTTTAAATATAATTTTCTTTCCTGTCCCGGGTGTTTCGGCAAATAACACGTCGAACAGCCTGTCCTGGAAAGCCATGGTGAAGATGCCCCTTTCGCTGATGCTCATGGCGCCGAAAGTATCTCCATGATAGCTATGGGTCAGTGCGATGATGCGGGATCTTTTTTTGTCGCCCTTGTTCCACCAATACTGTACGGCCATTTTAATGGCCACTTCGGTGGCAGTGGATCCGTTGTCTGAATAAAAAACTTTTGAAAACGTATTGGGCAGGATCTTCAGCAGGTTCTCGGCCAGCTCTACCGCGGGGCGATGCGTGAAACCCGTAAAAATCACCTGCTCGAGTTCCAGCGCCTGCCTGTAAATCCTTTCCGCGATGAAGGGGTGGGCATGCCCATGGATAGTGACCCACCAACTGCTAACGGCGTCGATATACCGGTTTGATTTTTCATCGATCAGCCAGGCGCCCTCGCCCCTTGCAATGGGTATGGGATCGGGATAGTACTTTTGGTGTGTATAAGGATGCCAGATTACTTTTTTGTCCCTGGCCGACAACGATTCCTGCATAATGACTAAAGATATATCGGTTTCATGCAAAGGCACAAAGATATTCTTCGTATCCTCAGCCCCTCTGTGAAAACACAGCGTCTTTGTATGGAACCCCAATGCAACGGATTCGGATCGATCATTGTCAGATAAACGTATACAACTGCATGGATGCGCACAGGCTGGTAAAAGAATGTATAAAGGGGAGGCCGGAGGCCCAACGTCAGCTTTACGATGAATTTTCGGAGCCGATGCTCGCTATTTGCTACCGCTACACCAAATCACCGGCTGACGCGGAAGACGTGATGCAGGAAGGATTTATAAAAGTGTTCCGGAACATCCACCAGTTCAAATTTGAGGGGGAACTGGGAGGCTGGATCAGAAGGATTATGGTAAACACTGCCATTAATTACCTGAAACAAAACCGGCACTACCAGTCCGATCTTTCCTATTTCGACAACAGTATGCATCCCGTTTCGGATGACAACCCGGATGTAAATATCCTTGCAAAGGACCTGGCCGATATCATACGTCAGCTGCCAACAGGTTATCAAACAATATTCAACCTCTATGCAGTTGAGGGGTACACCCATGTGGAAATAGGAAAAATGCTGGGCATCAACGAGGGAACCTCCCGGTCGCAGTATGCAAGAGCAAGAGGTTTGCTGATCACCTGGCTTGAAAAATATTCAATGGAACAAAAAGCTAACACTTATGTCAGACCATGAATTTGAGCGACAGGTCAGGCAAAAGCTGAACGACCTTAAACTCGCACCGACACCCCGGGCATGGGAAAACATTGAAGACGCATTGCGTCAGCGCAGGCGGCGCATGCCCTTCCTGTGGTTGTCTCTGTTGCTGCTCGGACTTGCCGCCGGGGGCTATTTTATCCTTTTTGCCCCGGCAACGGAAAACAATAAGGAACAGGGATTATCTTATTCATCAAAAAATATTCATGGCGAGGATGCGCCTTCTGCCGGTAATAATTCCGGGAAAAATAAACCGGCCCCGGATTTATTCGTCGAAAAAAAATCTATTCACAACAGCGTTGTCAAAACTGAGAAGGAGGCTAAGCCGGCTTCCATGAGAAATAGAACTTCTAAAGGAGATAAATGGTCCGGGCAAAAAGAGAACACCGGCGGGGAAATCATTAGCGGTCGCGTTAATGAATTGACGGCAACGGAGCAATCCGGAGTGGATCAGCATGAAAATAATAACCGGAACGAAGAGATCGTGGCAAAAGAAACGCAAAGCAAAACTGATTCGACTGCTCATGATTTGCAGGCATTGTCAACGCAGCTTAAACCTGATTCTGCTATAAAATCAGTTACACCTGCGGTCAGAGCGGTTGCCGAAAAGAAGAAAAAATCAAAATGGTCTTACGCGCTTCATCTGCAGGCAGGAGTGTCTGCCGGTAATGATGGCGCTTTTTTCAAATTAGGAAAAACAAGAGTGGAGGACGTGGCATTTTCTGCCCCCCTGGCAGGTACTACGGCAAACTTTGCTCCTGTATTTAGCCCTTCGGAGATTTCACCCGGGCCGATGTTTTCTGCCGGAGCGCTGGTAAAACGCGAACTCTCGGGACGGTTTGCCATTTCCGCCGGCATCGACTACACGCAATTAAGTACAAAAATGAAACCGGCTAATAGGACGGGTGTAAATAATCTCGCCGGAAGCCCGAATAATGGATATTTATTTTTACAAAGCTTCTACAGGCCCACTGTTCCGGAGGTGGAAAATCACAGGAATACCTATCACTATATACAAATTCCCATATCCCTGCATACACGCCTGAATAATAGTACAAAACTGCCGGTTTATTGGGATGCGGGGATTATTGTTGCGAAGCTGATCAGTTCTACCAGCCTTCATTTTAATAGCAACACCGGCACATATTATAGAAACGATCATTTGCTGAACCAGATGCAGGCGGGCGTTTCTACAGGTATTTCTGTTGCATTATTTAATAAAACATCGCGCCCGCTTTGGATAGGCCCTTCGGTGCAATCGAATTTTTCTTCGATTCTTAAAAAAGATATCCCGGATGCAAAGCATTTTGTAACGGCAGGCCTGGATATGAAATGGTTTCTGAAGAAATAATGGTAATTGATCCCTGGTGAACATCTCACGGGATAGAATCATATAACCATTTTATCTTTCTTTCAAAAACCTGATATTTCTCCTGATCCCTGCATACTTCGATCGCCTGATGGGCGAGTTGCGGAATATTTTTTTAAAGCCTTCTTCGGTAAGTTCTTCCCAGTCTTTTGTTTTCAGGTTCAGCACTTCCGGCAAAGGTGTAAATCCCGCTTCCCGTGCAGGCTTTGCAAACCTGTTCCAGGGACATACATCCTGGCATACATCACATCCGAATATCCAGTTATCGAATTTTCCACGCATATTTTCGGGTATCAGCATATCCTTTAGCTCGATCGTAAAATAGGAAATACACTGGCTGCCGTTTACCACCCTGTTATCGAGGATAGCGTCTGTTGGGCATGCATCGATACATTTTGTACAGCTCCCACAAAAATCTTTTACAAAAGGATCATCATATTCCAGTTCCAGATCGGTGATCAATGTGGCAATAAAAAAATAAGTGCCTCCTTTTTTATTAATCAGGTTACCGCTTTTTCCTACCCATCCCAAACCGCTTCGCTGTGCCCAGCTTCTTTCCAGCACCGGCGCAGAGTCAACGAATCCCCTGCCGTTTACTTCGCCGATGTTTTCATTGACCATCTGTAAGAATAATTTTAATTTCCCCCTGATTAGTTCATGATAATCGTTGCCATAAGCATATTTGGAAATTTTATAGGAACCGGGGCCCTGTTGTTCAGCTGGATAGTAGTTCATCAATAAAGTGATCACTGATTTGGCGCCCGGCACCAGTTTCGACGGATCGACGCGCATGTCAAAATGGTTTTCCATATAAGCCATGCTGCCATGCATGCCTTTATTTAGCCACGTCTCGAGCCGCCTGGCATCTGCATCCAATTGCGCTGCACGCGCGATGCCGCAATGATCGAAACCCAATTGCTGCGCGTAGTCACGAATTCTCCTCGTATGAAGGTTAAGATTATACAATTTATATTGACAAAAATACAATTTTAAAGAATGCGGCTAATTACCCGGATGGCGGCAGAAATATTTCCTAATTTGAGCGCCCAACCAATAATTATGCGTGCAAAATATTTGCTTGGAATTGATATAGGTTCTTCTTCTGTAAAAACTGCCCTGGTCGATGTCGATACAAGTGCGCATGTTGCATCTGCTTTTTCGCCTTCAGATGAAATGGCGATGAACGCTGTGAAACCCGGGTATGCTGAGCAGGATCCGGATCTTTGGTGGAAAGAACTGATTAATTCTATACAATTATTAAGAAAGAAAATTGATTTCCGGGGCGAAGATATCGCGGCGATAGGCATTAGTTATCAGATGCACGGCCTGGTTTGCGTGGATAAAAACCAAAAATTACTGCGCGATGCTATTATCTGGTGCGATAGCCGTGCGGTGGATACCGGGAGCGAAGCATTCCGATCGCTTGGTGAAGAATTCTGTCTTTCCAATTTTCTGAATTCCCCGGGAAATTTTACGGCATCTAAATTGAAATGGGTAAAAGATAATGAGCCTTCGGTGTTCGGAAAGATTGATAAAATAATGCTGCCGGGCGATTATATCGCTTTAAAAATAACTGGCCGCGCTGTCACAACGGTTTCGGGATTGTCCGAAGGAATTTTGTGGAATTTCAAAAACAATTCTCTGGCAACAGGATTGCTGAATTACTACGGCATTGATGCATCGAAGATTTGTGATACAGTTGAAACGTTCGGCATCCAGGGAGAGGTTTCAAAAGAGGCGGCAGAAATACTGGGATTAAAAGCGGGCACGCCTGTCAGCTATCGGGCAGGTGACCAGCCCAACAACGCTTATTCATTAAATGTTTTGCAGCCTGGGGAAATTGCCGCCACGGCGGGCACTTCGGGAGTCGTGTATGGCGTGACAGACAAGGTGGAATATGATTCCGCTTCGAGGGTAAACACCTTTGTGCATGTGAATCATACTGCTGCGCAGCCGCGTTACGGGATATTATTGTGTATTAATGGAACCGGTATATTGAACAGTTGGCTAAGAAAAAATTTCTTTGC
>JBGAJL010000116.1:0-13089 GCA_044224935.1 Flavitalea sp.
ATTTCCACAATTCTATGTCCCGCTAACTGCGCGTTGCGCACCCTTGTGAGGAAATCTGCTATAGGATCTGTTACCATGTTATATTAAGTTAAAAGTGAAAAGTAAAAACTGAAAAACGATTCGGAATACTTTGACTTTTAAGTTTTGACTTTTTAAGTTTTAAGTTCTTGTTTTTACCAGCTCGCTTTGCGGATGCCCGGGATTTTTCCGGCCAATGCCATGTCGCGGAAAGTAACCCTCGATAATCCGAAATAGCGGATATACCCCCTCGGACGGCCAGTAAGCTGGCAACGATTCTTCAGGCGCACTTTCGAAGAGTTCCTGGGAAGCTCGTCAAGCGCTTTATAATCTCCTGCGGCTTTCAGCTGCGCACGTTTGTCCGCGTATTGCGTAACAAGCTTCTCCCTCTTCCTCTGCCTGGCCTTTACTGATTCTTTTGCCATTTTTTTAAGTTAAAAGTGAAAAGTAAAAACTGAAAAGTTGTTTGAAATACTTTTTAACTTTTAAGTTTTAACTTTTAAGTTGTATTAGTTATTAATTATTATCCTTTTTCCTGAAGGGCATGCCCATTTCCTTCAACAATTCGAACGCTTCTTCGTTGGTGCCTGCTGTCGTCACGAACGTGATATCCATACCTGTGATCTTATTCACCTTATCGATATCTATTTCCGGAAAGATGATCTGTTCAGTTACTCCCAGCGTGTAATTGCCACGGCCGTCAAATGCTTTTTCATTGATGCCTTTGAAGTCACGCACGCGGGGCAGGGCTGCAGATATTAACCTGTCCAGGAATTCATACATCTTCACTCCCCTCAAAGTCACCTTCGCGCCGATCGGCATGTTCTTACGCAACTTGAAGTTGGAGATATCTTTCTTCGATGAAGTAGCCACGGCTTTCTGACCAGTGATCTGGGTCAGCTCGTCAACAGCCACATCCACCATTTTCTTGTCGGTTACGGCGCCGTTTACGCCGCGGTTCAGGCAGATCTTTTCCAGGCGCGGAACCTGCATAACGCTATCGTAATTGAAACGCTTCATCAGTGCAGGAACCACATCTTTCCTGTACTTATCTGCGAGTCTTGGAGAATATTTTGTTGTGCTCATTGCTTAATTATTTAATGATCTCACCTGATTTTTTTGACACACGAACGAGTTTGCCGTTTTCCCGGGTACGCTTCACTTTTGCTCCTGTACCGCTTTTGGAATCCCAGAGCATTACATTGGAGATATTTACCGAAGCTTCTTTCTTCACAATACCGCCCTTGGTGTTACGCGCAGAAGGTTTGGTATGTTTTGTAATGATATTCACGCCTTCCACCAGAACACGGCCTTTGTCCGGATATACTTCCAGTACTTTACGCGGTTTCTTCACATCCTTATCATCGCCCGCGATCACCACTACCGTATCGCCTTTCCTGATGTTGAATTTAGGTTTGAATCTGTTACTCATAATTAACTTATTAACTTAAAAGTCAAAACTTAAAAGTGAAACGGGTTCATGATTTTTAAGCTTTTACTTTTTACTTTTTACGTATGCTTATAGCACCTCGGGTGCCAGTGAAATAATTTTCATATATCCCTTATCACGAAGCTCTCTGGCCACCGGTCCGAAAATACGCGTACCGCGGGGCTCATCGGCCTGGTTCAGCAACACCACTGCGTTATCATCGAAGCGGATATAAGAACCATCTTTCCTGCGCAATTTATTTTTAGTGCGAACGATAACTGCTTTTACCACGGTACCTTTCTTAATACCACCTGCAGGGATCGCATCTTTTACCGAAACAACGATCTTGTCTCCGATCTTTGCGTAATCCTGGCCGCTGTTTCCCAATACACGTATACACAACACCTCCTTCGCACCACTGTTATCAGCTACATTTAATCTGCTTTCTTGCTGAATCATTTTATTAAGCTTTGAGCTGTCAGCTGTCGCCGCCAGCGTTTATAACATACAATTTATTGTTCTACTTAGCCTTTTCCACCACTTCCACCAGCCTCCAGCGCTTTGTTTTACTCAGAGGGCGCGTTTCCATGATCCTCACCGTGTCGCCGATAGTGCACTCATTCTTTTCATCATGCGCATGGAATTTGGTCGTTTTCTTTACGAACTTTCCATAGATCGGGTGCTTTACCTTTCTTTCAACAGCAACAGTAATGGTTTTATCCATCTTGTTACTTGTTACCAGCCCTGTCCTGGTTTTACGCAAATTTCTTTCAACCATTGTTTTTTATTTATATAGGTTATATACCTAATGCTTTTTTCCGTAATTCTGTTTTCAGGCGCGCAACATCCTTGCGAAGGCTGCGAATGCTCATGGGATTTTCCAAAGGAGAAATGGCATGGGCAAATTCGAGCTTCTTCAGCCGCTGCTCATCTTCCTGGATCTTCGCCTTCAGATCAGCTTCTGCCATATCTTTCAGCCCTTTTACAAAATCGATTCTCTTTGACATTTTCTTTTTAAGTTAAAAGTGAAAAGTTAAAACTGAAAAGTTGCGCGATATACTTTTAACTTTTAAGTTTTTACTTTTAAGTTGGTTTACGCCTGGTAGTCCCTGCGTATAATGAATTTGGTTTTGATGGGCAGTTTCTGCGCCGCCAGTTCCAGTGATTCCTTTGCTACACTCACGGGAACGCCATCACATTCAAAAAGAATACGACCTGGTTCCACCACTGCAGCCCAGAACTCGGGGTTACCTTTACCCTTACCCATTCTCACTTCCTGTGGCTTCCGGGTAATCGGCTTGTCGGGGAATACCCTGATCCACACATTACCTTCCCTTTTCATACTACGGGTAAGCGCCTGTCTTGCCGCTTCAATCTGCCTGTTGGTGAGCCAGATAGGTTCGAGCGCTTTCAGTGCAAATGAACCGAAAGAAATAGTCGCTCCTCTTTTGGCCACCTGGCGGATACGTCCCTTCTGCGCTTTCCTGTGTTTAGTTCTTTTAGGCTGTAACATATAAAACTAAAAAGTTAAAAAGTTAAAAGTTAAAACTCGTTCTCGTTTACCTGCGGCCACTGTTATCCCGGCGACCGCCGCCACGTCTGTCATCTCTTCTGTCTCCACCTCTCCTGTCATCGCGTCTTTCCGGTCTTCCTCCGTCCATTCTTCCACCCCTTGCTTCGCCACCTTCCGCTTTACCGCCAACGAAGTTGGGATTCAGGTCTCTCTTACCCAGTATCTCACCTTTACAGATCCATACTTTGATACCGATCTTACCGTAAACAGTCAGCGCAAAAACATTCGCGTAGTCGATATCCATACGAAGGGTATGCAGCGGCGTACGGCCCTGTTTGATTTCTTCCGTACGGGCGATTTCAGCACCACCCAGACGGCCGGAAATTTTTATCTTAATTCCTTCAGCACCCATACGGAGTGAAGAAGCGATGGCCATCTTAATAGCGCGTTTGTAGTTGATACGGTTTTCGATCTGGCGTGCGATAGTATCGCCCACGATCATCGCATCCAACTCGGGACGGCGTATCTCGAGAATATTGATCTGCACATCATCTTTTCCTGTCAGCTTCTTTAATTCTTCCTTGATACGATCCACCTCTCCACCGCCTTTACCAATGATGATACCCGGCTTGGATGTATGAATGGTAATGATGAGCTTGTTCAACGTACGCTCAATAACGATCTTGGAAATACCGCCCTTGTTGATACGGGCATTGAGGTAAGTCCTGATCCGGTTATCTTCTATCAGCTTTGAAGAAAAATCTCTTTTACCACCATACCAGTTCGATTCCCAACCGCGGATGATCCCTAACCTGGCACCAATTGGATTTGTTTTCTGACCCATATTATGGTTTAAATAGTTTGTTTCAATTTATTGTTTAACATCAACAGCTAAAGTCACGTGGTTGCTGCGCTTGCGAAGACGGTAGGCTCTTCCCTGCGGAGCGGGCAACATTCTTTTCAATGTTCTTGCACCATCCACGTAAATAGTTTTAACAATCAGTCCCGCATCAGCAGCGCTTGTTCCTTCATTCTTCTGCTCCCAGTTGCTGATCGCGCTCTTCAGCAATTTGAAAAGCGGGGTGGCCGAATGCTGCGGATGATGTTCAAGCAAAGCCAGGGCTTTCTCTACTTCCATGCCACGTACCACATCTGCCAGCAGACGCATTCTGCGCGGGGATGTAGGATAATTTCTGAGTTTTGCTATTGCTTCCATTGTTATCAGTTAAAAGTGGAAAAGTTAAAAGTTAAAAACTTGAATTCGCTATAGTTTATACTTTTCACTTTTAAGTTTTTACTTTTTAATTATTGATTAAGCTACTTTCTTACTCGAGTGTCCCTTAAAGTTTCTTGTTGGCGCAAACTCACCAAGTTTGTGACCCACCATAAATTCCGTTACATAAACCGGGATGAACTTGTTACCGTTGTGCACAGCAAACGTGTGTCCCACAAAATCAGGCGTAATCGTTGACCGGCGACTCCAGGTTTTGATCACTCCCCTCTTTGCCTTTCCTTCATTCACATTCAGCACTTTCTGCTCAAGCTTAGAAGCAACATAAGGACCCTTTTTTATTGAACGAGCCATAGTTTTTTAAGTTAAAAGTGAAAAGTGAAAACTTAAAAATGAGTTGAACTGTTTTTGACTTTTAAGTTTTGACTTTTAAGTTTTTTTATTGTGCTATTTTCTTTCCTTTCTTGGTTTGGATGATCAGCTTGTCGCTTCCCTTTCCACGTTTTCTTGTCTTTAATCCCTTCGCATACTTACCTGTTCTTGAACGCGGGTGACCTCCTGAGGCTTTACCTTCACCACCTCCCATCGGGTGATCCACCGGGTTCATGGCCACACCCCTGTTTCTGGGGCGGATACCTTTCCACCTGTTACGGCCGGCTTTACCTGCCATTTCCAGGCTATGGTCGCTGTTGCTTACAATACCAACGGTAGCATAGCAATTGATCAGTATCTTTCTCAACTCTCCCGAAGGCATCTTCAGGATCGCATATTTTTCTTCCTTGTTGGTAAGCTGCGCCGTCGCCCCTGCGCTGCGTACCAGCTTGCCACCCTGACCAGGCTGCATTTCGATGTTATGCACGTTGGTACCCAGCGGCATATTTTTCATCTGCAATGCATTTCCTACCTCGGGCGCCACTGCATCACCAGCCAGCACTGTCGCGCCGACCTGCAATCCCTGTGGGGCAAGGATGTACCTTTTTTCACCGTCTGCATAATTCAGCAATGCGATAAACGCGGTGCGGTTCGGATCGTATTCTATCGATGCAACAGTAGCAGGAACTTCTTTTTTATTTCTCTTGAAATCCACGATACGGTACTTGTTCTTGTTACCACCGCCCCTGTAACGCATCGCTCTTCTACCCTGTACGTTTCTTCCGCCGGTAGATGATTTCTTTTCAAGTAATGATTTCTCAGGCGTATCGGAAGTGATCTCTGCATATGCATTCCCAATTCTCCAACGCGTTCCTGCTGTAATCGGTTTAAATTTCTTCAGTGCCATGTTTAACTTAAAAGTTAAAAGTTAGAAAGTCAAAAGTGGAAGTAAAAGCCATAAACTCTGCGTTTTTACTTTTCACTTTTTACTTAAATATTTGAATACAGATCGATCGTTTCGCCTTCGGCCACTTTCACATATGCTTTTTTGTATGCAGGCTTTCTTCCTGAAACAAATCCGGCTTTAGTGAATTTCGATTTGGCTTTCGCCGGTACCACAATAGTGTTCACTTCAGTGACTGTTACACCGTAAAAATCTTCCACTGCCTTTTTCACTTCAAGCTTATTTGCTTTACGGTCCACCTTAAATGCATAAGTCCTGCTTTTATCAGAGAGCTTATTGCTTTTTTCAGTGACGATCGGTTTTACTAAAACTGCAGAGAGTTTCATCTCTTTCTATTTTTAAATAAATTAATTAGAACTGATTTCTTTCGCGTCATCAACAATAGACTTCGCAGCGCTCTCGGTGATCAGTATAACATTTGAGTTTACGATGTCGTACGTGTTCATGTCGTTGAACTGATAACCAATTACGTCAGGAAGGTTACGGAAAGAAAGAGTGAAATTATCATTATCCTCAGCGCCTGTCAGCACAAGGACTTTCTTGTTTTCCGCTTTCAGGCTTTTCAGCATTCCTGCCACTTCTTTGGTTTTAGGTGCATCAAGCTTTACATCCTCAACAACCAGCAGGCTGTTTTCCTTTACTTTATGTGAAAGCGCAGAAACCTTTGCAAGTCCCTTCACTTTATAGTTCAGCTTGAAATCATAGTCACGGGGCTTCGGTCCGAAGATTGTTCCGCCTCCTTTATACAAAGGGTTACGGATATTCCCTTTACGGGATCCGCCGGTACCTTTCTGGCGGTGGAGCTTCTTGCTCGAACCCTTCACTTCCAGGCGCGTTTTCACTTTTGCAGTTCCCTGCCGTTGTGCAGCAAGATGTTGCTTCACTGCCAGCCAGATCACATGATTATTTGGTTCAACACCAAATATTTCATCAGGCAGTTCCAGTGAACGTCCCGTTTTTTCGCCTTGTTTATTTAATATATCTACTTGCATTTGCTTCAGGTTAATATGATTACTTCTGTATCAGTACAATTGATCCGTTATGACCGGGAACAGAACCATTCACCAGCATATAATTTTTTTCAGCGAAGATCTTAACGACTTTAAGCCCCTTGATCTTAACGCGTTCGACACCCATGTGACCCGCCATGCGCATTCCTTTGAATACCCTCGACGCATCAGAAGAGTTACCGATAGAACCCGGAGCTCGCTGGCGATCGTGCTGGCCGTGCGACTGCTCACCAACGCCATGGAAGCCATGACGCTTAACAACGCCCTGGAAACCCTTTCCTTTGGTGGTACCGATTACATCAACTTTTTCGCCTTCGGCAAATATGTCGACCGTAATTGCTTCGCCTAAATTTTTCTGGAGGGAATAATCACGAAATTCCTTAACGAACTTCTTAGCGCCCGTGTTTGCTTTTGCAAAATGATTATCGAGCGCTGCATTGGAGTGTTTCTCTTTTCTTTCGCCGAATGCAATCTGTGTTGCATTGTATCCGTCTGTTTCCCGTGTCTTTACCTGGGTAACAGTACATGGACCGGCTTCAATGATGGTGCAGGGAGTCTGCTTACCATCGGGAGTGAAGACACTTGTCATCCCGATCTTCTTGCCAATTATACCTTTCATTTGATACAATTTGTGCCTTCCTGGGTTGAAGAGACAGTACTATGTCTGTTCATCCATACTTCAATCCCCGTTTGCTGTAGACCTTTTCTGTTAGCCGCCGAAGCTTCAGCGAAGGCTGCCCTTGCTTTTCTTCGGTATCACCTCTTGTGATGTCCGCCTTCGCCCAAGGGCTTCAGCGGATGATAGAAGTACCTACAGTAAACTAACCCGGAACGGCTAGTTCATATTTCGTTTACAGTTTCCCGCTGTTTGCGGTCAACCTTTATTATTTAAAATCCAGCGCTGCTTACCTCGTCCACCGTAGCCCTTGGCGAAGGTGGATTATCTCGCAGATGGAACAAAGAACTCTTTTTTACCCGCCTTCGCGCAATGCGCTTCGACGGACAAGGTCAGGCCTTGATCTCGACATCAACACCGCTGGGCAGATCCAGTTTACTCAATGCATCCACGGTGCGGGACGAAGAAGTATAAATATCCAGCAAACGCTTATGCGTAGCCAGCTGAAACTGTTCACGGCTTTTCTTGTTGACGTGAGGTGAACGCAGCACGGTGAAAATTTTCTTGCGCGTAGGCAAAGGAATGGGACCTGTTACCACCGCTCCGGTACTGCGTACAGTCTTAACGATCTTCTCGGCAGACTTATCTACCAGGTTGTGATCGTATGATTGCAATTTTATCCTGATTCTCTGAGACATATGCCATTTCCCATTTTTTCGAATGGGGATGCGAAGGTAAGGGTCTTCCGAGACTTAGACAAAGAATTGAATATATTTTTTTAAAAGGTTTCATGTAAAGACGCAAAGATTAAATACAAAAGGCGCCAAGGAATAATCCTTTGCGCCTTTGCAGTCTTTTCACGACTTGCGTGAGATAAATTATTAATCGGCTTTTACCTTGCCCTTCACCTTCGCTACCACTTCCTCGGCGATATTGTTAGGTGCGGGAGAGTAATGCGAGAACTCCATAGTCGATGTTGCGCGGCCGGAACTCAATGAGCGGAGCTGCGTAACATATCCGAACATTTCGCTCAGGGGAACCTTGGCCTTGATAACCTGTGCCCCTGCCCTGCTGTCCATGCCTTCCAGCATACCGCGGCGGCGGTTAAGGTCGCCCGTTACATCACCCATGTACTGATCAGGAGTGATCACCTCTACTTTCATAATCGGTTCGAGCAGTACCGGCTGTGCCTTACGGCCCGCTTCGCGGAAACCGGCTCTTGCACAAAGTTCGAAAGACATACCGTCGGAGTCAACCGCGTGGAAGCTTCCATCAAAAATGCGAACCTTCATATTCTCTACGGGATAGCTGGCCAGCACCCCTGTGCTCATCGCCGCCTGGAAACCTTTCTGAATAGGCTGAATAAATTCACGTGGAATCGATCCGCCGAAAATATCATTTACGAACTGGAAGTGTTCAGTCGGGTTTTCTTTCAGGAATTCTTCATCTGCAGGTCCGATCTCAAATACGATATCCGCGAACTTACCACGGCCACCGGTTTGCTTCTTGAGCGTTTCCCTGTGTTCGATGGTTTTCCTGAACGCTTCCTTATAAGCCACCTGGGGAGCACCCTGGTTTACTTCCACCTTGAACTCACGGCGCATACGGTCGATGATGATCTCCAGGTGAAGCTCACCCATACCACGGAGAATGGTCTGGCCCGTTTCTTCATCGGTGTTTACGCGCAGGGTCGGGTCTTCTTCAACAAGCTTGGCAATAGCCATTCCCATCTTATCCACGTCGACCTGTGTCTTGGGTTCCACCGCGATCGCTATCACAGGTTCGGGGATGAACATATTTTCCAGAACGATCGGGTGATCCTCATCACAAAGTGTATCTCCGGTTTTGATTTCTTTAAAACCAACTGCTGCTGCGATATCCCCCGCTTCAATAAAGTCAACGGGGTTCTGCTTGTTGGCAAACATTTTCATAATACGGCTGATGCGCTCGTTCTTGCCACTGCGCATGTTCCTTACATAAGAGCCCGCGTCAAGATGCCCGCTATAACACCGGAAGAAGGCCAGGCGTCCCACAAAGGGGTCTGTCATAATCTTGAAAGCCAATGCAGAGAACGGTGCTTTTGGATCTGCCTTGCGGATGATCTGTTCTCCTGTATCGGGATCAGTTCCCACGGTGTCTTCGATATCTACAGGGGAAGGAAGATAACGGCAAACGGCGTCAAGCGCAGTCTGCACACCCTTATTTTTAAAGGAAGAACCGCACATCATCGGAACGATGCTCAGGTCGATCGTCGCCTTCCTGATTGCCTCGTGCATTTCGGCTTCTGTAATAGAATCGGGATTATCGAAGAATTTTTCCATCAGCTGGTCATCATATTCAGCTACGGCTTCGATCAGCTGAGCTCTCCAGTAATCCACATCTTCTTTCATATCGGCCGGAACGGGAATTTCTTCGAAGGTCATACCTTCCGTTGCCATATCCCAGATAATTCCTTTCATGGTGATAAGATCTACCACGCCTCTGAAATCATCTTCTGCACCGATCGGCAGCTGGAGGGGAACGGCTTTAGCGCCCAGCATTTCCTTCACCTGTTTAACCACTGCGAGGAAGTCAGCGCCCGAACGGTCCATTTTGTTTACAAAACCGATACGGGGAACCTTGTAGCGGTTAGCCTGGCGCCAAACGGTTTCGCTCTGCGGCTCAACACCATCAACGGCGCTGAACAATGCGATAAGACCATCGAGTACGCGCATACTGCGCTCTACCTCTACGGTGAAGTCCACGTGGCCCGGAGTATCGATAATATTGAAATAATACTTTTTAGTGTTGGCGTCTGCCTTACCCTTTACGGTAGGGAAGTTCCACTGGCAGCTCACGGCGGCAGAAGTAATGGTAATGCCTCTTTCTTTTTCCTGCTCCATCCAGTCAGTGGTTGCTGCGCCATCATGCACTTCACCAATTTTATGGATCATGCCCGTGTAACGCAGGATGCGCTCTGTAGTGGTGGTTTTACCAGCATCGATGTGAGCGGCAATACCGAAATTTCTTTGTAGTCTTAAGTCTGCCATGACCTGTTGTATTTGCTTTTAATTTTTTGAGATAGTACTCGCTTGGATTTGGGTGCGCAAAGGTAGGTAAAAACAAACAAAAAACCCTGCAATAATGCAGGGTTTAAAACAATTAGTCTGTGCTTATTAAATCTTGAAGTGGGCGAAAGCCTTATTGGCTTCAGCCATTCTGTGCGTGTCTTCCTTCTTTTTGTAAGCCGCGCCTTCACCCTTGCTTGCTGCAACGATTTCACTGGCGAGTTTTTCAGCCATGCTTCTTCCGTTTCTTTCACGGCTATAACGGATCAGCCATTTCATGCTCAGGGAAATCTTCCTGTCGGCACGAACTTCGGAAGGGATCTGGAAAGTCGCTCCGCCAATACGACGGCTTCTTACCTCCACGGCCGGAGTTACATTAGACAATGCTTTTTTCCATATTTCATAACCGTTTTCTCCGGTCTGCTTAGCGACACGGTCAACGGCATCATAGAATATATTGAAAGCGGTGTTCTTTTTTCCTTCCCACATCAGGTTATTAACGAACCTGGTAACCAGCGCATCGCTGTATTTTGCATCTGGCGCGGGTGGAATCTTCTTGGCTTTGGTCTTCCTCATCTAAAGAAATTTATAGAGTCTTTTCTGTTTTATTTTGACTTAATTACCGGGATACTACAGGAACCCGGAAACTATTTTTTAGCTTTTTCGCGTTTGGTTCCGTATTTGGAACGGCTTTGCTTGCGATCCTTTACACCAGCCGTGTCAAGACTTCCGCGTACGATATGATAACGCACACCCGGTAAATCCTTTACACGACCTCCTCTTACCAGCACGATAGAGTGCTCCTGGAGGTTATGACCCTCTCCCGGAATATAGGCAATTACCTCTACTTTATTGGTCAGCCTCACCTTAGCTACCTTACGCAGCGCAGAGTTCGGTTTTTTCGGCGTTGTCGTATAAACACGGGTACATACACCACGACGGAAAGGGCAGCTGTCAAGCGCTCTGGACTTACTTTTAGCCTTGATAATCTCCCTTCCTTTTCTAACCAATTGTTGTATTGTAGGCATTCTTGACCTTTTAATTTTTGGGACGGCAAAGGTAAACGGCCGTCTTCAGAAAACAAAATAAAAATTAAAAATCCCTTCCCGGAAAACCGAAAACCAGGTACAGGGCTTTCCCGTTCATCATGCGCCATGCCGGAACAAACAGGCGCTGGCGCTCACGTAGCGCGCGCTTAAATTTTGAACCTCCAGCCATACCTGTCCTGCGCATCGCCTGTTTTGATGGCATCCATGCGGCGCTTCATTTCAGGAGCAGCCACCCATCCCGATTCATCCAGGTTCATGACCTCACCCTTGTAAGTCAACTCCCGGATCATTGAAATTGTGGCAGCGGTGCCGGTTCCGAAAACCTCGGTGAGCTGGCCCTTTTTATAGGCTTCGAGTATTTCGTCGAGGTTAACTCTCTTCTCCTGCACCTCGAGGCCCATTTCGCGGAACAGCACGATAGCGCTGTCGCGGGTCACGCCCGCCAGGGAAGTACCTGTAGAAAGCTCGGGAGTCAGCACTTTTCCGTCTACCACGAAGAAAACATTCATGGTACCGATCTCCTCGGCATACCGGTGCTCAAAAGCGTCGGTCCATAACACCTGGTCATACCCCTTTTTGCGCGCAACCGCGGTAGCGAGCATGCTGGCACCATAGTTTCCTGCCGTTTTTGCAAATCCCACTCCGCCGGGAGCGGCACGCGTATAATGCTCCTCCACGTAGATCTTCATCGGCGCACTATAATACGGGCCCGTCGGGCTAAGTATGATTAGGAATTTATAGGTATCGCTGGGTTTTACACCGATCAGTTCATCAGAAGAGAACATAAAAGGCCGGATGTATAACGAATGATCCGGTTTTGCAGGGATCCAGTTCCTGTCGATCCCGATCAGCTGCCGCATTCCTTCGATAAATATTTCTTCGGGAACCGCAGGCATTTGCATCCGCTCGGCAGAGATGTTGAAGCGCTTGAAATTATCATGCGGACGGAAAATAAAAGCTTCCCCGTTTTTATCTTTATAGGCTTTAATACCTTCGAATATCGCCTGCCCGTAGTGCAGGGACGCCAGTGAAGGACTTAACACCAATGGCTGGTAGGGTTTGATCTCCACATTCTTCCATTCTCCGTTCTCATAATCCGCCTCGAGCATATGATCGGTAAAATACTTTCCAAAGGGGATATTCTCCAGGGGAATATCATGTAATTTGCTTCGTTCCACTCTTGTGACCGGGAAATGCTGTGAGGCTATCATCATTTTCAATTTTGAGATTACAAAGAAACAAACAAACTTCGGGGCAACAAAGGAAGAAATGAATTTTTACTAACATTTGTTAGTGTCAGTCATTTTGACCGACAGGAGGACGCTCCGGTCGCTCATCACTCAATTTTACTATCGATTAATTTATGACCGCAGCAGAAGATTCACTGAATAAAATAGTTCTCAATCCTTTACTGATCGAGAACCTCTATCGAAAGTCCATCGTGGAAATGGATGACGGAAGGAAGAAAAACGCAGCACCCTTAAAGTTTCTCGGAAACAACACGAAGAAAATTGCGGTACTGGTCAGTAACGACGACTATACCTTTCTTCCTGAGGAGCAGCTGAACCTGCTAAACCGGATGCTGTCTGCGTGCAAGCTGAATACCGGCGACGTGGCTATCGTAAACATGGCACGGAGCGCCGCAACCATAGCGATTTTTGAGCAACTGAATCCACAGCGGATCATCGCCTTCGGAAAAACGATTCCGGAGGAAATACCACTCTTTTCCATCGGAGAAATCAATAATGTACCTGTTTTGCAGGCCCCCGGCCTGGATGAATTATTAGCAGAATCGGAAGAGACAAAACAGTTGAAAACGAAACTCTGGAACAGCCTTCAA